>NZ_JAUSUL010000002.1:0-364654 GCF_030814015.1 Amorphus orientalis
GATCAGAACCGGACCGTCAGCCGTCCGGTGACGGAGTTGTCGACGGCGCCGGAGCCGAACTGGCCGTCATAGTCGACGCCCAGCGTCGCGCCGGCGATGCCCAGGTTCGGGGCCGCGCCCAGATCCACTTTGAGGCCGGCGCCGAGGACCGCCACGTCCTCGGCGATCGGAACCCCGGCGACGGTGAACGCCGAGCCGCCGGCGAACGCGTTGGTCGCCGCCGGATCGAGCGACCCGAAGGCGTGCCGCCAGCCGACCAGACCCGTCACCCGCGCCCGGGCGAAGGAGACCGGAAGGTCCGCCCCGGCCCGGATGCCGAGCGTCGTGTAGGTGACTTCCGTCGTGTCGCTCTGGACGGAGAGCGCGGCCGATCCGCCGGTTTCCGTGTACCCGTCGGTGGAGGCTGCGACATAGGCCAGCCCCGCGAACGGCTCCAGCGCCACTGGCCCGGTCAGGACCTCGTAGCCCGCCTCGCCGAACACCTGGGCCGTGCCGCCATTGGTCGAGCCGGTCAGGTACTGGGAAAAGCCGGTGAAGGCGGCCGTGCGCGCCGTGTCGATGTCGGCCCACGAGTACGCCGCGCCGGCGCGCAGGTTGAGCCCGTGCCAGGCCGTGCCGCCATAGGCGCCGAGATGGTAGAGCGTGGCGTCGGCGGACGACGACCGCGCGTCGGCGTCGTAGCTGGAGGACTGGTAGCCGGCGAGGAAGCCGGCCCGGCCGATCGAGCCGATGGCCGCGTCACCGCCCACCAGGAAGCCCGCCGTGTCCCGGTCGAGCTTGGCCGCGTTGCCGGTGCCGTCGGACGAGCCCCACGAGCCGAAGCCCTCGCCCCAGGCGGAGAACGCCGAGCCGGAAGGTGCCGGGGCGGCGATCGCGCCGTTGCCGGAATAGGCGACGCTGTCGGCCCCATTGCCGCCGAGGGCGGAGAAGGCCTGCTGGATCCGGGCCATCGCCGCGTCGCGGACGACGCGCGAATCCTCGACGAGGCCGGTCTTCAGGCTGGCGTGGATCTCGCCGGAGAGCGCATCGAAGGCCTGGCGCGCGGTCGGCGCGTCGAGGCGCGCCACCGCGTCGTAGACGGCGTTGCCCATACCCAGGCTCTCGATGCCGGAGCCCGAGGCGCGCTGGTTCGCCGTGTCGGCGATGTCGGTAAAGCCGATGTCGTTGCGGGTGAGGTTCAGCGTCACGGCGTTCGACGTGTAGGCGAGCGACGGATCGAGGAAGGCGAGCGTCGAGGACACGTCGTCGAAGGTGCCGACCACCCCCCCATCCGCCGTCAGGATCGTGTAGCCGGAACTGAGCGCGTAGGTGCCGTCCGGCCCGACATGCAGCACCCGGCCGGCGAGCGTCGCCGTGCCGGTGACGGCGATCAGGTCCGACACGCTGCTTCCCGGCTCCGTCTCCACCTCGTAGGTCGACCCCGGCTGGAAGGTCAGATTGCCCGCGACCGTGATCGTCCCCGGCGAGTTGCCCGGCGCGATCGTGCCGCCGCTCTGGACCACCGTCGGACCCACCGTGCCGTTGCCGGCAAGCCGGCCGCCGGAGCCGAGCAGCAGATTGCCGCCGAGCGTGTTGCCGCCCAGCGTCAGGGTGAGCGCGAAGTCGCGCGCCGTGGTGGTCCCGGCGAAGCCGGACGAATTTCCGGCCAGGGCGACGCTACCGCCGCCCTCGAACAGAACATTGCCGGACCCGCTGATCACTCCGTCGTAGGTTCCGGAAGAGCTCTGGTCGAAGGTCAGCGAGGTGCCCGCCGCGACCATCACGTCGCCCGTGAAGAGCGTGGTCGTGGAGATCGAACCCTGCTCGATCGACCAGGGCAGGCTGCTCGCGCCGGTAAGCCTGAGCGTGCCCGCACCGGACTTCACCATCTGCCCGCTGGTCCCGTTCAGGCCGCCGATGGTGCCGGCGAAGGTGCCGTCGCTGGCCTGCGCGAACTCCACCGTGCCGGCGTTGGCGATGTTCCCCTTGATCGAACCGGTGTCGCCGACCAGCCGCCCCGCCGACACGTTGGTGCCGCCGGTGTAGGCGTTCGCACCGGTCAGCCGCAGCGTGCCGGAGCCGGTCATGCCCAGCGCGCCGGACCCGGTGACAGGACCCGACAGCGTCAGCGTCGTGCCGGAGGCCGGCGCGAAGCCGCCCGTCGTGGCCGTCAGGCTAACCGCGCGCGCCGAGGTGAAGGTCGACGTGGTCGCCAATGTGCCGCCGGACATGGTCAGCGCGCCCGCGGCCGCACCCAGCGCACCGTCCGACGCCACCTGCAGCGTGCCAGCCGCGATTTGCGTGCCGCCGGTGTAGCTGTTCGTTCCCGTCAGAACCAGCGTGCCGGTGCCCTGCTTGGAAAGCCGCGTGCCCGTGCCGTCGGCAATCGCCGAGGCGATCGTCGCCGTCACGCCGCCGTCGACGTTGAGCGTGCCGGCCGAGCCCGACGCCGGCGACAGCGCCAGCGTGCCGCCGGTCAGCTGGTAGCCAGTGGTCTTGAACTGAAGCGTATCGAAGGACTGGGTGCCGGACACGGTCACCGTACCGGCCGCCCCGGCGAAGACACCGACAGACGATCCCCAGATCGTGTTGGTGGACCCGTTGCTGGACGTCCAGTTGGTGGTCGTTCCGTCCCAGGTTCCCGACCCTCCGTCGACCGCCCCGTTGGCGGTCGTGTTCGACCCGTCCCAGAAGCCGATCGACTGGCCGGGCGCGAGCACCTGCAGATTGATCTGGCCCGCGACCGACGTATCGACGGTGTCGGTCGAACCGGGCACGCCGCTGACGGTCACCGTATCGAAGGAGCCGCCGAACAGGCCGCCGTAACCGAAGAGATTGTAATAGCCGGCCGAGCCGACCTGGGCCTGCAGCGTGCCGGCGAGCGTCAGGTTGCCGCCGACCGAGACGAAATCGTTGGTGGCGCCGCCTGAAACGCCCGGCGTGTTCAGCTCGAACAGCGTGGTCGAGCCCGACGTCAGCGTCAGGTCGCCGTTCACCGTCAGCGTGCCCGGGCTCGCGCCCGGCGAGAGTGTGCCGCCGGACTGCACAGTCACGGTGCCGCCGACCGCGCCGGTGCCGCCGAGCGTGCCCCCGGAGGCGACCTGGACCGACGACGAAGCACCGCCCAGCGTGCCATTGACCAGAAGGGAGCCGCCCGAAATGGTGGTGGTGCCTGCGAACGACCCGCTGGTGCCCGACAGCGTCGACGCGCTGGTTCCGGTTTTGGACAGGGTGCCCGTGCCGGAGATAGTTCCGCCGAACGTCCGGTCGGCCGACGGGGCCAGCTCCAAAGCGCTCCCCGCACCGATGTTCAGATTGCCGCCGAGCGCGTTGGTCACGGTCAGCGTTCCGGCCGAAACTGTTGTGGTACCGGCAAAGCCCGACGAATCGCCCGAAAGGGTCGTTGTCGCGGCCCCCTGCTTGCTGATTGCGCCGGATCCGGAGAGGGCGCCGGCGAAGACTCGGTCGGAACTTTGGTTCAGCTGCAGCTCTCCGCCAACCGCGATCGCACCGCCGAGCCCGCCGGTCACCTCGAGCACACCGCCCGTCACGTTGGTGCTGCCGGTAAAACCCGAACTGTCGGCCGTGAGAACGAGGCTACCAGGGCCGGACTTGGTCAGCGTTCCACTTCCCGACACGGCGCCCGACGCCGAGGCGGAGGCCCCGGTCGCAACGTTGGCGGTGCCGTTGGCGGCGCCGACGGCGATCGGGTTGGAGACGGTCGTCGAGTTGCTCACCCGCAGGGTACCGCCGTTGAGCGTCAAGGTCCCCGCCGCTGCACCGAGTGATGCCCCGTCGGCGATCGACAGCGTCCCCGCCGCGATCGTCCACGGCGTCGTCTCCGTCGTCGTTCCGCTCACCGTCCAGGTACTCGTGCCGGACTTCTCGAAAGCCTCAAAGCCGCGGAACTGCGTGGCCGGTCCCACGAACGAGACGTTGAACGTCCCATTGCTCGAGCCTGCGAGTTCGAGCGTATCGGAGGTCCCGCCCCCGACGACGTTGCCCAGAATGCTCGGGTTCGCCTGAACCGTCAGCCGATTCGTCCCGCCGGTGAACTCGATCGCGTTCGCGCGGGTCGCCGCGCCACCGGTGAGGCCGCCGGCCACGGTCCCGCCGGTCTCGATGGTGACGCTCAGTCCCTCACCGCTGATGCCGACGCCGCCCGCGCCGGCCGATCCCGCAGCGCCCCCTGAAGCCTGCGTTCCGGCGGCTCCTCCGTTGCCGCCGCGGACCGCGCCGGAGCCGGCGATCGTCACCGTCGCGGTCGAACCGAACGAAAGACCGGTGCCGCCCGCGCCGCCGTCCCCGGCCGCCCCCGCCGGTGTGCCGCTGCCGCCGTCGCCGCCGGTGCCGCCGGTGCCGCCGGCGATGCTCCCGGAGATGGTCAGCATGACCGCCTGGGAGGCGTTAAGGCCGGCGCCGCCGGCACCGCCCGCGCCACCGACTCCACCGACGCTGGAGCCGCTGGCCAGAGCATTGCCACCGTCGCCTCCGGCGCCTGCGTCGATCGTGCCCTCGATGGTCAGGGTTCCCGGCTGCGTGATCTCGAGGCCGCGACCGCCGTCACCGCCGCCGCCGCCACCCCCCCGCCCGGAGCCGGCACCGATCCCTGAGCCACCCTGGGCGCCGCGGCCGCCCGCGCCGCCGGTGAGCGTCGCCGCGCCGATGATGACGGCCGGCCCGGCTCCGGTGAAGACGGCGCCGTATCCGCCGGCTCCGCCGCCGCCGCCACCGGCGGCATCAGCGCCGGTACCAGGGCCAGTGCCGCCATCGCCGCCATTGCCGCCGGTGGCCGTGCCCGGCGCCGAGGTCGTGACGACGCCATGGGCGCCGCCGCCACCACCGCCGCCGCCGCCCAAGGGAGTGCCTCCGTTCGCGCCCGCTGAGCTGCCGCCTGAGCCGCCGCCACTGCCGGGCCCCGCGCCGCCACTGCCTCCGGACGTTCCGGCACCACCGCCGCCGCCGCCGCCGAACGTTCCGGCGGTACCTCCGCCAACGCCGGCAATGCCGGGGCCGCCGGAACCGGTCGCGCTCGAGGTCCCGCCGGCCCCTCCCGCGTTTCCGGTGCTGGAATTGCCGCCGCGACCGCCGTCGGCAAGGGCGGGCATTTCGGAGAAGGCAAGAACCGCCAGAGCATAGAAGAGCCCAGAGCGGGGCTTTCCGGACCGCGCCGCTGCGCGTAAGGGGCGACCGGATGGCTCACCGTTCACCGATACGCAACGCCGGTCACCCGGCGCACTCCCCACGAACACCGACATCCAGCCCATCCCCTCCACGCCGACCACGGCCACCGCACCGTATGGGAGCGCCGCACGCCTGACGGAGAAATCAAGGCGGTCTAGAGCCGTCTAATCAACGAATACTGGAGAGGCTTGGCACTCGCGGCACGACATTTTGGAGGACAGTGGCCGAAAAGCGACAAGATTTTCCTTAGTATCAAGTTCTTCTAATATAAAATCTCGGTGAAGTCCGATCGCTGACGGTCGAGCAGCCACCGACATCGCGAGTCACGGTGCTCAGGGCGCCTGCTCGGAAAACCCGGCTTCAGGTCGCGCATTCCTCTCATCGCGCGCCGTGCCGCAGAATGCTCCGGCGGCGGAAGGCTCCGGGCATGGGTCCGGCGCGGTCATGCGAAAAGGGCGGCCGTTTGGCCGCCCTTCGTATTTGCGTGTCGTGTTTTGGAGGCCTGGCCCGGAGCGGGGCCGGCTCAGGCGGCGCGGACGCCGGAGAGGAAGCGCTCGACCTCCATGCGCAGGGCGCTGGCGTCGCGGGTGACCGTGGAGGCGGCCTCGGTGACGTCGGTCGCGGCGGTCTTGGTCTCGCCGGCGGCTTGGGACACGTTGACGATGTTCTCCGTCACGTCCTGGGTGCCGCGGGAGGCCTGCTCGATGTTGCGGGTGATCTCGCCGGTGGCCGCGCCCTGCTCCTCCACCGCGGCGGCAATGGCGGAGGCGATGTCGTTCATCTCCTCGACTGTCTTCACGATGGCGTCGACGGCGGAGACGGAGACCTGGGTCTCGGCCTGGATGGCGTTGATCTGGTCGGTGATCTCCTTGGTCGCCTTGGAGGTCTGGCTGGCCAGTTCCTTCACTTCCGCCGCCACCACGGTGAAGCCCTTGCCGGCCTCGCCGGCGCGGGCGGCCTCGATGGTGGCGTTGAGGGCGAGCAGGTTGGTCTGCTCGGCGATCGCCGCGATGATGGAGACGACCTGGCCGATGCTTTCCGCGGCCGCGGCAAGGCCCTGGATCTGCCGGTTGGTCTTGGTGGCCTCGCTGACGGCGAGCGACGCGATCTCGGTGGACTTGGAGACCTGGGAGCCGATCTCGCGGATGGAGGCGGAGAGCTCCTCGGTCGCCGAGGCGACGTTCTGGACGTTGGCGGAGGCCTGCTGGGCGGCGGTTGCGACGGTCGCGGAGCGGGAGTTGGTCCCGTCGGCGATCTGGGCCATGGCGCGGGCGTTGTGCTCCATGGCGTCGGCCGACGAGGTGACGGCGCCGAGCAGCTTGGCGGCGCTGTCGTCGAACTGCTGGGTGAGGTCCTCGATGCGGCGGGCGCGCTCCTCGCGGACGGTCTGCTCGGCGGCCTGGGCCTCGGCCAGATCCTTGGCCTGGATCATGCCCTCGCGGAAGACTTCGGCCGCCTCGGCCATCTGGCCGATCTCGTCGCGCCGGCCCGTCCCCGGGATCTCAACGCCCATGTCCCCCTCGGCCAGACGACGCAGCGACCCCGTGATCGCACCGAGCGGCTTCGTGATGGAGTTGGTGAGATAGAGCGCCGCGCCCGCGATCAGCAGGAAGAGCGGGACGGTCCAGAACAGGGTGTTGATGACCTTGTTCCAGATCTCCGCATAAAGGTCGTCGACATAGAGCGCCGATCCGATCGACCAGTGCCAGGGCGCGAAATCGAGCGCATAGCCGATCTTGGGGGACGCTTCGGTTTCGTTCAGCCGCGGGAACTCGTAGTTCACGAAGCCGCCGCCCTTGAGCCCCTGCTCGACCAGCTCGCCGGAAAAGGCGAACTTGACCGGGTCGATGTCCATCAGGTTCTTGCCCTGGACCTTGTCGCTCGGGTGGATGATCGTGGTGCCGAAGGTCGCGGGATCGGACGAGCTCACGAAGATATAGTCGCCGTTGCCGTAGCGGATCGACCTGAGGGAGTCCGCGGCAGCCCGCTTGGCTTCTTCCTCCGACATGGCGCCCGATGCTGCGCGCTGCTCGTAGGATTGCGCGATGCTGTACGCGGCTTCGACCTGGCTCTGAATCAGGGCGCGCCGGTCTTCCATCATCGTGTTGATCGTGGCGCGGAAGTTGAGCCCGAGAATAAGGACGAAGGTCAGGAGCGCGCCTCCGACCAGGAACAGCATTTTCTGTTTGATGGACATGATATCGATCCTGTTGCGACGCCCGGCGAACAGCAGGGTCGGCGCGAAATGAATGACCCCCGTCGACGTCCCGACGGCGGCTGTTTCCCTCTCGACAATTGGCGGGAAATCAAGCGAACGCGAAAAGCCGGCTCCCCACCTCGGATGCCAGGAGATCAGTCGGAGCGCCGGAAACGCTATCCGCGCGCGCCGACGGCCGGCCTGCCACCCGTTGCCAGACATTGTGAGACAAGGAAGCTTGTGCGTGGCTGGTGTAAGCCGGACGGAACTTATCCGGAATGGTCGCGCCGATAGAGGGTCCACTCGTCGATCGTCTCGCCGTTCGGCAGAACGCAGTCGTTTGAGACCCCCGCCGGCGTGTCGACCGGAACCAGCTCCCCGCCCTGTTCGAGGCAGTAGACCGAGGCCGGATTGGCAAGTCCGGTCCGGGGAGACTGAGGTGCATCTCCGCCCGGCGTGCACGCGCCGACGATGCCGGCCGCAAGGCCGGCGAGAACGATCCTTGTCATCGTCACGATCGATGTCCTTCCCTGACTCAGGTCTTGGGTTTGCCGCCGGAAGGGGCGTCCGCCGTCTTGCGGCTTCCAGTGCGCGACCGCCGTCCGGTCGCTGTCTTGGCGGACGCAGCGCTCTTCGGCTTCCCGGTGGTCCGATTGGCGGACTGGCGCGGCTTGGATCCTGACGCGGCGCGCGGGGTCTCGGAGGGTCGGTCCGCATCGGGCTCGCCGGCCGGTTCGGGCTCTGGGGCCGCGTCGGGAGGATTGGAGGCAGGCGGGTCATCGGATGGTTCGGATGGCTGCCGGAGAAGCGGCTCGAGTTGCCCGGCTTCGTCGAGAGGCGCGACGGCCCCGACCAGCCGGGCGCCCGATTCCACGACCAACTGCCGATAGCTCAGGGTCCCCGAAAAGCGTGCGCTCGCTCCAAGCAGCGCCTGCTCGCCGAGGGAGGCATCGCCGTCGAAGCCTCCATGGAGTTCCAGGCGGGATCCGGACAGGGTGCCGGCGAACACGCCGGTAGCGGCGATGATGGTTCTGTCGGCCGACAAGTCGCCTTCAAACCGTCCGGAGATGAGGGCGGTACCCTTCACGCGGATCGAAGCTCCGGAAACCACGGTTCCCGGTCCGACGATGAACTCGATGTCGTCGTTCACGCTCACCGGCCCACTCCCGATCGGCCGAGCCGCACCGGACCCGCCCCCGGACCCATCGGGTCCGGTCGGTTGCGGTCCACGGTGGCGGCTTCGAAGGCTCCCGCCCAGACATCCGCATTGTCGCGGAAACCTTGGCAAAAAGCGATGCAGCCGCCGGTGCGATCGTTAACGGCAGGCCATCCGGCGTCTCTGGAAGGCTCCCAGTGCCACAAGACCGCGCCACAGGATCTGTCCGGGCGATGAATCCACCGTTCATGGACCGTTCAGCGAGATCGCGCTAGACGATCACCATGACCCGGTTTCGCCGCATCCTCCTTGTCCTTCTCGTGGTCCTGGCCGCACCCGCGGCCCAGGCGGCCTGTCTGTCGCCCGACCAGCAGCGCCAGGCGGTGCAGAGCGGTCAGGTCGTCCGGCCGGGAGCGGTACAGGGACAGGTCAACGGCGAGCTGCTGCGCCTGGACCTGTGCGATGAGGGCGGCCGCCTCGTCTATGTGGCGACGGTTCTCCAGGGCGGACAGGTGACCCGCGTCACGTTCGACGCCCGATCCGGGTCGCGGATGTGAACGGAGGAGATCGCGATGCGCGTGCTCGTCGTTGAGGACGACCAGGATCTGTCGCGCCAGCTGAAGTCCGCGCTCACCGATGCGGGCTATGTGGTCGATCTCGCCGAAGACGGGGAGGAAGGTCACCATCTGGGCGACACCGAACCCTACGACGCCGTGATTCTGGATATCGGCCTGCCGGTGATGGACGGGATTTCCGTGCTGGAGCGCTGGCGGCGGGATGGCCGGACCATGCCCGTTCTGGTCCTGACGGCGCGCGACCGCTGGAGCGACAAGGTGGCCGGCATCGACGCAGGCGCCGACGACTATGTCGCCAAGCCGTTCCACATGGAGGAGGTGCTGGCCCGCGTGCGGGCGCTGGTCCGCCGTTCGGCCGGCCACGCCAGCAACCTGGTCGCATGCGGGCCGGTCGAGGTGGACACGCGATCCGGCCGCGTCACCGTCGACGGCAACCCGGTCAAGCTGACCTCGCACGAATACCGCCTGCTGGCCTATCTGATGCTGCACAAGGACCGGGTGGTCTCGCGGACGGAACTCATCGAGCATCTGTACGATCAGGATTTCGACCGGGATTCCAACACCATCGAGGTCTTCGTCGGGCGCCTGCGCAAGAAGATATCGGCGGACGTGATCGAAACGATCCGGGGGCTCGGCTACCGCATCACCGAACCCGGAGCCGCACCGACCGACAATGCGCACTAGATCGCTCGCGCGCCGGCTTCTTCTGATCTCGGCGATCTGGAGCGCGCTCGCGCTCCTGGTGGCCGGCGTGATCCTGGTTGCGCTCTACCGCCAATCTGTTGAGCGGGGCTTCGACGAGCGGCTCGACGTCTACCTCAAGACGATCGTGGCCGAACTGGCCAGCGGCGGCCCGCCGGACGAGAGCAACCCGATCGGCAGCCTGGGCGAACCGCGCTTTGGGCTGCCCCTGTCGGGTTGGTACTGGTCCGTGGCGCCTGCCGACGGCGGACCGGTCATCCAGGCCTCCCGATCGCTGGCGGGCGACACCCTGGCACTCCCCGACGGATTTCCGGAGATCTCGCTTTCGGGCGAGGCGCAGACGGCGTCGGTGACCGGCCCGGGCGGCGATCCGCTGCGCGTGGTCAGCCGCGTCATCGCGTTGCCGGACGGGGTGCGCTACGCGGTGACGGTCGCCGGAGACGCCACCGAAATCCGCGCCGACGTGGCCGCCTTCGGAACCCGGGTGGCCCTGACGCTCATCGCGATGGGGGCGGGGCTGGTGCTTGCCATCCTTCTTCAGGTCAAGGTGGGGCTGAAGCCGCTGGAGCGCATCCGCTCGTCGGTGCAGGCGATCCGGGTCGGCGAGAAGGAGCGGCTGGACGGGGACTTTCCGCGCGAGATCGCCCCGCTTGCCAGCGAACTGAACGAGCTTCTCGACAGCCACCGGGAGGTCGTCGAGCGATCCCGCACCCACGTCGGTAATCTGGCGCATGCGCTCAAGACGCCGCTGAGCGTCATCCTCAACGAGGCCCGGGACTCCGAAGCGCCTTTCGCGCGCAAGGTGGAGGAGCAGGCGAACGCGATGCAGGTTCATATCGCGCATCATCTGGATCGGGCGCGGATCGCGGCGGAGCGGAAGGTGATCGGCTCGGTGACGCCGGTGCAGCCGGTCGTCGATTCGATCGCACGCGCCATGCGGCGGCTCTACGAAGAAAAGGGCGTGCTGGTGCGCGCCAGCGAGGGATCGTCGGCCCGGTTCCGGGGCGATCGCCAGGACCTGATGGAGCTTCTCGGCAACCTCGTCGACAACGGATGCAAGTGGGCGCGCCGGGACGTGATGGTGGACGTCCGAGACGCGGTCGACGCGGACGCCGGCCGGGCGATGTTCGAGATCGTCGTGGAGGACGACGGGCCGGGCCTTGCCGAAGGCGATCGCGAACGGGTGCTTCAGCGTGGGCGCCGGCTCGACGAGAGCAAGCCGGGCAGCGGGCTCGGCCTGTCGATCGTTTCCGAGCTCGTGCGGCTCTACGGCGGATCGCTGGAACTCAAGAGCGGATCGGAGGGCGGACTGCGGGTGGAGGTGCGGCTGCCGGGGATTTGATCGGTTCGTGATCGCGCGCTGTGGGCGGTGCGCCAGTGGATTGGGGCCGTCCTTCCGGTCATGAGCGTTCGCATTGCGGCCAAGGGGCTTGTATAGAGAGATCGCGCCCCTCAAGGTGGGCACAGGCCGTCGCGATCCTCTCCAAGACCGATATCATGGCAATTGCATTCGCTTCTCTTCGCTCGCTCCGGCAGGGCGCCCGCACTCATCTTTGCCGCGCCGCCGGTCTGCTTTTCGCGGCCGCGCTGCTGTCGGCCTGCCAGACGGACGGTTCGGCCAACGGGGGATCGGCGACGGCGGACGCCGATAAGGTCCGCGGCTCGCTGATCGTTACCGACCAGACGCTCGGACTGACGGACGAGGACAGGCGGGTCGCCCTCAGCGCCGAATTCCGGGCGCTGGAACGCACCCCGGCAGGCGCCGCGATCTCCTGGAGCAATCCACAGACCGAGCATTCCGGCGAGGTGCTGCCCGGGCCGGCCTATCAGGTGAATGCGCAGCGCTGCCGAGACTACACCCACACGGTCACGGCAGGCGGCGAGCCGATGCGCTTCCAGGCGACCGCATGCCGCGCCCCGGAAGGAGACTGGCTGATTGTCACCTGACCCACGGACGCTATGCCTCTTGTTGGGGCTGGCGGATGATGCCGGGCCCGATCGTTTCGAGGTGTGGTGATGCTGTTCTGGAGCCTGGCTGTTCTTCTGACCGCGGTCGCGATCCTGGCGGTGCTGGTGCCCCTGGCCCGCAGGGGCGGCGACGAGGCCGGCGCCAGCGATCCCGATGTCGCCGTCTACAAGGCCCAGCTCGATGAACTCGACCGGGATGCCGAGCGCGGGCTGATCAGCGCGCAGGAAGTCGAGGCTGCGCGCGCGGAAATCGCCCGCCGGCTGCTGCGGGCCAGGGAGCGCCAGAAGGGCGCCGGATCCTCGACCGTGACCCGCCGAAGGGTGGTCGCGGTGGTGGCGCTGGTTGCGCTGCCGCTGGTGGCGGTCGTCGTCTACGGCCTTCTGGGCAATCCGGGATATCCGGACCAGCCGCGCGCGGAACGGATGGCCGAGGCCGAAGCGTCCGGGGACCTGCAGGCGCTGGTCGCCCGGGTGGAGGACCATCTCGGCGACAATCCGGACGACGGTCGCGGGTGGGCCGTGCTCGCGCCGATCTATCTCAGGGCCGGACGAGCCAATGACGCCGTGGCCGCATTCCAGAGCGCGATCCGGCTCGACGGTGGTGACCAGGCGACCCTTTATGCCGGGCTCGGCGAGGCGCTCGTGCAGGCCAGCGGCGGCGTGGTGACGGAGGAGGCGACCACCGCGTTCGAGCAGGCCCTGGAGCTTAATCCGCAGGCGGTCCGTCCGCGGTTCTTCCTGGCGCTTGGGCTTGGACAGGCCGGCCGCACCGACGCGGCGATTTCCGCATGGCAGGCCCTGATCGCTTCGGCCGATGGCAACGAGCCGTGGGTGCCGATCGCCCAGCAGCAGCTGGCGGCGCTCGGCGGAGAGACGGCAGCGCCGGGCCTGCCGGGCCCGAGTGCGGAGCAGGTCGAGGCCGCCGGCGAAATGAACGCGTCCGACCGTCGTGCCATGATCGAGGGCATGGTGAGCGGTCTGGCCGCGCGGCTGGAGAGCGAAGGCGGCTCCGTCGACGAGTGGATCCGCCTCATGCGGGCCTATCAGGTACTTGGGCAGCCCGACGACGCCCGGTCCGCGGCCGATAGCGCCAGGGCTGCCTTCTCCGGCGACCCTGAGGCAGAAGCGCGCATCGACGAGACGGAACGGGATCTTGGCCTAAATCAATAACGGTTCTATTTGGTATCTGTAGGGCTGGTGCTGTTCGTTCCGGTGGTTCCGCGCGAATGCAACAGCCTCCGGAACTGTGACCGGGCCTGGAAGCGTGGTCTCCCGCTGCCGGGACAGCGTCCGACGGATTGGGCAACGATGACACGAAAGCAGAGGCGGCTGACCTTCATCGGCGTGGTGGGCACGGTTCTGGCCGCCGCCGTCGGGCTCGTTTTCGCCGCGATGGGCGACAAGGTCGCCTACTTCAAGACGCCGAGCGAGCTGGTCGCCATGCATTCCGATCCCGACCGCCGCATCCGGCTCGGCGGACTTGTCGAGGACGGCTCGCTCGATCGGGGCGAGGGGACCACGGTGACCTTCCGCGTGACCGACACTGCCGACGCCGTCACGGTCAGCTATACGGGCATCTTGCCGGACCTGTTCCGCGAAGGGCAGGGCGTCGTCGCCGAGGGCGTGCTTCAGGACGGCGTGTTCCGGGCCGATACGGTGCTTGCGCGCCACGATGAGAACTACATGCCCAAGGAAGTCGCCGACGCGCTCAAGGAGCAGAACCACTATTACGAATCCGGGACGGTTACACAGTAGCGGCCGGATGAGATCCTCCGACGGACCCGATTACGAGGAGCGAGCGACATGCTGAACGAGCTCGGCCACTACGCGCTGGTCCTGGCCCTGGCCCTGTCGCTGGTCCAGTCGGCCGTGCCGCTGGTGGGCGCCCGGCTGCGCGACGAGCAGCTGATGCGGGTGGCCGAACCCGTGGCGGGTCTGGTGTTCCTTCTGATCGGGCTGGCGTTCGCCGTGCTCACGGTCGCCTATGTGCGCTCCGATTTCTCGGTCCTCAACGTCTTCGAGAATTCGCACTCGGCCAAGCCGCTGATCTTCAAGATCTCCGGCGTCTGGGGGAACCACGAGGGCTCCATGCTCCTGTGGATCCTGATCCTGGCCCTGTTCAGCGCGCTCGTAGCCACGTTCGGCGCGAACCTGCCGCGGTCGCTCAAGGCGACCGTCCTGTCGGTTCAGGCCTGGATCCTGACCGCCTTCATCGTCTTCATCCTGGTCACGTCGAACCCGTTCGCGCGGGTGGCGCCGGTGCCGATGGAAGGCCAGGACCTCAACCCGATCCTTCAGGACATCGGCCTCGCGATCCATCCGCCGCTGCTCTATGTCGGCTATGTGGGCTTCTCGATCGCCTTTTCGTTCGCGGTCGCAGCCCTGATCGAGGGCCGCATCGACGCCGCGTGGGCCAGGTGGGTCCGACCCTGGACGCTGCTGGCGTGGCTGTTCCTGACCCTCGGGATCGCGATGGGCTCCTACTGGGCCTATTACGAGCTCGGCTGGGGCGGCTGGTGGTTCTGGGACCCGGTGGAGAACGCGTCCTTCATGCCGTGGCTCGCCGGCACGGCGCTGCTCCACTCCGCGATCGTCATGGAGAAGCGGGACGCGCTGAAGATCTGGACCATCCTGCTGGCGATCCTGACCTTCTCGCTCTCGCTGCTTGGCACCTTCCTGGTCCGCTCCGGCGTCCTGACCTCGGTCCACGCCTTCGCCACCGACCCGACCCGCGGCGTCTTCATCCTCGGCATCCTGATCCTCTTCATCGGCGGGTCGCTGGCGCTTTACGCCTGGCGGGCGCAGATGCTGAAGCCCGGCGGCGTGTTCGCCCCGATCAGCCGCGAAGGGGCACTGGTCTTCAACAACCTGTTTCTGACGGCAGCCTGTGCGACCGTTCTGGTCGGCACGCTCTATCCGCTCGTCCTGGAGGCGGTGAACGGCCAGAAGATCTCCGTGGGCGCGCCGTTCTTCAACCTGACCTTCGGGCCGCTGATGGTGCCGCTTCTGATCGCCGTGCCGTTCGGCCCGCTTCTGGCCTGGAAGCGCGGCGATATCGGCGGCGTCCTGCAGCGGCTCTGGGTCGCGCTCGGTGTCGCGGTCGTTGCCGTGGCCCTGGTGGCGGTCCTCACGGGTGCTGACAGGATCCTGGCGGCGCTCGGCATCGGCCTCGGGTTCTGGCTCATGGTCGGAGCGGTGACGGAGCTGGCCCAGCGCGCCAAGGTCGGCTCGGAAAAAATCGGCGTGTCGGCGCGCCGGCTGGCCGGGCTGCCGCGGTCTGCGTTCGGCACCTTCCTCGGCCACTTCGCCCTCGGGATGACGGTGATCGGGATCGTGGCGGGTACCGCGTTCGAGCAGGAACGCATTCTGGTGATGCGGCCCGGCGAGACCACCGAACTCGGCGGCTACACCCTGGCGTTCCGGGGCATGGAGCCGGAAGTCGGCCCCAACTACCGTCAGGACGTCGCTCGCTTCGACGTGCTGGTTGATGGCCGGACCGTCGGCGAGCTCCGCCCGGCCAAGCGGATCTACACCGCCCGCCAGATGCCCACGACCGAGGCGGCGATCCGGACCCACGGCCTTTCCCAGCTCTATGTCTCGCTCGGGGACCTGAAGGACGACGACGGCGTCGTCGTGCGCGCCTACGACAAGCCGATGGTCCTGCTGATCTGGCTCGGACCGGTGGTGATGGCGCTCGGCGGCCTGGTCTCGCTGACGGACCGGCGGCTGCGTGTGGGCGCGCCCAAACCGGCGAAGGCGCGCGAGCCCAAGACGGTGGCGTCGTGACCCGGCCCGGCTTGATCGGAGCGGTCCTCGCCCTCTTGATTGTCGTTGGCGCACCGCTTCCCGCCGCAGCGGTGCAGCCGGACGAGGTTCTCGACGATCCGAAGCTGGAGCAGCGTGCGCGGGAGCTGTCGACCGAACTGCGCTGCATGGTCTGCCAGAACGAGTCCATCGACGCCTCCAACGCCCCGCTTGCCCGCGACATTCGGGTTCTCCTGCGGGAACGGCTGGAGGAGGGCGACAGCGACGAGGAGGTCATCGACTATCTCGTCGCCCGCTATGGCGAATTCATCCTGCTCAAGCCCCGGTTTGCCGTCCACACGCTGCTGCTCTGGCTGACGCCGGTGGTGGTTCTTGCGCTCGGTGGCGTGCTGGCCGTCGTCAACCTGCGCAAGCGCCGCGCCGCCGCCGCTCCGCCTCTCAGCGAGCGCGAGGAAGCCGCCCTGCGCGATATCCTGTCCGAAGAACGCTCGTGACACAGATGCGATGCGGCCCATATCTGTGATGCCGTTGATTTCAGGCGCGATCCGGCATTGAGCGGACACGGCGATGCGGCCGGACCCGGATTGCCGCCAGGTGGGGGAGGAAGCCGCATGGCAAACGGTGAGAAGCTGGAGTTTCCGGGGAGCTTCGGTGCGAAGCTGGCGGCGCGGCTGGACCGGCCGACCGGCCGTCCGCGCGCCTATGCTCTGTTCGCCCACTGCTTCACCTGTTCCAAGGACATCGCCGCCTCCCGTGCGATCGCCGGCGCGCTCGCCGACGAGGGGATTGCCGTCGTCCGCTTCGATTTCACCGGTCTCGGGTCGTCCGAGGGCGAGTTCGCGTCGACGAATTTCTCGTCCAACGTGGCCGACCTGATCACCGCGGCAGACTACATGCGGGAGCATCTGGAGGCGCCGCAGCTTCTCGTCGGACATTCCCTCGGCGGTGCCGCCGTGCTCGCGGCGGCTGCCGACATTCCGGAGGTGACTGCCGTCGCCACGATCGGCGCGCCCTCCGACGCCGGACACGTGGTCAACAACTTTGCCGCCGACCTTGACCGGATCGAGACGGACGGCTCGGCGAACGTGACGCTGGCCGGCCGGTCCTTCACGATCCGCAAGCAGTTTCTCGACGACCTCGAAGGCCATGCGCTGCTCGACCGGGTCGCCGGGATGCGTCGGCCGCTCCTGATCCTGCAGGCCCCGCTCGACCAGACCGTTGGCATCGAGAACGCCAGTGCGATCTTTGCCGCCGCGCGCCATCCCAAGAGCTTCGTCTCCCTCGACGATGCCGACCATCTCCTGTCGAAGCCGGCCGATGCCGCCTATGCGGCCCGGGTTATCGCCGCCTGGGCGTCGCGCTACATTGCAGCCGATGCCGAGGCGGCGAGCCATGATGCCGAGGCCGGCGCCGTGGTCGTCGAGGAGACCGGAGAAGGCAAGTTCCAGAACCGGGTCCGGGTCGGGACGCACCGGCTGCTCGCCGACGAGCCGACCGACGTGGGCGGCACCGATACGGGACCGTCGCCCTACGACTATCTGTCGATTGCCCTGGGTGCCTGCACCACGATGACACTGCGTATCTATGCCGAGCACAAGGGGCTTGCGGTCGACCGGTTCTCGGTGGCGGTCTCCCACGGCAAGGTCCATGCCGAGGACTGCGAAGGATGCGCCAAGGAGATCGCCGACAAGGGCGGCAAGATCGACCGGTTCGAGCGCCGGATCCGGATCGAGGGGGACGTGGACGACGCGACCCGGGCCCGTCTCATCGAGATCGCCGACAAGTGCCCGGTCCACCGCACGCTGACGCACGGTTCGGCCGTGGTCACCGTCGAGGAGCCGCAGAACTCCTGATGTCCGCCCGGCCGCCCGGGCCGGGATCCGACATGTGCGCATCAGGCTCGCGAAGACGCTCCAAGCCTTTGTTTTGACACGTTTCCAGGCGGACGCCGGCTTTTACTGCACCTGGACGCCGCATTCGCGCGCAACCTTACCAAATCGTCATTTCCGGGACAGCGGGCCGTAAGGCGCGATCCGTCACAAGGGGAGGTGAGCGAGACCGCATGTCAGACGGTCCGCAAGCACCTGTCACCTCGTCACGGAGAGTCTTTGTATGACGATGGATCACAACACGGCAGAGAACAGCCACCAGTTCCGCCGCTTCGCGAAGCGCCGCAAGCAGATCGCTGTCGGCACCCTGGCCCTCGGGGTCGCCGGCATCCTGGCCGCCGACATGATTGTCGCGCCGCCCACGCCTGCGCGTGCGGAGAACCTTTCGGCCAATATTACCGAACAGCGGGCCCCCGGCTTCGCCGACATCGTCGAGCGGGTCAGCCCGGCGGTCGTCTCAATCCGCGTGAAGACCGAGGCGCGGCCGAGCCTCTCGGGCTTCCAGGGCATGCCGGAAGGCAGCCCCTTCGAGCACTTCTTCAAGCAGTTCGAGGACCAGTTCGGCGGTGGTGGCGGCATGCCCCAGGACCGGCGCTCCAACCGCGGCTTCTCGATGGGCCAGGGCTCCGGCTTCATCGTGTCGGCTGACGGTTACGTGGTCACCAACAACCACGTCGTCGACAGCGCCAACGAAGTGACCGTCGTCATGAATGACGGCGAGACCTACGACGCGACCGTCATCGGCACCGACGACAAGACCGACCTGGCCCTGGTCAAGATCACCGGCGACCACTCGTTCCCGTTCGTCACCTTCACCGGCGGCGACGTGCGCGTCGGCGACTGGGTCGTTGCGGTCGGCAACCCGTTCGGTCTCGGCGGCAGCGTGACGGCGGGCATCGTGTCGGCCCGCGGCCGCGAGATCGGCGCCGGTCCGTACGACGACTTCATCCAGATCGACGCGCCCATCAACAAGGGCAACTCCGGCGGTCCGACCTTCAACCTGGCCGGCGAGGTTGTCGGCGTGAACACGGCGATCTACTCGCCGTCGGGCGGTTCGGTCGGCATCGGGTTCGCCATTCCGGCCGCGATCGCCGTGCAGGTGATCGAGGACCTGAAGGACGACGGCACCGTCACGCGCGGCTGGCTCGGCGTCCAGATCCAGCCGATCACGCCGGATATCGCCGATTCGCTCGGGCTCGAAGAGCTGGACGGTGCCCTGGTGGCGCAGCCCCAGGACGACAGCCCGGCCGCCAAGGCGGGCATCGAGGCCGGAGACGCCATCCTGGCGGTGGACGGAGAGACCGTGGAGAACCCGCGCGATCTCGCCCGCACCATTGCCGGCAAGTCGCCGGGCTCCACCGTCGCGCTGACGGTCTGGCGCAACGGCGCCGAGGAAGAGGTCCAGGTGGAGCTGGGGACGCTGTCCGCCGGCAGCCAGGCCAACGCCTCCTCGGATCTGGCTCCGGGAACGGACCTGTCGCTCGGCATGCGGCTGGCTCCGGCCCAGGATCTCGGGCTCGAGGAGCAGGGCGTGGCGGTCGTGGAGATCGATCCGGAGAGCCAGGCGGCCGAGAAGGGCCTGAAGGTCGGCGACGTCATCCTGAATGCCGGTGGCGTGGACGTGTCCTCGCCGGCCGACATCCAGAAGAGCGTCGAAGTCGCCGAAGGTGAGGGCCGCAAGGCCGTCCTTCTGCGGGTCCGGTCTGGCGAGCAGATCCGCTTCGTCGCGCTTCCCGTCGCCAAGGGCTGACGCTTCAACCACTTGAGCACGTCGTTTCCGGCCGGGCTGACGCAGTCCGGCCGGGGCATGCTCCACGAAACGGTGTCGGTGTCGGCTCCCGTCGCCCCCGCCGACCTGACACCGCGGGCGACAGGCTGCACAGCGCAGCCTGTCGCTCAAAATCTTTCGGGGACGGTCCCTCTCCATATACGCCAGCGATACGCCAGTCTGTTGCGGGGCATCGGGGCGCGGTGTAACAGACCTTCATGCGCATCCTTTTGATCGAAGACGACAGCGATGCGGCGGGGTTCCTCGCGCGCGGCCTCAAAGAGGCGGGTCATGTGGTCGACCTCGCCCGCGACGGTGATTCCGGCGCGGAACTCGCCCACGTCAACGAGTACGACGTGCTGGTGATCGACCGGATGCTGCCGGGCCGGGACGGACTGTCCATCGTCGAGGAGCGTCGGACCGCGAACGATCCCACCCCGATCCTCATCCTCTCCGCGCTCGGACAGGTCGACGACCGGGTCAAGGGATTGCGCTCGGGCGGAGACGACTATCTCGCCAAGCCGTACGCCTTTTCCGAACTGCTCGCCCGCGTCGAGGCGCTCGCGCGGCGGCCCAAGCCGGCCCAGGCGGAAACCCTCTACCGGGTGGGCGATCTGGAACTGGACCGGCTGTCCCACACGGTGTCGCGGGCCGGCCAGCCGATTCCGCTGCAGCCGCGCGAATTCCGGCTTCTGGAATATCTGATGCGGCACGCCGGCCAGGTCGTGACCCGTACGATGCTCCTCGAAAATGTCTGGGACTACCATTTCGACCCCCAGACCAACGTGATCGACGTTCACGTGTCGCGCCTCAGGGCGAAGATCGACAAGGAGTTCGACCGTCAGCTCCTCCACACGGTTCGGGGCGCGGGCTATGTCATTCGTGACGACGCTCGGTAAGCTGTTCCGCACCACCGCGGTCAAGCTGACGCTCGTCTATCTGGCGGTGTTCACGGCGCTTCTGGTCGGGCTGATCCTCTACATCTCCACCACCGCCGGCGATCTTCTCGACCGCCAGCTCCGCGAGACCATTGACGCCGAGATCCGCGGCCTGTCCGAACAGTACCGGTCGAGCGGGCTGCGCGGGCTGGTGAACGCCGTCGAGCGCCGCTCGGTCGCGCCGGGTGCGAGCCTCTACCTGATCACCGATTTCGCGGGAAACCGGATCGCCGGGAACATCGACAGCCTGGAACAATCGTCGCTGTCGACGCCTGACGGCGAAGCCCGGCCGGTGCAGTACACACGCCTGGTCGGGCCGGACGAGGAGGCGAGCAAGCCGCGCCGGGCCCTGGTGCGCGTGTTCGTCCTGCCCGGAGGCTTCCGGCTTCTGGTCGGCCGCGACATGGAGGAGCGCTTCGAGTTCCGGGCGATCATCCTGCAGGCCTCGCAATGGGCGCTGCTGGCGGCGATCGTGTTGGGGCTGGTCAGCTTTCTCGCCGTGTCTCGCCGCGTCCTCAAGCGCATCGACGCCATCTCCGAGGCGAGCAACCTGATCGTCGCGGGCGATCTGGAAAGCCGCCTGCCGATGGTCGGCACCGGCGACGAGTTCGACCGCCTGTCGGGCAGCCTCAACGCCATGCTTGACCGGATCGAACAGCTTCACGACGGGCTCAGCCGGGTCTCCGACAACATCGCCCACGACCTCAAGACGCCACTCACCCGGCTGAGGATGCAGGCGGAGGTGGCGCTCAGCCAGGCCGACTCCGAGGAAGCCCTGCGCGAAGCCCTGCAGGCGACCATGGAAGAGTCCCAGGGCCTTATCCGGACCTTCGACGCGCTCCTGATGATCGCCCGCGCCGAGGCGGGCTCGGCCCGCGTGACCAAGGTGTCGGTGGATCTCGCCCAGGTCGCCCTCGATGTCGCCGAGCTCTACGAGCCGGTCGCGGAGGAGGCCGGTGTCGAACTCACCGTCGACGTGCCGGACGATGCCATCGTGCAGGCAAATCGCGAGCTCGTCGGCCAGGCGATCGCCAACCTTATCGACAACGCCATCAAGCACGGCGGCAATGAGCGCGAGAGCGCGCGGGTCTCGGTGACGCTGACACCGGATCCGGCACGGGTCGCGGTAACGGTGACCGACAACGGCCCCGGAATTCCGGCGGAAGACCGGGACAGGGTCACCGGCCGGTTCGTCCGCCTGGAGGCGAGCCGGACCACGCCGGGGTCGGGACTCGGGTTGAGCCTGGTGGAAGCCATTGCCAATGTGCACAAGGGAAGACTGGAGCTCGGCGATGCCGGACCCGGCCTGAAGGCGACCCTCGTCTTTCCGCGATTGGGGACCCAGCTGCCGAGCGAGCGATGACATCGGACAAGAACGACGAGACGGCTCCACTGCATTCCCGGCTTGCCGTCAAAATTCCGGCGGATCCGGACAGGGCCGACGCCGTCACCAGCGAGATCGACAAGGCCGCAGCAGAAGAGGGGGCGGGTCTTGCCGGCCTCATCGAGGCGTCGCCGGAGCTCCGTCCGTTTCTGGTCGGCGTCTTCTCCAACAGTCCCTTCCTGAAGGATCTCGGCCTACGCGATCCCGCGCGGCTCGCCCGTCTTCTCGGCGAGGCGCCCGAGCGGTCCCTGGAGGCCCTCATCGAGCGTCTTGCCCAGCCTGCCGCCGACGAAGCGAGCCTGATGACGGACCTCAGAAAGGCGAAACAGGAGGCCGCGCTGCTCATCGCGCTGGCCGATCTCGGCGGCGTCTGGCAGCTGGAGACCGTCACCGATTCCCTTGCCACCTTCGCCGATGCGGCGCTGTCCGCCGCGGTCTGCTTCCTGCTCAAGGAGCAGCACGACCGCGGCAAGCTGAAACTCGCCGATCCCGACCGGCCCGAGCACGATTCCGGCTACATCGTTCTGGGCATGGGCAAGTACGGCGCCCACGAACTGAACTATTCCAGCGACATCGACCTGATCGTCTTCTTCGATCCCGATCGCGCGCCGCTCGCCGACCCCGATGACGCGGCGCAGCTCTTCGTCCGGCTGACGCGCCGGCTGGTCCATATTCTCCAGGAACGCACCGGCGACGGCTATGTCTTCCGCACGGATCTGAGGCTGCGGCCCGATCCGGGGGCGACCGCCGTGGCGCTCTCGGTGCCCGCGGCGCTGCACTACTACGAATCCCTGGGCCAGAACTGGGAGCGGGCCGCCCTCATCAAGGCGCGGCCGGCGGCCGGAGACATCCCGGCCGGTGAGGCGCTCCTCAAAGACATCTCCCCCTTCGTCTGGCGGCGCTCCTTCGACTACGCGACCATTGCCGACGTGCATTCCATCAAGCGACAGATCCATGCGGCCAAGGGCCATGGACGGATTGCGGTGGCCGGTCACAACATCAAGCTCGGGCGCGGCGGCATTCGCGAGATCGAGTTCTTCGTTCAGACCCAGCAGCTGATCGCGGGTGGCCGAAATCCGGAATTGCGGGGGTTGCAGACCCTGAAGATGCTGGCCGAACTGCACCGGGCCCACTGGATCGACGAAGCGACCCGGGAGGAACTCGACGAGGCCTACAAGTTCCTGCGCTTCGTCGAGCACCGGCTGCAGATGATCCACGACGAGCAGACACACACGCTGCCCTCCGGCGACGAGGGGCTCGCGCCGGTGGCGCGGCTCGCCGGCTTCGCCGCCCTGGAGGAGTTCAAGAGCGGGCTGCGCCAGCGTCTGGAACGGGTGCAGGGCCATTATGCCCAGCTCTTCGAGAACGAGCCGACGCTGTCGGGCACGCTCGGCAATCTGGTCTTCACCGGCGACGACGACGATCCCGAGACCCTCGATACGCTCTCCCGGCTCGGCTATCAGCGGCCGCAGGAGGTCACCCGGGCGATCCGTGCCTGGCATTTCGGCCGCTATCCGGCGACCCGCTCCTCGCGCAGCCGCGAGCTCCTGACCGAACTCGTGCCGATGATCCTCGACGCGCTGGCCCACACCGAGAACGCCGACGTAGCGTTCAACGCCTTCGACCGGTTCGTCAGCCACCTGCCGGCCGGCGTCCAGATCTTCTCTCTGCTCAAGTCGAATCCGAGCCTGCTGGGGCTACTGGCGACCATCATGGGTGCCGCGCCGAAGCTCGCCCAGACCCTGACCCGCCGTCCGCGTGTCCTCGATGCCGTGCTCGATCCCACCTTCTTCGGCGCGCTGCCGGGTGCGGACGAGACCCACGCCCTCCTGGAACGGTCGCTGGCCGAAGCCCGCACCTACGAGGACGCCCTCGACCTGGCGCGGATCTTCGGCCAGGAGCAGGTCTTCCTCGTGTCCGTCCGGGTACTGACCGGCACCATGTCGCCGTCCGACGCAGGCAACGCCTATGCCCGGATCGCCGACGTCCTGGTGGACGAGCTGTTCAAGCGCGCGGCCGATGCGTTCGCGGAAACCCACGGCCAAGTGCCGGGCGGACGGGTCGCGGTTCTGGCGCTCGGCAAGCTCGGCGGCGGGGAGATGACGGCCGCCTCCGATCTCGATCTCATCCTGCTCTACGATCACGATCCGGACGCCGACAGTTCCGACGGCCGCAAGCCGCTGGCCCCCAGCCAGTACTACACGAGGCTGACCCAGCGGCTGGTCTCGGCGCTATCGGCGCCGACCGCGGAGGGGACCCTCTACGAGGTGGATTTCCGGCTCCGGCCCTCCGGCAATGCCGGACCGCTGGCGACGCGGCTGTCGTCGTTCGAAGCCTATCAGGCGAAGGATGCCTGGACCTGGGAGCACATGGCGCTGACCCGGGCGCGGGCGATCGGAGGCGATCCGGACCTTCAGGACAGGGTCGGGCGCATCATCGGCGACGTTCTGTCCCGGGAGCGCGATCGCGAGAGCCTGCGCACCGACGTTCTGGAAATGCGCCGGCGTCTGGAGAAGGAAAAGGGCACCAAGGACATCTGGGATCTCAAGCAGGTCGCGGGCGGCCTGGTCGACCTGGAGTTCATCGCCCAGTTCGTGCAGCTCTCGCACGCCCACGTCCATCCCGAAGTCCTGTCGGCCAACACGGAGACGGTGTTGCGCGAGGCCTCCACCTGCGGGCTGCTCGACCGGACCGCCGCGGAGACCCTGCTGCCGGCGGCCCGTCTCTATCAGGCCCTGACCCAGATCCTGCGGCTCGCCGTCGACGGGGCGTTCAACCCGGAGGCGGCGCCCAAGGGCGTGCGCGATCTTCTGGCGAGAGCCGGCGATGCGCCGGATTTCAGCCGGCTCGAGGCGGAGCTGACCGATATGCAGGCCGCCGTCCGCGCGACCTTCGAGCGCGTGATCGGAGAGGTGTAGAGCGTTCCAGGGTTCTGCCGGACCCCTTTGACCCGAAAGGACAACTGCCCGTGAAACTTGCAAGCTACGCCGCCCCGACCGGGACCTCCTACGGGCTCGTCGACGGGGAACAGATCGTCGATCTGAAGATGCGGATCGGCTCTTCCTATCCGGACCTGAAATCCCTGATCGAGATGGATGCGATCCAGGCGGCGGAGAAATTCCACACCGGGGTGACCGCCGACTACCATCGGGATGAGGTCACCTTCCTGCCGACGATCCCCGATCCGGCGCGCATCTACTGCATCGGTCTCAACTATCATGCCCACCGGGAGGAGGGCGGCCGGCCGGAGGTCAAGGACCCGACCGTCTTCATGCGCATCGCGGACTCCCAGGTCGGCCACCGTCAGCCGTTGGTGAAGCCGCTCGAAAGCGATAACCTCGACTATGAGGGCGAGATCGCGGTGATCATCGGCAAGCCGGGCCGGCGCATCCCGGAAACCTCGGCCTGGCGGCATGTGGCGGGCTATGCCTGCTACAACGACGGCTCGGTGCGCGACTGGCAGCGCGGCTCCTCCCAGTTCACGGCCGGCAAGAACTTCGTCCGGACCGGCGGTTTCGGACCCTGGATGGTGACCGCCGACGAAATCCCGCCCGGCACGAACCTCACCCTCACGACCACGCTCAACGGCGCGGAAATGCAGCGGGGCGTGTCCGACGATCTCATCTTCCCGATCCCGAAGCTGATCGCCTTCCTGTCGACCTTCGCGCCTCTGCGCTCGGGCGACGTGATCGTGACCGGCACGCCGTCCGGCGTCGGCGCCTACCGGGATCCCAAGGTTTTCCTCAAGCCGGGCGACATCTGCGAGATCACTGTCGACAAGGTCGGGACGCTCTCCAACACGGTGATCGAGGGCTGAGACCCGTCACATCCGGCCGCATTACGAGGATTTAATCTGCGCGGAGCTGCCGGACCGTAGGCCACCTCCCTTGGGCGCGTTTGAAGCAGTGAACCGGTCACAAGGCCGGCACCACGGACCGGCATCGTGCCTCATCGGCACGCTGGCCGGAAACGAAGCTGAGGAGTTCCCATGGCTTATAGCAGATTTTCCCAGGTCGCGCTTGCGGCCGTTCTTGCCTTTACCGCGGTTCCCGCAACCGTCGCTTTCGCCCAGGACCAGGACACGCCGGCCGCCGAAGCGACAACTCCGATGGGTCCGGGCGGGCGCCGCGGCCCCGGTCCGCGCGGCGAGCGCGGCTCCTTCATGATCGAGCGCTTCGACAGCGACGGCGACGGAAGCCTGACGATCGAGGAGTTCTCCGCGATCGGCGAACGTCCGGTGACCCGCTTCGATGCGGACGGTGACGGGGTCATCACCGCCGAGGAAATCGACGACGCGCTTCTGGCCCGGATGGTCCAGCGCCGTCGCGAACGGATCATCGAGCGGTACGATCTCGACGGCAACGGCACCGTGGAGGTGGCCGAGATCGAGCGATTGCGCGAAAAGCGGTTCGAGTTCATGGACCGCAACGACGACGGCAAGGTGGACGCCCGGGAGATGCGCCTCGCCCGGGAAGCCATGGGCGGCCCCGGGCGCCATGGCGGGAAGGGGCACTACGCCGGCAAGGGCTACGGCCGTCACGGCAAGGGCGACGGCAGCGGCCCCCACGGCTCGGGCTGGCACCATGGCGGTCACCATGGCTGGCAGGACCGCGACGGGGACGGACGCGGCTGGCATCACGGGCGCGGCGACGGTCCCGGCTGGCGTCATGGTGACAACGACGGACGGGGGCCGAGCTGGCGCCACGGCATGGTCTCGCCGCAGTCCTCCGACACCGACGACGGCGAGTAGGCCGTCCGAGAACGCTTGATCAGGTTCCGTCCGGTCCGATTGGGTCGGGCGGGATCTACCTGTCGGCAGCTGGCCTGTCGGCAGCTGGCCTGGCGGCAGGGTCCGGAATGTCGCTCAGTCGATGACGCCGGTGGTCGGGAACCCGCACTGCTCGGCCATCTTGCCGTAGGCGGCCGTGAAGCCGCTGAGGGACGCGGTGTAGATCGGTCCCGTGGGGCCGGTCACTGCCATCGTCGATGCCTTGCGCATGGTCTGCAGCACCGGCAGCCAGTCGTCCATCGGCAACTGTGTCGTGGCGATGGCGTAGCCGTCGGGATCGAGCCCGCCGTTCACCGAGCCCGAGAACGTCTCGCCGGTATCGAAGGTGAAGGTCACGGGATCGCCGTCCTGAAGCACGGTCGGCTGGTGGCGCAGGGCATGTTCGGTGAGCGTGACCTGAGGATAGAGGTCGGGCGGCAGAACGTCCCCGTTGGAGAGTTCGGTGCCGACGACCGGATTGCCGTCGCTTCCGGTCCAGATATGGCAGGTGACACGGACGTCCTCGCCCGTGTCCACGGTGTCGACCGCGATGGTCCAGTCCTTGTAGGTGGTCCAGGTTTCTTCGGCGGCCGCGGGAGCGGCAAGCGTCCCCGCGGCCAGGATCAGAACGGCAATCCGACGCATCGCGGCGAAGCCCTAGCCGTTGGCGATGTACTGGCCGCCGTTGGCGGTGAGCACCGATCCGGTCATGAAGGCGGCTGCGTCGGAGGCGAGGAAGGCAACGACGGCTGCGATCTCCTCGGCCTTGCCGAGACGACCGACCGGGATCTGCGCGATAATGCCTTCCAGCACCTTCTCCGGCACGGCTGCGACCATGTCGGTGTCGATGTAGCCGGGGCAGATCGCGTTCACGGTGATGCCTTTGCGCGCGTTCTCCTGGGCGATCGCCTTGGTGAAACCGATCACGCCGGCCTTGGCGGCGGAGTAGTTCGCCTGGCCCATCTGGCCCTTCTGGCCGTTGATGGAGGAGATGTTGATGATGCGCCCGAACCCGCGCTCGCGCATGCCGTTGATCACCGGCCGCGTCATGCAGAACATCGACGACAGATTGGTGTCGACGACTTCCTTCCACTGCTCCCACGTCATCTTGTGGAGCGTCGCGTCGCGGGTGATGCCGGCATTGTTCACCAGCACCTCGACCGGACCGAGCTTCTTTTCGATCTCGGCGATGCCGGCTTCGGCAGCTTCATGGTCGCCCACGTCGAACTTGAAAACCTCGATGCCGGTTTCGGCCTTGAACGCCTCCGCCTTCTCGACGTTTCCGGCAAAGTTGGCGGCGACCGTGTAGCCCGCCTCCTTGAGCCCTTTGGATATGGCGGCTCCGATACCCCGGGTTCCACCGGTGACGAGCGCAACCTTACTCATTCTGCCTCCCTCCGTTTCTTGAGCGTTCGGTCATGGGCCGGATGGTGCTGCTGCGAGCCGTGGCCGGCACGCGGAAGACCTAACCCGAATCCATGACGTTTCGATGCCGATTTTGCAGGCGATTGTGCCTTAACTTCATGATCCCGCACCGCTTTTGCGGCATGCCGGATCATGAATTCGGCCGCAGCCACCTGCCGGTTTCGACACCTGTCCTCCCCTGTGCGCCTCCGGTTTGAGCAGGTCTCGGGCGGCGCCGCGAGGGCAACGTCCACACAAGCCGATCAGCCGACGGTCGAATGGACCGTAACGGATCAGGCTCCGGCGTAAAGCCGTCAGTGGCCGAAAACGATGCGACGCTCGGTGGAAAAAGCGCGAGAAGCGCGTGCTGCATTGCGGGATCGGGGCGGTCCCAGGGGCTTCGCGTTCTGTCAGCCGGGTGTCGCTTCCAGCGGGATCGCGGTTTCTTCCTTGGCGGTGCGAATGACCACCAGAGTGAAGAAGCGGGCGACGTTGGTGCGCTCGCGGAACAGGCGCTCGCAAAGCCCGTCGAATTCGTCCATGTCGCGCAGCCTCATCACCAGGACTGCATCGACGGAGCCGGTGACCGCATAGGCTTGGGTCACGGCGGCTTCGCCGGCGGCCCGGTCGAGGAACTGCCGCATCTGCTGCTCGCCGTGCTCCTTGAGTTCGACGGTGACGATCGCCTTCAGGGACCGGCCGGCCCTGGCCGGATTGAGGATCGCGACGATGCGGTCGATGACGCCGGAAGCCCGTAGCCGCCGAATGCGTCGCAGGCAGCTCGACGGCGACAGCCCCACCTCGTCCGCCAGCCGTGCATTGGTCCGGCTTGCGTCGCGCTGCATCAGGGTCAGGAGCTTCCTGTCGATCCGGTCCATGCTCTGGTTCCTCGTGGGTGGCCGTCCGGCGTGCGATGGGGCAGGGCGGTCGTCCGGTGACTCTCGGCTGCCGCGCCCCGTCGAGCGCAGCGTCGACGCCATGATTTGCAATATTATTGCATGATGATGCTCATTTTGACCGAAACTGCGAATTCTGTCGGGGTAGGGAAGGTGCGTTGAAACCGGAAAGACGTGCCATGCCGACGCTCGACTACTGCGTTCGCCGAACCGCCGACATGCTGCGGGTGTACTGGATGCTGGTCCGTATCATCGTGCCGATGACGATCGCGACCCATCTGCTGTCGGAGTTCGGCGTGATCGACAGGATCGCGCCCGCCCTGAGCCCGCTCATGGGGCTCTACGGGCTGTCGCCGGAGTATGCCTTCGGGGTCCTGACGGGTGCCCTGGTGGGGATCTGGGGCGGGCTGGCGGTCCTGTTCACGCTTGTGCCGGCCGGGTCCATCAGCGTGGCCGACATGACGATCTTCTCCAGCATGCTCCTGTTCGTGCACGCCCTGCCGGTGGAGCAGCAGATCGTCGCCCGGGCCGGTCCGTCTTTCTGGGTGACGACGGTCCTGCGTGTCGCCGGTGGGCTGGTCTACGCGGCGCTCCTTCATGGGATTTTCGCGACTACCGGCTGGCTCTCCGAACCGATCGATCCGGCCTGGATACCGGTCGAGGACACGGCCGGCTGGGGCGGATTCCTGACCGATCTTGGCTACGGCATGCTGATCCTGCTGGCGATCCTGCTCGCCCTGTCCTGGGGCATGGAGATCCTGCGCATGGTGGGGGCGATGGAGCTGATCAAGCGCGCGCTCGCGCCCATGCTTCGCCTGGCCGGGCTCTCCGCGGAGGCGACCCACTTCACCGCCGTCGGCCTCGTGCTCGGGCTCGCGTTCGGCGGCGGGCTGCTGATTGCCGAGGCGCGGGCCGGACACGTACCCCCGCGCCAGGTCTTCCTCGCCTGCGTGTTCATGGGGTTCGCCCACGGCCTGATCGAGGACACGCTGGTGGTCATTGCCGTCGGCGCGGATGTCTGGGGCGTGCTGGTCGGGCGGGTGGTGTTTGCCGTCGCGGCGTCGGCGCTGGTCGCCTTGGTGCTCGCGGGTGTCTCCGACCGGGTGTTCGCGCGCTGGCTCTATCGCCGGCGGGAGGGCACGACGGCAACGGTGTGACGGACCTTGCCGATTGGACAACGAGTGGCCAAGAAAAAAGGCCGCGCCGGATGCCGGCACGGCCTTCAGAATCCAGTCGGTCAGGCGAAGGCGCGTCAGCCGCGCTCGACGCACATGGCGACGCCCATGCCGCCGCCGATGCACAGCGTGGCGAGGCCCTTCTTGGCGCCGCGGCGCTTCATCTCGTGCAGGAGCGTGACCAGGACGCGGTTGCCGGAGGCGCCGATCGGGTGACCGATCGCGATGGCGCCGCCGTTCACGTTCACGATCGACGTGTCCCAGCCCATGTCCTTGTTCACCGCACAGGCCTGGGCGGCGAAGGCCTCGTTCGCCTCGACCAGGTCGAGGTCCTCCGGCTTCCAGCCGGCCTTTTCCAGCGCCTTGCGCGAGGCCGGGATCGGGCCGGTGCCCATGATCGACGGATCCACGCCGGCGGTCGCCCAGGAGACGATCCGGGCAAGCGGTTCGATGCCGCGCTTCTCCGCGTTGGCGGCCGACATCAGCACCACGGCGGAGCCGCCGTCATTGATGCCGGACGCATTGCCGGCGGTGACCGAGCCGTCCTTGGCGAAGGCCGGACGCAGCTTGGCGACGCTGTCGAGGGTGGCGCCGTGACGGATGTACTCGTCGTCCTCGACGACCTTCTCGCCCTTGCGCTCCTTGACCGTCACCGGGACGATCTCGTCCTTGAACTTGCCGGCCTTCTGGGCGGCCTCGGCCTTGTTCTGGGAGGCGACCGCGAACTCGTCCTGCATGTCGCGGGTGATCTGCCACTGATTGGCGACGTTTTCCGCCGTGCCGCCCATGTGGTAGCCATTGAACACGTCCCACAGGCCGTCCCTGATCATCGTGTCGATGAAGGACATGTCGCCCATCTTGTGGCCGGCGCGCAGGTGAGCGGCATGGGGCGACAGGGTCATGTTCTCCTGGCCGCCGGCAACGATGATATCGGCGTCGCCGGTGGCGATCTGCTGCATGCCGATGCAGACCGTGCGCAGGCCCGAACCGCAGACCTGGTTCAGCGTCCAGGCGGTCTTCTCTTTCGGGATGCCGGCGCCCATCGCGGCCTGACGGGCGGGGTTCATGCCCTGGGCCGCGGTCAGGACCTGGCCCATGATGACCTCGTCGACGTCGTCGGCAGAGACGCCGGCGCGCTCCAGGGCACCTGCGATCGCCACCTTGCCGAGGTCGGCGGCGGGCGTCGTGGCGAACGATCCGTTGAAGGCGCCGACCGGCGTGCGGGCCGCGCTGGCGATGACGATCTGGTCTTGGCTCATCGGAGACCTCCGAGGGTTTGGAATAGGCGTGGATACGTGGTCTTGGCGCAGCCTGTGGCTCGCTCAGGGCCTTTTGGGGTCGACCATCTATGTGGGGGCCGTCGCCCAGTCGTTGAAGCGGCGTCCCATGGTGTCCGAACCGTTGTGATAGAGCCCGCCCGCCGGCCGGGTGTCAATGTCGGCGAGGGCTCGACGCCACGGTTCCATGCCGCAACGCCAAATCCAGTGTGGCGTTGCGGGAAACGAACCCCTATCGTAGCGCGAAATTCGTCCCGGACGCGGGCAATAGGGAGGTCGACGCGAACCATGGCGAAGACAGACGAGCCCACCGTCATCAAGAAGTATGCGAACCGGCGGCTCTACAACACCGGTACCAGCACTTATGTGACGTTGGAGGACCTGGCCGAGATGGTGAAGGCTGAAGACGATTTTGTCGTCTTCGATGCCAAATCCGGCGACGACATCACCCGGTCGGTGCTCACCCAGATCATCTTCGAGCAGGAGAACAAGGGGCAGAACCTGCTGCCGATCGCGTTTCTGCGCCAGCTGATCCGGTTCTACGGCGATTCCATGCAGACGCTGGTGCCGCCCTATCTCGAATATTCGCTGGAATCGTTCGTGCGCGATCAGGAGAAGATGCGCCAGCAGATGGCCAGCACGTTCGGGGTCAGCCCGTTCGACACGCTGGATGAGCACGTCCGGCGCAACACGCAGATGTTCGAGCAGGCGATGCGGATGTTCATGCCGTTCGGACCCGGCGGCGAGCCGCAGGAGCGACCTGCGGAGGCCGGCGAGGAGAAGCCTGCTGCGGCCGGTTCAGGCTCCGGCGATCTTGACGACATGAAGCGTCAGCTCGCGGAAATGCAGCGCCAGCTGAATACGCTGGCGACCGGCAGCGGGGGCCCGAAAGGCGCGGCCAAGAAGGGCGGTGGCTCGTCCGGGGCGTAAAAGCGCGGGTGGTCCGGCTTCTGACCGGGCCACCGAAGTTTCCGCTCTTACTTCGCGGTCAGAATCCCGTAGATCTCGTCCTTCAGCGCCAGGCGCTTCTTGCGCATGTCTTCCATGTGCGCGTCGCTGGTCGGCTCCACGTCGGTCTCGGCCCGGTGAATCGCGCGGTTGACCTCGTGATACTCGTCGAAGAGCTTCGCGAAGTGTGCGTCCTCGCCCTTCAGCCGATGCATGGTATCGACGTGCTCGGGAAACTCCTCCGCCAACTCGTGCGGTGTATTCGACATGGACCAACGGGCTCCGTTCGTAGGGGTGATTTTGATGGAGTGGGGGCATCCGATCGGGGCAGGTGACCCATCGAGTGCTCGGTCGGGAGATAACGGATGGCAAAGCGCTCGCGCATTGCGAAATCGCAATCGCTCGGTCGCAGCCGACACACCTTGTCCGCATCCGGATGTACGTACGATCCAAGCGACCCCGAAGGGATCAGCCGTCGCTGCTTTCCACCGACACGTCCCGGCGCGCGGCGCCGAGCGAGATCGTAAATCCGGCCATCACGTCGACGATGGCCAGTACGGTGAGAAGGAAGAAGGTGGAGGTCGCCGCCGCCCCGACCGCGAGGAATTCGACCACATAGACCACCATCACCACGGTCGAGACCAGGTGGTCCAGGACCGAGCGCTTGTGAACGCGGGTGGCCTTGATGATCTCCGCACCGAGAAGGCAGACCGCGACGACCTCGATCAGGTCGGCCAGGTCCGGCGTCCACGGATGTCCGGAGACCAGGGTCAGCGAGAACAGCTCGCTGCCCCAGATCGGGGAGGTGGCACTGCCGCCCGCGAACACGAACGCGATCACATTGTAGAGGATCAGCGGGACGATGGTCAGCGGGACGGCGGAAATCATGCGAGCCTCGGATGCCAGATCCACACGGCGCGCCGGCCGCGATCAGGCGACCGGCTTGCGGGCACGCGGGCTACGGCCCGGCGCAGTGGCGGGCTTACTCGCCCTTCGGCTCGAGAACCTGGCGGCCGCGATACATGCCCGTCTTCAGGTCGATGTGGTGCGACCGGCGCAGCTCGCCGGACTCCTTGTCCTCGATGTAGCTCGGCTGCTTCAGCGCGTCGGCCGAACGGCGAAAGCCCCGCTTCATGCGCGTCGTTTTGCGCTTCGGAACCGCCATCGTCTTCTCCTTGTCGGACCATGATGCCCCACGGCCCTGAACTTCAGTTCAGGGGGAGCAAACGTCCATGAATATCTGGATGTCGAGCGCGTCTATATACAGTCTGTCGGGCGACTTGCAAAGACGGATTGCCCGGAAAATTCACGAGCGGATCGGGGCGTCCAGACAGTCGAACACCCAACCCGATCGCTCCACCTCCCGTTGCACCCCGGCTGCGATGCGTTGCACCCCCGGCGACGGACGTGCAGCGTTGCGCCCGTCCGGATCGGGCAGGGTGGCAGCGAGAAGGGCGCCCTGGCGCGGGCCGATATCTGCCGCCGGACGGCCGAAATAGTGCTGTGCCGCGGCTTCGGCGCCGAAAACGCCCGGCGACCACTCTGCCACGTTGAGGTAGATTTCCAGCACACGGTCCTTGGACAGGACGAGATCCAGCCACAACGCGAGCGGAATCTCGACGGCCTTCCGGACATAGGAGCGCCCGGGCCAAAGGAAGAGATTCTTGGCGGTCTGCATGCTGATCGTGCTCGCGCCGCGGGTTTCCTCGCCTGCCAGGAAGCGCTCCAGCACGGACGACATCTGCACCCAGTCCACGCCCCAGTGCATGCAGAACCGGGCATCTTCCGAGACCACGACGGCCCGGACGAGGTGCGGGGAGATCTCGTCCAGGGCCACCCAGTCCCGTGTCACGGACTGGCCCGTGACCCATCTGCCGAGCATGAGTGTCGATACGGGATTGAGGACCGAATAGGCGACGGTCAGTACGAGCGGGATTGCGACGAGGATGGCCGCAATCCTGGCGAGCCGGCGCAACAGTCTGGATCCTGGGTGCGAAGTCTGACGCTCGGCCAACGGTAACTTTCCGATTCGGACTTTGCGGTCCGGCGTGCGACGGCGCCGTGCCGGCCGCCGGCGACGGTTTGGCCGGAACGGGACATCGCGTCAACTCCGCTGATTCGCGGGCCGCCGTGCTTGACCTGAGCGTGAGAGGGTCGCACACGAGGCGGATCATCAATCTGGAGAGCCCGGCGACCCATGACTGCGATGACCGACCATGGCTTTTGAGGAACGGCTCCAGGCGGCCGCAGAGGCGACGGAAGCCGCGCTCGATCGATTTCTCCCGACTGAAGGGGCCGCGCCCGGCTCGATCGCCGAAGCCATGCGCTATGCGGCACTCGGCGGCGGCAAGCGATTCCGCCCGTTCCTCGTTCTGGAAAGCGCTCGGCTGTTCGCTGGTCCCGCCGAAGCTGCGCTGAACGTGGCGGCCGCTTTCGAGTGCGTTCATTGCTACAGCCTCGTGCACGACGATCTGCCGGCCATGGACGACGACGACATGCGCCGCGGCCGTCCCACCGTCCACAAGGCGTTCGACGAGGCCACCGCGATCCTGGCCGGCGACGCGCTGCTGACGCTCGCTTTCGAGATTCTGGGCGATGCCGGGACGCGGGCCGACCCGCAGGTGCGCGCCGATCTGGTGCTGTGCCTTGCGCGGGCTTCAGGTGCCGCCGGCATGGTGGGCGGTCAGGCGCTCGATCTGGCAGCCGAGAAACGGGCGCTGGACGAACCCGAGATCGTCCGTCTGCAGGCAATGAAGACGGGCGCCCTGATCGCCGCGTCCTGCGAGGCCGGCGCGATCGTTGCCGGTGCTTCCGGCGACGACAGGGCACGCCTGCGCCGCTATGGTGAAATCATCGGGGCCGCCTTTCAGCTCGCCGACGATCTGCTCGACGTGGCAGGCGACGCGGCGGCCGTCGGAAAGCGCACCGGAAAGGATGCGGAGCGTGGTAAGGCGACCCTCGTCTCGATCCACGGGGAGGACTGGGCGCGGGCGCGGCTGGACGAACTCGTGCAGGAAGCGAGCGCGGTCCTCGATACCTTCGGCGTTAAGGCGTCGGTCCTTCGCGAGGCGCCACGGTTCGTCGCCGAGCGAACTTCATGAAATATGATCATTTTAAGTTTTGAGCGCCTGACGATTGTGATTTTTGGTGGATCGTGAAAGGCCCTAACGTTAAATTATTTGAATATATTATTGTGCGTAAAAGTTATTTGCTTGGCCTCATTCTTTGGGTTACGCAGCACCTTGAGAATGGAGGCATTTGAGCGCGTGCGCCGGCACAGCCTCTTTCTCCTGTCAAACTATGAACATGTTCTAATATTCTGATTTATTGGTTTTATGCTTGTTTGGCTTGCGTCATATCCGCGATCTGGAAATACTTTTTCAAGAACTATATTGAATAGAAAGTTCGGCCTGAACTCCTATTCTTTGTACGACGAGCAGAGCGAACTTCTGGAATCGGCAATCGGGTTCGCCGGCGGGTATAAAGACAAGGTCGACTCGCCAGCATTTCTGGAGATGGCTCGGGCATCCGAGAAGATCTATCTCATAAAGACCCACGGACCGCCGCTCGCCGACGATCCCGCAATTTACATCGTTCGGGATGGCCGGGCGGCGGTCGCTTCATATGCTCACTATCTTTCCAAAGTCGAAGGCTATCCTGTCGACATCCCGCAGGTTATTGCGGGCGACGTCGGGTTTGGGTCGTGGTCTGGGCACTTTTATACGTGGGATCCGGTCAATCGTCCGAATACCGTCCTCACGACATATGAGACGATGCTTGAGGACGTCGATCTGTGGGCGTCTCAGGTCGAGGGTTTGCTGGGGGCTTCAGCCAACCAGGCGGACATCCCAGCGTTCGACGAGCTCAAAGAGCGGTTTCCGTTCTTCTACCGGGTCGGGGGGAACGAGCCGGGAATTGCCGAGATCCAGCCCTACCTGGACGAGTTCGATCGGCTGCACGGCGATCTCATGAAAGAACTCGGCTACTATTGATCCGGCCGGGTTCGCAAGCGCGCCGTGTCATGGCGCGCATGGTGCCCGTTTCGGTCAGGCGGCTCGGCTGGGCCTGATCTGCGGACGGTCTCAGCGCCGCTCGTGGATCGGGATCGAATAGCTTTTCCAGGGAGCGGGCTTGGCGATCTGCTCGTATAGGCCGATCGCTGCCGTGTTGGTCTCCGGCACGAGCCAGCGCAGATGCGCCCACTCCCGCGTGCGTCCGATCTCGACGAGCTGCTCGATCATGCGCCGACCCACGCCGTGATCGCGGGCCGAGGGGGCGACGTAGATGTCGTCGATCTGGCCGGCCCGGTGTCCGGTGATGGTTTCCGGCAGGTCGAAGAAGATCGCGAAGCCGACGAGGGCGCCGTCGCTGCGGGCGCCCAGGAGTTCGGCGGTCGGGTCGGCCAGAAGCAGCTCGGCATAGTATTCGTCGGGCCTGCGCGGCGCACCCCGGCGCATCTCCTGCGCATAGGCCGCGATCAGCGGGGCGAGCTGGTGAGCCGATTCCTGGCCGATTTTTCCGATCGTGAGCTGCATGGGGCTCCTTCCATCGAGCCGGTCGCGGTCCGGTCAGGCGACCGGATGGACCACGAGCGGCCTCCGTTTCAACAGGGTGTCGAAGCCCGCGAGGCTTCGAACCGGTTGGCCGGACCATAGGCCGATTTTGCACCGCAGTGCCAGAGGGCCGCGGTGCGGTGCGACATGTTCCGAGCGCTGCGTCGTATACCCGGACGTCCCGCCGGTCTCTTGATGAACCTCGGATAAACGCGGGTCTCAGATTGGGTTCAGGGGCGGGGGGCTAGCTTCTCGACTGTCGGCGGCGGAACTGTCCGCCGCCTCTCAGAGGAGACAGCTGACATGTTTCGCAGCACCATGATCGCCCTGGCCACCGTCGCAGCGCTTGGCGCCGGCTCCATCACTCCCTCCCTCGCGGCAGGCCCTGCGCCGGTCGCCGCCGTCACCCAGTCCGCCGAGACCAACGTCGTGAAGGTCGGTGGGCGCCACGACCGCGGCTACCGCGGGGATCGTCACCGCCGCGGCTATCGCGGCGACCATCATCGCTGGGGCAAGCACGGCCACTATCGCCACGGCCGCTTCGGCCGGGGACGGACCTGCATCGTCGAACGGACCCGGATCGTCCGCTGGACGCCGCGTGGCAAGATCGTTCGCGTCGTGCCGGAAAAGATCTGCTTCAACGGTGGCTCGCGCCGGGGTTGGCGGTAAGTCAAGGCGCACCGGTGAGCGTCCCCGGCCGGACCGGGAATCGCCCGGCACAAAAGGAAAGAGCCGCATCGCGCAGTACGGTGCGGCTCTTTCAATTCGTTCCGACGACTGTCGGTCAGTCGCGCCCGAATTCCCGGACGTCGACGAACCGACCGGCGATCGCCGCGGCCGCTGCCATGGCCGGCGAGACCAGGTGGGTCCGCCCCTTGAAACCCTGCCGTCCCTCGAAGTTGCGGTTCGAGGTTGAGGCGCAGCGCTCGCCCGGCTTGAGCCGGTCGGCGTTCATGGCCAGACACATGGAGCAGCCCGGCTCGCGCCAGTCGAAACCGGCTGCCCGGAAGATCCTGTCCAGCCCCTCGGCCTCGGCCTGCTCCTTCACGAGCCCGGAGCCCGGCACGATCATCGCGTCGACGCTCTCGTGGACCTTGTGGCCCTCGACGATTTTGGCGACGGCGCGCAGGTCTTCGATCCGGCCGTTCGTGCACGAGCCGATGAAGGCCTTGTCGATGGCGATGTCGGTGATCCGGGTGCCCGGCGTCAGACCCATATATTCCAGCGCGCGTTCCATCGCCCGGCGCTTGTGCTCGTTGGGCGCGTCTGCCGGATCGGGCACGCGGCCGTCGATCGTGGCGACCGCGTCGGGCGACGTGCCCCAGGTCACGATCGGGGGCAGGTTGGCGACGTCGAGCGTGATCTCGCTGTCGAATTCCGCACCCTCGTCGGAGGGGAGCGTCTCCCAGTAGGCCTTGGCGGCGTCCCATGCGGCGCCTTTGGGTGCGCGACGGCGATCCTTGATGTAGGCGTAGGTGGTCTCGTCCGGCGCGATCATGCCGGCGCGGGCACCCGCTTCGATCGACATGTTGCAGACCGTCATGCGGCCTTCCATGGACAGCGCGCGGATGGCTTCGCCGGCATATTCGATGACATGCCCGGTGCCGCCGGCGGTGCCGATCGTGCCGATGATGCTGAGGACGATGTCCTTGGCGGTGATCCCCTCCGGCAGGGTGCCGTCGACGGTCACCCGCATGTTCTTCGCCTTCTTCTGGATCAGCGTCTGCGTGGCGAGCACGTGCTCCACCTCGCTGGTGCCGATGCCATGGGCGAGCGCACCGAAGGCGCCATGGGTCGAGGTGTGGCTGTCACCGCACACGATGGTCATGCCCGGAAGGGTGAAGCCCTGCTCGGGGCCGACGATGTGGACGATGCCCTGCCGCGGATCGAGCTCGTTGTAGTACTCGATTCCGAATTCCTTGGCGTTCTCCGCCAGGGTCGCGACCTGCAGCGCCGACTCCGGATCCTCGATGCCGTGGCTCCGGTCTGTCGTCGGCACGTTGTGGTCGACGACGGCGAGCGTGCGGGTGGGCGCGCGGACGGCGCGTCGGGTCAGCCGAAGTCCCTCGAAGGCCTGCGGGCTGGTGACCTCGTGAATCAGGTGACGGTCGATATAGAGGAGGGTGGTGCCATCCTCCTGACGTTCGACAACGTGGTCGTCCCAGATCTTGTCGTAGAGCGTGCGTGGTTTTGTCATTCGTCTTACTTCTGTCGCAGAGGCGGAAAACGCAAGCCTTCCGTTATCCGGTTTCGCCGGGCTTCCTGGCGGCGCCGGCTCCTTCTTCGGCTGTCGCGGAAGGCTGCGTCAAGAGCGCATAGAGCGCCGCCGGGTCGCGGGAGGCGCGCAGCTTGTCGGCCGTCTCGCCCTGACGCAGGACCCGGGCGATGCGGGCGAGCGCCTTGAGATGGTCGGCGCCAGCCCCCTCGGGGGCGAGCAGAAGGAACACCAGGTCCACCGGCTGCTCGTCGAGGGCGTCGAACTCCACCGGGCGTTCCAGCCGCGCAAAGACCCCGACGATCTTCTTCAGAGGCACGAGCTTTCCGTGCGGGATGGCGATCCCGTCGCCGACGCCCGTGGAGCCCAGCCGCTCACGATGAAGCAGCGTCTCGAAGATCTCGCGCTCAGGCAGGCCCGTCTGAGTCGCGGCCTTGGCCGCGAGTTCCTGCAGGACCTGCTTCTTGCTCTGGGCCTTCAACGCGGGCACGACACCCTCGAGGCTCAAGAGGTCGTTGAGTTCCATGACGAAATCCTCAGATCACGACCGCTTCGGGCCTGACTGCTCCATGCCGTGACGCGTAATCGATTCTGTATGGTCGATTGCACCCGGAAGGGCAGCGCGCTGTCCCGCATGTCCTCGTCCCGGCCCAAATGACCGTGCAGTCCGCTCGTCGATCAGATGCGCCGTGTTCGGCGACAAGGAGGGGCGGCAGGGCGGAGGCTGAACCGATCAGCTCTGCTTGGGGCTGTCGAAGGCCGGATCGATCCAGCCGATATTGCCGTCTGAACGGCGGTAGACGACGTTGATCGCTCCGTTCGCGGCGCTTCTGAACACCACCACCGGCGCTTCGGTGAGATCGAGGTCCAGGACCGCCATTCCGACGGTCATCGTACGCACGTGGGTGGCGGTTTCGGCGACGACGACCGGGGAATAGTCCACCGGTACCTCATCCTCTTCGTCCGGTTTGGCGAGCACGAAGCTCGACGCTTCCAGCGCCTCGCCGTTGGCCGGCGTGTGGTGGGACTTGAGCCGGCGCTTGTAGCGGCGCAGTCGCTTCTCCACCCGCTCGGCCGCCTGATCGAAGCTCGCGGTCGCATCGGACGCGGTGGCGGAGGTCTTCAGGACGACGCCGGTGTCGAGGTGCACCGAGCAGTCGGTCTTGAAGCCGGACCCTTCCGGCTCGACGACGATCTGGCCGCTGTAGCCCCCGTCGAAATACTTACGGACCGCATCGTCGACCCGATCCTGGATCCGCTCGCGCAGAGCGTTTCCGATGTCCATGTTCTTGCCGGAAATCTTCAACATGACGGTTTCGGTCTTTTCAGGAGGCGCCTGTCAGCGCACTCCGCCTCTGTGTGATCACGCTGACGTCCGGCCGGCGCGTAGTCGGGTCGGCCGCGCTTGCTTGCTGCGCCCACACTGGGCGCTGAAGAATGCGCGCGGTTCTACGAGTGCACCCCGGCGCTGTCAACGTCGAGCCGGGGTGCGGTGCAACGTCAGCTCGAAGTTCTCTGGGCATGCTGCTTCTCGCGGCGGCGCTGGACCGACGATGGGATGTGCATCGCCTCCCGGTACTTGGCCACGGTTCGGCGCGCGATGTCGACGCCGTCATCTTTCAGCTGTCTCACGATGGCGTCATCGGAGAGGACCGTGTCGGCGCATTCCGCGTCGATCATGCGGCGAATGCGGTGGCGCACGGCGGCGGCCGAATGGGCCTCTGCACCGCCGGAGGCGGCGATTGCCGCCGAAAAGAAGGACTTCAGCTCGAACAGGCCGCGCGGACAGGCCAGATACTTGTTGGCCGTGACGCGGCTGACCGTCGATTCGTGGATGCCGATCACGTCCGCGACCATCTTCAGCGTCATCGGCTTCAGGTGAGACACGCCGTGCTCAAGGAAGCCACGCTGCTGCTCCACGATCACGGATGCGACCTTGAGAATCGTGGTGGCGCGCTGATCGAGGCTCTTCACCAGCCAGTTGGCCGCCTGCAGCCGCTCGCTCAGATAGGACTTGTCGTCCGGGGCCCGGGCGGCCCGCACGGCGGTCTGGTAGATGCCCCGGTTGACCAGAACCTTCGGCAGCGTGTCGCTGTTGAGCTCGACCCGGAACCCGCCTTCCGGATCCGGGGTGACCAGGACGTCGGGCACGATCGCCCGGACCGGCTCGACGTCGAACTGCAGCCCCGGACGCGGATCGAGCCCCTTCAGGTCGGCGAGCATGCGGGCCAACCGGTCGCCGGAGACGCCGCAGGTCCGTTCCAGCGCCGCGAAGTCCCGGCGGCCGACGAGGTGGAGATTCTCCAGAAGGGTCCGCATCGCATCGTCCAGCCGGTCGCTGTCGGCGAGTTGTAGAGCGAGACAATCAGCCAGATCGCGGGCAAACACCCCGATCGGGTCCAGCCGCCGGCATTGCTCGATCACCGCTTCGAGCTCCGCCGGCTCCAGGCCCAGGCGCCTGGCCAGTTCGGCCGGATCGTCGCGCAGGTAACCGGTCGGGTCCAGGCAGTCGACCAGGAATTCGGCGACGAGCCGCTCCCGGCCTTCCGGGATGCTCAGCCCGATCTGCTCGAGAAGGTGATCGCGCAGGGTAGGTGGGCGCCAGTCGATGGGCTCCATGTCGCCGTCCGGACGGCTGCCGCCGGCACCGACGGAGCGCCACGGGTCGCTCGCAAAGGCTTCCGAAACGCCATCGACCGGTCCGGTTCTGTCCGGGTCGAGGGCGCTCGCCGGCGCGTCCAGATCTGCGACGGCCTGTTCGCCGATCCGGGACAGGTCGGCCTCCGCGGGCGCGGTCTCCGGCGATGTGTCGGGCTCGTTTTCCCACGTGTCGTCCGCGTCGCTGCCGGCGCGTTCGAGAAGCGGATTCTCCTCGATTTCCCGATCGATGACTGCGGAAAGTTCGAGGTTCGTCAGCTGCAGCAGCTTGATGGCCTGCATCAGCTGCGGAGTCATGATCAGGGACTGCGTTGGCCGCAGATCGAGCCGAGGCGCGAGACTTATCGGCAAGGGCGTTCGCCGTTCTTTCTAAGTTGGTCCAATTCTTGCGTATGGCGATCGCCTATGGGTAGCGCCTTGCGTCGGGGAATCAAAGCGTAAATTGCTCGCCAAGGTAAAGGCGGCGAACATCGGGGTGGGCGACGACCTCGTCCGGGCTGCCTTCGGTCAGCATTTCGCCCGATGCGATGATGTAGGCCCGGTCGATGAGGCCGAGCGTCTCGCGCACGTTGTGGTCGGTGATCAGCACGCCGATTCCCCGGTGGGTGAGGTGGCGGACCAGGTCCTGAATGTCGCCGACCGCGATCGGGTCGATGCCGGCGAACGGTTCGTCGAGCAGCATGAACGAGGGCCTGCTGGCCAGGGCGCGGGCGATTTCACAACGACGCCGCTCGCCGCCCGACAGCGCGGTCGCCGGTGCGTCGCGCAGGTGCGTGATGCCGAACTCGTTGAGCAGGCTTTCGAGCTCCGCGTTGCGCTTGCGCCGGTCGCGCTCGACCACCTCGAGCACGGACATGATGTTGTTGGCGACCGTCAGGCCGCGAAAGATCGAAGCTTCCTGCGGAAGATAGCCGATGCCGAGCCGGGCGCGCCGATACATCGGAAGCGCGGTGATGTCGAACCCGTCGAGGCTGATCTTGCCGGCATCCGGGCGGATCAGTCCGGTGATCATGTAGAAGACGGTCGTCTTGCCGGCGCCGTTGGGGCCGAGCAGGCCCACCGCCTCGCCGCGGCGGACATTGATGGAGATGCCGTGGGCCACGGTGCGCCGGCGATAGCTCTTGGCGATGCTGTGGACGGCCAGAACACCCTCGGCGGCCGTATCCTGCCAGCTTTCGCGCACCGGCCGCTCCGCATCGGGCCGCCGTTTGGCACGGCGCGGCGGGCGTGGGGCTTCCGCACCCTCCGGCCGAGGGTCGGCGGCAATCCGTCTCGCGGGTCGGCGTCGGCGCGGCGTCTCCTGACGGTTCACGTAACGGGCTCCAATTTGGTTTCCTCCCAATTCTGTTAGTCCATCGCGACGGGCGGTGGAACCGAGAGATTGAAGGAGCACGGCCCAACCTGTCCTGACCATCCTGCGACCAAGGGCCGATACCGGGGGTAAGAACGGGGACCGCTGCGAAGCGGCATCGAACCGATCGCCCACAAGCCGGTGCGCGGCAAGTGGGTCAAAAATGCGGTCGGGGCGCAGCAGGCCTGCGCGGGGCATGTACGAGGGGACCGCCGAGCCACGACCCGTCACTTTCCGCTTGATCGCGCGCGCCGGGGTTGCGAGGGAAGAGGATGACCGAAGCCAAGCCCATCAATCCGCTCCTGAAGCTCGCTCTTGAACTCGGCCCGCTGGTGATCTTCTTCGTCACCAACGCCCGGATCGACCTGATCACCGCGACCGGGGCGTTCATGGCGGCGACCGTCGTGGCGCTCGCCGTCTCCTATGCGATCCAGCGCAGCCTGCCGATCATGCCGCTGGTCACCGGCGTCGTCGTGCTGGTGTTCGGCGGACTGACGCTGGCGCTGCAGGACGAACTGTTCATCAAGCTCAAGCCGACGATCGTCAACTGCCTGTTCGCGGCGGTGCTGTTCGGTGGCCTGGCGATCTGGAAGCGGCCGCTGCTCGGTCTGGTGCTGGATTCCGTCATCTCGATGGACGACGACGGCTGGCGCAAGCTGACGATCCGGTGGGCGAGCTTCTTCCTGTTCCTGGCGCTCCTGAACGAGATCGTCTGGCGCAATTTCTCCAGCGATTTCTGGGTCTCCTTCAAGGTGTTCGGGATCATGCCGATTACCATGGTGTTCGCGCTCGCCCAGATCCCGCTGATCGAGCGCCACAAGCTTCCGTCCGGTGAGGAAGGCGAAAGCGTACCGGGTTCCGACCCCTGACCGTCCGTCTGGCTTTGCTATTCGACGTCGAAATCGAAGTAGCTGTCCGGAAACGGCTCGGGCTGGAAGGTGTAGTGCCACCATTCCTCCGGAAGGTTCTTGAACCCCGCGTCCGTCATCGCGTCGAGGAGCAAGCGACGGTTGGCCTGGGCCTGGGGAGAGACCTCGGTCGATTCGGTCGCGGAGAGTGGGGAAAAGCAGTCGTAGTCGGTTCCGAACTCGATCCCGGTGCTGGGCGCCGAACTGAAATCGCACCGTCCGGGCCGGGGCGGCAATGGCATCTCGCGTTCGGCCGCGACGATCGCGAGATCGACGGTGCTTCCGCGTGAATGGCCGGAGCGTTCGGCGACGTAGCCATCGGGAACGATCGAGGCCTTGTCGATCTCCGGATAGAAGTAGCGGTCGCCGGGATCGTTCGAGCGGGTCCAGTCCATGAAGGCAGCGACCGCCTTCTCCGGCCGGTAGCAGTCGAAGACGATCAGCGAATAGCCGTCCGCCTGCAGCCGCTCCTGCACCTCGGCCAGTGCCTCCGCCGCCGGTCGGGTCAGGATGCAGGTCGGCGCCCGGTAGCCGGGAACGCGGGCGCCGGTGAAGTTGTCGGCGCTGGCGTAGCGCATGTCCTGCCGGATCTCGGGTGCAACGTCGGCGAGGCGCACGAAGGGGTCGGGCAACGGCTCGGCTGCCGCGGCCGGACCGGCGGCAGCGAGGCCGCCGGACGCCAATGCCAGTACAAGCCGTTTGCCCAGGCGTCGCATCGTCATTCCGCGGCGCGGTTCATCCGGTGCTCGACCAGGTTATCGACCACCGACGGGTCGGCCAGCGTCGACGTATCGCCGAGATTCTCGAACGAATCCTCGGCTATCTTGCGCAGGATGCGGCGCATGATCTTGCCCGACCGGGTCTTCGGCAGGCCGGGGGCGAACTGGATCAGGTCCGGTGAGGCGATCGGGCCGATCTCCCGGCGGACCCACTGCACCAGCTCCTTGCGCAGCTCCTCTGTCGGCTCCTCGCCGCCCATCAGGGTCACGTAGGCGTAGATACCCTGGCCCTTGAGGTCGTGCGGGTAGCCGACCACCGCGGCCTCGGCGACCTTGGAATGAGCGACCAGGGCCGATTCGATCTCCGCCGTGCCCATGCGGTGGCCGGACACGTTGATGACGTCGTCGACGCGGCCGGTGATCCAGTAGTAGCCGTCCTCGTCGCGGCGGCAGCCGTCGCCGGAGAAATAGTTCCCGGGATAGGCGGAGAAGTAGGTCTGCACGAACCGGTCGTGATCGCCGTAGACCGTCCGCATCTGGCCGGGCCAGCTGTCGGTGATGACGAGATTGCCTTCCGTGGCACCCTCGAGATAGTTGCCGTTGGCGTCCACCACCGCCGGCTGGACCCCGAAGAACGGCTTGGTGGCCGACCCCGGCTTCAGCGCGGTCGCGCCGGGCAGCGGCGTGATGAGAATACCGCCGGTCTCGGTCTGCCACCAGGTGTCCACGATCGGGCAGCGGCCGTCACCGACGACGTCGTAGTACCACTGCCACGCGGCGGCGTTGATCGGCTCGCCGACGGTGCCCAGGATCCGCAGCGAGCTGCGGTCGGTCTTCGTCACGTGGTCGTCGCCGGCACCCATCAGCGCGCGGATCGCGGTCGGCGCGGTGTAGTAGATGGCGACGTCGTGCTTGTCGATCACCTGCCAGTGCCGGGAGGCGTCCGGATAGGTCGGCACGCCCTCGAACATCAGCGTCGTGGCGCCGTTCGCGAGCGGTCCGTAGACGATGTAGGAGTGGCCCGTCACCCAGCCCACGTCGGCGGTGCACCAGTAGATCTCGCCCGACTTGTAGTCGAACACGTACTGGTGGGTCATCGAGGTGTAGACGAGATAGCCGCCGGAAGTGTGAAGCACGCCCTTGGGGCTGCCGGTCGAGCCGGAGGTGTAGAGGATGAACAGCGGATCCTCGGCGTTCATCTCCACCGGCGGGCAGCTCGAAGAGACGTTCTCGGCGACCTCGTGATACCAGACGTCGCGTCCGTCCTTCATGTCCACGTCGCCGCCGGTGCGGCGAACGACCACAACCGTCTCCACGCTCGGCGATTTCTCGCAGGCGGCGTCGGTGTTGGCCTTGAGCGGGATCGTGCGGCCGCCGCGCAGACCTTCGTCGGCGGTAATGATCAGCTTGGAATCGCAGTCCTGGACGCGACCGGCGAGCGAGTCCGGCGAGAAGCCGGCGAACACCACCGAATGGATGGCGCCGATGCGGGCGCAGGCCAGCATCGCGTAGGCCGCCTCGGGAATCATCGGAAGGTAGATCGTGACGCGATCGCCGCGACCGACGCCATGGGCCTTCAGCACGTTGGCGAAGCGGCTGACGTGGTCCTTCAGCTCGCGGTAGGTGATCGTCAGGCTCTCGCTCGGATCGTCACCCTCCCAGATGATCGCCGGCTGGTCGCCCTTGGTTTCCGCGTGGCGGTCGACGCAGTTGTAGCACACGTTCAACGTGCCGTCTTCGAACCACTTGATGGAGACGTTGTGCGGATCGAAGGAGGTGTTCTTCACCTTTGAGAAGGGCTTGATCCACTCGATCCGCTTGGCCTGTTCGCCCCAGAATGCCACCGGGTCCTGAACCGACTTGCGGTACATCTCCTCATAGCCCGCCTCGTCGACCAGGGCCGTCTTGGCCACTGCTTCGGAAACGGGAATGATCGATTCCGACATGTTTGTCCTCCCTTAAGTCAGCCACCCGTCCGGGGCCGGCACTGAAATTGCGCGCATTATGCGAGCGCGACAAAGTCTCGTCTACACGAGCGGACCGCCCGCGCGAACCGGGTGCGGCGACAAATTCTCTTCCTTCCCAAACCCACAAAATCCGTCAGGGTTTCGCGGTCGCCGACACGTCCATCTTGCGGAGATGCGGTTCTTCTGGCACCTTTCGCGGCCGGAAAAGGACAGGACTGCTGTCGTAACTCTCCCCGTGGGGCTGGAAATCCGCGCGGCCAGGGAGGATGATAGGGTCCACCGGCACCTCGCTTTCCCGCGGCCGGACCGCGCGGAAGGGATGGGGTCGGATCGGGGGAAGCGCTGGCGCGGGCGCTGCATCCCGAAATCGGAGACGCGCACTAGCTTCCGGCACCGGTCGACCATTCGATCGAGCCGCAATCTCCCGAGCGGAGATGCGACCCGATGACCGAGGCTGGACGCCCGCTGCCAGAGGGATCCGCGGCGCAGCCGCGCGGCGGGGGATCTGGCTCTTTAATTGCGAGTGGACCGTGCGCCTCCTGGCCGTATGCCGGGAACCACGGCGCTCCAGACGAGGCATGCGGACGATGAGTGGGATCAGGATGGGTGATCATGGCGGGACTTCGGTGAACGCGTTGACCGGTCCGAAAACGGCCACGGGCGATCGGGTCAAGGCGGCGACGGCCGGTCTCTACCGGCCCGGCAAGGAACACGATGCCTGCGGCGTCGGCTTCCTGTGCGATCTCCATGGCCGCCGCTCCCACGACATCGTCGAAAAAGGCCTCGAGATTCTCGTCAACCTGACGCACCGCGGCGCCGTCGGCGCGGATCCGCTGGTCGGCGACGGGGCGGGCATGCTGTGCCAGATCCCGCACGCCTTCCTGAAGGAGGAGTGCGCCGGCCTCGGATTCGAGCTGCCGGAGCCGGGCGAGTACGCCGTGGGCATGGTGTTCATGCCGCAGGACGACGCTCTGCGCGCCCATTGCGAGGAGATCATCACCCAGGCGATCGCCGACGAGGGCCACCGGCTGCTCGGCTGGCGCCGGGTGCCGGTCGACAATTCCGGCCTGTCGCCGCTGGTGACCGACGTCGAGCCGGTGCACACCCAGGTCTTCATCGGCCGGGGCGACGGCGAGACCGACGACGACAGCTTCGAGCGTCGCCTGTTCATCCTGCGCAAGGTCATCTCCAACACGATCTACCGGGAGACCGAAGGCGAGGAGACCGACTTCTACGTCGTGTCGCTAAGCAGCCGGACCATCGTCTACAAGGGCATGTTCCTCGCCCATCAGCTCGGCACCTATTACAACGACCTGACCGATCCGCGCTTCGAGACGGCGCTGGCGCTGGTGCATCAGCGCTTCTCCACCAACACCTTCCCGTCCTGGCGGCTGGCCCATCCCTACCGGATGGTCGCGCACAACGGCGAAATCAACACGCTGCGCGGCAACGTCAACTGGATGGCGGCGCGGCAGGCGAGCGCGGAATCGGAACTTTACGGCTCCGACATCTCCAAGCTCTGGCCGATTTCCTACGAAGGCCAGTCCGACACCGCGTGCTTCGACAACGCGCTGGAGTTCCTGGTCCAGGGCGGCTACTCGCTCGCCCACGCGGTGATGATGCTGATCCCGGAAGCCTGGGCCGGCAATCCGCTGATGGATGACGACCGCAAGGCCTTCTACGAGTACCACGCCGCGCTGATGGAGCCGTGGGACGGACCCGCCGCGGTCGCCTTCACCGACGGCCGCCAGATCGGCGCGACGCTCGACCGCAACGGCCTCCGGCCGGCGCGCTACGTCGTCACCGAGGATGGTCTGGTCGTGATGGCGTCCGAGGTCGGCGTGCTGCCGATCCCGGAGGAGAAGATCGTCTCCAAGTGGCGGCTCCAGCCCGGCCGCATGCTGCTGATCGACACCGAGGAAGGCCGGATCATCTCCGACGAGGAGGTGAAGAAGCAGCTCGCGGCGGCGAACCCGTACCGCAAGTGGCTCGACCGCACCCAGATGGTGCTGGAGGACCTCGTCCCGGTGCGCGGCCGCACGCCGAACACCAACGAGAGCCTGCTCGATCGCCAGCAGGCCTTCGGTTACACCCAGGAGGACCTGAAGTTCCTGCTGGCGCCGATGGCCACCGTCGGTCAGGAAGCGATCGGCTCGATGGGCACCGACACGCCGCTGTCGGTACTCTCCGACCGGCCGAAGCTGCTCTACACCTACTTCAAGCAGAACTTCGCCCAGGTCACGAACCCGCCGATCGATCCGATCCGCGAAGAGCTGGTGATGAGTCTGGTCTCGTTCATCGGACCGCGGCCGAACCTGTTCGACCTGAAGGGGCTTTCGACCCGCAAGCGGCTCGAGGTCCGTCAGCCGATCCTGACCAACCACGATCTGGAAAAGATCCGGGAGATCGGCGACATCGCCGACAACCAGTTCCAGACGATCACCCTCGACTGCACCTATTCCGCCGACAAGGGCGCCGACGGCATGTCGGAGGCCATCGAGCGGTTGTGCGAGCGGGCGGAGAAGGCGGTCGCCGACGGCTACAACATCATCATCCTGTCGGACCGGCTGGTCAGCCGGCAGCGGATCGCCATCCCGGCGCTTCTGGCGACGGCCGGCGTGCACCATCACCTGATCCGCCGCGGCCTGCGCACCGCCGTGGGCCTCGTCGTGGAATCCGGCGAGCCGCGCGAGATCCATCATTTCTGCGTGCTGGCCGGCTACGGCGCGGAGGCGATCAACCCCTATCTCGCCTTCGAGACGCTGGCGGCGATGAAGTCCGGCTTCCCGGAGGAGGTCGACGACGAGGAGGTGGTTCACCGCTACATCAAGTCGATCGACAAGGGCATCCTGAAGGTGATGTCCAAGATGGGCATCTCCACCTACCAGTCCTATTGCGGCGCGCAGATCTTCGATGCGGTCGGTCTGTCCGACGACCTCGTGGATCGCTTCTTCTTCGGCACCGCCACGACGATCGACGGCCTCGGCCTGGCCGAGATCGCCGAGGAGACCGTGCGCCGGCACACCGCCGCGTTCGGCGAGGATCCGCTGCTCGTGCGTAGCCTGGAGATCGGGGGCGAATACGCCTACCGGACCCGCGGCGAGCGGCATCTGTGGGCGCCGGACGTGATCGCGCACCTGCAGCACGCCGTCCGAACCAAGCAGACCGACGATTATCTCGAGTTCAGCCGTCTGGTGAACGAGGAGGCGGGACGCTACGCGCTCCGCGGCCTGTTCCGCCTGAAGCCTGCCGAGGAGACCGGACGGACGCCGGTGCCGATCGACGAGGTCGAGCCCGCGGCGGAGATCGTCAAGCGGTTCTCAACCGGCGCCATGTCGTTCGGGGCGATCTCCAAGGAGAGCCACGAGACCTTGGCCGTCGCCATGAACCGGATCGGCGGCAAGTCGAACACGGGCGAGGGCGGCGAGGAGCCCGAGCGCTTCATGACGCTGCCCAACGGCGATTCGAAGCGGTCGGCCATCAAGCAGGTCGCGTCGGGCCGGTTCGGCGTGACCACCGAATATCTGGTCAACGCCGACCAGATCCAGATCAAGATGGCCCAGGGCGCCAAGCCCGGCGAGGGCGGTCAGCTTCCCGGCCACAAGGTCGACGCGATCATCGCCAAGGTCCGGCATTCCACGCCGGGCGTGGGGCTGATCTCGCCGCCGCCGCATCACGACATCTACTCGATCGAGGATCTGGCCCAGCTCATCTTCGACCTGAAGAACGTGAACCCGGAAGCCGACATCTCGGTGAAGCTGGTGTCCGAGGTAGGCGTCGGCACGGTCGCGGCCGGCGTCGCTAAGGCGCGCGCCGATCACATCACCATCGCCGGCTACGAGGGCGGCACCGGCGCGTCGCCGCTGACGTCGATCAAGCATGCGGGCAGCCCCTGGGAGATGGGGCTTGCCGAGGCGCACCAGACGCTGGTGCTGAACGGCCTGCGCTCGCGGATCGCGCTGCAGGTCGACGGCGGCATGCGCACCGGCCGTGACGTGGTCATCGGGGCGCTCCTGGGCGCCGACGAGTTCGGCTTCGCCACCGCGCCGCTGATCGCCACCGGCTGCCTGATGATGCGCAAGTGCCACCTCAACACCTGTCCCGTCGGCATCGCGACCCAGGATCCGGTGCTGCGCAAGCGCTTCAAGGGCACGCCCGAGGACGTCATCAACTACTTCTTCTTCGTGGCCGAAGAGGCGCGCGAGCTGATGGCGCAGATGGGCGTTCGTTCGCTGGACGAGCTGATCGGTCAGACCTCCATGCTCGACCAGACCCGGCTGATCGACCACTTCAAGGCGAAGGCGCTGAATTTCGAGCGGGTCTTCTTCCATGCGGAAGGCGAACCGGACGACGTCCGGCATACCACCCGCCAGAACCACCCGATCGACAGCGTGCTGGACCGGACGCTGATCAAGCAGGCGGTGTCGGGTATCGCGCACGCGACGCCGGTGGAGATCGAGACCCAGGTGACGAACGTCGACCGGTCGGTCGGCGCGATGCTGTCCGGCGAGATCGCCAAGCATCACGGCCATGACGGCCTGCCCGACGACACCATCAAGATCCGGCTGAACGGCACCGCCGGACAGTCCTTCGGCGCCTGGCTGATGAAGGGGGTGACGCTCGACCTCGTCGGCGACGCCAACGACTATGTCGGCAAGGGCCTGTCGGGCGGCAAGATCATCGTCCGGCCGCCGGAGAACGTCCAGTTCGAGGCCGACCGTTCGATGATCGTGGGCAACACGGTGCTCTACGGCGCCATCGAGGGCGAGTGCTACTTCCGCGGCGTCGCCGGCGAGCGCTTCGCAGTCCGCAACTCCGGCGCCATCGCGGTGGTCGAGGGCGCGGGCGATCACGGCTGCGAATACATGACCGGCGGCGTGGTCGTCGTGCTCGGCCAGACCGGGCGCAACTTCGCGGCCGGCATGTCGGGCGGCGTCGCCTACGTGCTCGACGAGGCCGGCGACTTCCCGTCCCGGTGCAACCTGGCCATGGTCGATCTGGAGCCGGTGGTGGAAGAGGACGATCTCCTCGAGAAGCTGCACCACCACGGCGGCGACGTGGAGACCAAGGGGCGCGTCGACGTTTCCAGCGACATGACCCATCACGACGACGAGCGCCTGCGCACGCTGATCGCGGCTCATGTCCGCTACACCGGCTCGAACCGCGGCCAGATGATCCTCGACAACTGGGAGACCTACCGTCCCAAGTTCGTCAAGGTGATGCCGGTCGAGTACCGCCGGGCGCTGCGCGAGATGGAGCAGGCGCGGGTGGGCGTCGCGGCGGAGTAACCGCCACCCTGCCTCGACGGGCGCTGCCCGCCGGGGCTCCCGGGTTTCGTATCGAGGAAGCCGGTCCGGAACGTGCCGCTCGCATGTCCCGGCCTCGTGCCGCCTCCGCCTGCGGCGCTGGCTTCTTCGATTTCATCCAACTAAAGATACGTCCGACCGAACAGCGACTGACGTCGGCAAAGTGGGATTGGCCGAATGGGTAAGGTGACAGGTTTTCTCGAGATCGACCGGCAGGAGCAGAAGTATCAGCCCGCCGCCGATCGCGTGCGCCACTTTCGGGAGTTCACCCTGCCGCTCACGGATCCGGAAGTGCAGCGGCAGGCCGCGCGCTGCATGGATTGCGGCATCCCGTACTGCCATGGCCCCCAGGGCTGTCCGGTCGACAACCAGATCCCGGACTGGAACGACCTGATCTATGCGGGCGACTGGGAGTCCGCCGCATTCGATCTGCATTCCACCAACAACTTCCCTGAATTCACCGGCCGGATCTGCCCGGCGCCCTGCGAGGAGGCGTGCACGCTGAACCTCGAGGACGTCCCGGTCTCCATCAAGACGATCGAGCAGGCGATCGCCGACAAGGCGTGGGCCAACGGCTGGGTTCGCCCGCAGCCGCCGACCCACCACACCGGCAAGACGGTGGCCGTCATCGGTGCCGGGTCTGCCGGCCTTGCCGCAGCCCAGCAGCTCGCCCGCGTCGGTCACACGGTGCATGTCTATGAGCGCGAACCGCGGGCCGGTGGCCTGCTGCGCTACGGCATCCCCGACTTCAAGATGGAGAAGCACCACATCGATCGGCGGGTGCGCCAGATGGAGGCCGAGGGCGTCACCTTCCACTTCGGCACCAATATCGGCGTTTCCACCACGATGCAGGAGCTGATCGACGGCCATGACGCCGTGCTGATCGCCTGCGGTGCGGAGAAGCCGCGCGATCCGGGCCTGCCGGGCATGGATCTGACCGGCGTGCACTACGCCATGCCGTTCCTGGTGCAGCAGAACCGCCGCATCGGCGGCGAGCCGATCAACGAGGAGCCGATCCTCGCCGGCGGCAAGCACGTGGTGGTCATCGGTGGCGGCGACACCGCGTCCGACTGCATCGGCACCTCGTTCCGCCAGGGCGCGCTGCGGGTGACCCAGCTCGATATCCGCCCGATGCCGCCGCTGAAGGAAGACAAGCTCACGGTCTGGCCCTACTGGCCGACCAAGTTCCGGACCTCGTCCAGCCAGGCGGAGGGGGCGGAGCGCGAGTTCGCCGCCGCCACCCTCGGCCTGAAGGGCAAGAACGGCCGCGTGACCCATGTCGAGTGTTCGCGGGTCGACGAAAAGCGCGAGCCGATCGCCGGAACGGAGTTCCTGATCAAGGCGGATCTGGTCCTGGTGGCGATCGGCTTTTCCGGTCCCGCCGAGGGCACCTATCTGTCGGAGCTGTCCTCCATGGAGCGGGATCGCCGCGGCAACGTCGCCGCCAACACCGAGGACTACCGCACCAACGTCGACAAGGTCTTCGCGGCCGGCGACGTGCGCCGCGGTCAGTCGCTGGTGGTCTGGGCGATCCGCGAGGGCCGGCAGGCCGCGCGCTCGATCGACGAGTTCCTGACGGGGTCGAGCACGCTGCCGAGGTAGGAGCAAATCCAGGAAAAGTGGGAACCAGTTTTCCGTCCGGATTTGCGTGGAGAAGAGAGCAAATCCAGGAATAGCGGGAACCGGATATCGGTCCGGATTTGCGCGGGGAAGGATCTCTTTCCGCTCGCGCCAATTCGCTCCGCTCCTCGTTGTTTCACCGGCAGGCGCGTGGTCGGACGGGCAGAACGCACAGCGCGACACCGACACCGGTGACAGCCGCGGCCGAAAGCTGCGGGAGCGATACCGCCTCGCCTAGGATCAGCCACGCGAGAGCTTGAGTCGTCAACGGGATCAGGGCGGGCATCGCCGCGCCGGCCGCCGAGCCGAGCCGCTCGCAGGACCGGTTGAACGCGAACAGCGCGATCACGCCGACCCCGACGCCCTGAAACCCGGCTTGCAGTAGAATGTCCGCGAGGGGCGCGTCGCCGAGACCCTTCGGCAGCGCCAGGATATAGACCGGCAGATAGACAACGGCGGAGCCGACGGCCACGATGGCGGTGGCCTGGGCGGCCGGTATCCCCGCGCTGCGGATCATCAGCGCATAGCTCGCCCACAGAACCGCGCTGGCGACGAGAAGTCCGTAACCGGGCAGTGCGCTTGGATCGTATATAGCCGCGAGCAGAAGACCGATCCCGGCCAGGATCGTGGCGATCCCGACCGCCCGGCGGAGAGTCATGACGTCTCCGAACATCCTCCAGCCGACCACGGCCACGATCGCGGCCATCAGTCCGGGATTGATCGCCCCGGCAGCGCCGGCGGACGCGAAACCCAGACCGAAGGCGATCACGAGCATGTATGGCGCGCCGTAGCCGGTGACGATCATGGCGAGGCCGGCAATACCGAGCCGCTCCCCGGCGAAGCCGTATCGCCAGATGACTGGCAGTAGCAGTACCGAGGCGACGGAGAATCTCAGCGCCACCAGGTCGTAGGCGTTAAGGGTGGTCGTGACGCCAAGCCGGGTAAGCACCAGCGATCCCGACCAAATCCCGAGGGCAAGCAGCGACCATGTGAGGCCGGGAACGAGATCTTTCAGGTTTGGGCTCATGGGGCACTCCAGGCAGGGCACCCTGGAGGCCTAGAAGATGACGTGAATTGAGGAAAACGATATATTCGGGACCTATGGATAAGAAAAACTCAACTTTTGATCTGCCCGGCGGAGGTGGCGCGGGTCGACCTTTGAGCGTCGATGCGGCCCGTATCTTCATTGCGATCTGCGAGACCGGCAGCTTCCGGCATGCGGCCGAGCGGGTGTGCCGTTCCGCCTCAGCCGTCAGTCTTCAAGTCGCCAAGCTCGAGAACCAGCTCGGCCGCACGCTCTTGGAGCGCAATGCCCGTAGGGTCGTCCTGACGGAGGAGGGGGAAGCCCTGCTGGGTTTTGCGCGTCGGCTTGTGGCCGTCAGCGACGAGACGATGGCGCACTTCCTCGGATACGACATCTCGGGAAACTTGTGCGTCGCCGCACCGCACGATCTCGGGGTTTGGCATGTCCCGGTTTTGCTGAAGCGCTTCGCGCGTACCCATCCGGGTGTGCGCGTGGAGGTACGACTGGACTCCAGCAACAACGTGCAGAGCCTGTTTGCGGAGGGAAAGGCGAATGTGGCGCTGTTCACGGAGAGCAGGACGCCGCGGATAGCCTCGCGGGAGCTGTTTTCCGAGGAGCTGTGCTGGCTTGGAAAGCGCGGCGGGGACGTAGCCCAGCGGGAGCCCTTGTCGCTGGCGGTCGCCGAGGTCGGATGCGCCTGGCGCGACGCTGCGCTAAGGGCCCTCGATGCAGCGGAGCGCCCTTACCGCGTCTGCTACTGGAGCGATACGTCAATGGGGCAGGTGGCGGCGGTCCGGGCGGATCTCGCCGTAGCCGCGCTTCCCAGGGCGCTGACGGACGGAGGCATTGCGCCTGTCTCGTCGGAATTCGGGCTTCCGCGGCTCGGGTTCGTCCATATGTATCTGGCCGAAGACGGCAGCCCGGCGGCCCGGGCGTTCGCAGACCAGCTGGGCGACTGGGATCGGTTTGACCAGTTCGGCTCGGACCGGTTCCTTAGCCTGTGACAAGGTCGGCCGTCGATCTGAAACGGCCGGGCCTCGTCTTGGTTTGCAGCCGGTGACCCGCGGCAGCCGCGGCCCGATCGCAGCGGCTCACGGGATCATGTTCGCCGCGTTCATCGTCGGGTCTGAAACCACGGTCCACAGGGTGGCGAAGAACAGAAAGAAAAGGGCCGCCGGAACCACGGTCTCGATGGCGCGCGCAATCAGGTGCATGGCTAATCTCCTCGGCGTACGGGTGCCTTGGTCCTCGGCCGCCGGGAAGGCCGCAAACAGCGGCCCCGGCCATCGTCGGCTTCGGATCGTTCGCCCAGGACCATGGCGCCGCCGGGCCGACCCTGCCAAGGGCCGGCCGTTTGCGGTGCTGAATCCTTCGTAACCGGAGACGGCAGAATCCTGCCTAGTTGGTTCCGTCCAACAGCCGGCGCGCGATGACCTGAGCCTGGATCTCGCCGGCACCCTCGAAAATGTTGAGGATGCGCGCGTCGCAGAGCACGCGCGAGATCGGGTACTCAAGCGCGAAGCCGTTGCCGCCGTGGATCTGGACGGCGTTGTCGGCTGCGGCCCAGGCGACCCGCGCGGCAAGCAGCTTTGCCATGCCGGCCTCCAGGTCGCAGCGCCGACCGGAATCCTTCTGGCGGGCGGAGAAGTAGGTGAGCTGGCGCGCGAGCGTGATCTCCACGGCCATCATCACCAGCTTGTCGGAGACCCGGGGGAAGTCGAAGATCGGCTTGCCGAACTGAACCCGCTCGCGGGCATAGCGCAGACCCAGCTCGAAGGCCGACTGGGCGACGCCGATGGCGCGGGCAGCAGTCTGGATGCGGGCGGCCTCGAAGGTCTGCATGAGCTGCTTGAAGCCCTGGCCTTCCTCGCCACCGAGCAGGCTGTCGGCGGCGACCTCAAAGCCGTCAAAGGCGATCTCGTATTCCTTCATGCCGCGATAGCCGAGCACCTCGATCTCGCCGCCGGACATGCCGGCGGCGGGAAACGGATCCTCGTCGGTGCCGCGCGGCTTCTCGGCAAGGAACATCGACAGACCCCGATAGCCCTTCTCGTCGGGGTTGGTGCGCACCAGAAGCGTCATCAGGTCGGCCCGGACCGGATGGGTGATCCACGTCTTGTTGCCGCTCACCTTGTAGACGTCGCCGTCGCGGACCGCCCGGGTCTTGAGGGAGGCGAGGTCGGAGCCGGTGTTGGGCTCGGTGAAGACGGCGGTCGGCAGCACTTCGCCCGACGCGATCTTCGGCAGCCAGGTTTCCTTCTGGGCCTCCGTGCCGCCGCACAGGATCAGCTCGGCCGCGATCTCCGAACGCGTTCCCAGCGAGCCGACGCCGATATAGGCCCGGGACAGCTCCTCGGAGACCACGCACATGGCCTCCTTGCCCAGCTCCAGCCCGCCATAGGCTTCCGGGATGGTCAGCCCGAACACGCCCAGCTCGGACATGTTCCGCACCACGTCCATCGGGATGTAGTCGTTTTCCAGGTGCCATTCGTGGGCGTGAGGCGCCACTTCGGCCTCGGCGAAGCGGTGCATCTCGGTGCGCATCGCCTCCAGCGTCTCGTCGAGGCCGGGATTGCCCAGCGGCGAGCCGATGTCGTGCTTGTCGAGCAGTTCGGCGAGCGCGGCGCGCGTCTCCCGCGTGTTGCCCTGGGCCAGGAACCAATGGACCGCACCGCTCTGAACCGATCCGGCATTGTCGTCGACGCCGAGATCGGGCAGCCGCACGATCTCGCCCTGGTTCATGGCGATGCCGCCGAAGATCTGGGCCAGATATTCGCCGAAGCCGATCCGCACGATCAGGCTCTCGACCGACGTCAGACGGCCTTCGGTCGACAGACGCGCGGCATAATCGGCAAGCTGACGCAGCGCCTCCGCGTAGGTGGACAGCCATGCGAGCCCGTGCACCGCGTGCTGTTCGGCCTCCAGGAGAGCCGGGTCGATCCGACCGTCGCTGAGGAGCCGGCCACGGACGGCTGCGCTTGCCCGGGCCACGAGCCCGTCGACGGCAGCAACGGCCTCCGAAGTCCGGTCGAGAAGCGTCTCGGTCGTGACTTCGGACGCAAGGCGTTCGGCGAGCATGGTGTCCTCCCGGGGGTCGATCAATTTTTGGTGGCGTCCTTGCCGGCGACAAGAAAGCCTGTCTTCTGGAAAAGCCAGGTCGCTTTGCCGGATGCGCGCCGGGCCGCGGAGGCCCTAGCACCGGTCGGCGGAAACGATATAGACAGTGACGACCGAGAATAGTGGCCGTTGTGCACCGCGGCAAGGTTGTGCAAAGGCCCTTGGCAGCTCGATGCCGTTGCAAGGGCATGATGACGTTCCGCCGTAATTTTCAGAAGTGGACCGACCGGGCCCGGCATGTCGTCCGGAAATTGCCTTGGCTGGTCCCGACGTGGACCGTCATCGCCAGTGCGATCGCCCGCTTCAATTCCGACGACGGCTGGGCGATCGCCAGCCATGTCGCCCTGTCCATGCTTCTGTCGCTGTTTCCGTTCCTGGTCATCCTCGGCACGCTCGCGGCCATGGTTGGCTCCCGCGAGATGGCTATGGAAGCCACCAGCCTGGTCCTGTCGACCTGGCCGAAAGGGGTGGCGGATCCACTGGCGAGCGAAGTCAACGCCGTTCTGAACCGGCCCCGCGGCAGCCTGCTGACCGTCAGCTTCCTGGCTTCGATCTGGGTTGCTTCGAACGGCGTGGAAGCGCTGCGGCTGGCCCTCAACCGCGCCTACCGGGCGAGCGAGGACCGCGGGCAGGTCTTCCGGCGCCTGCAGAGCCTCGGCTTCGTGTCGCTGGGAACCCTCACGCTGCTGGCGACAGGTGTTCTTCTGGTGCTCGGGCCGATCGGCTGGTCCTCGGCCGTCCTCTACGCGCCCTGGCTGGAAAACTTCTCCCGCCTGTTCCACCTGTCGCGGCTTGGGCTGGCCGCGCTGATCCTGATGGTGGCGCTGATCGCCGCCCATGTCTGGCTGCCGGCCGGCCGCAGACGGTTCGTGGACCTGATGCCGGGTATCCTCGCGACCCTCGTCCTGTGGATGCTGGGGGCGGCACTGTTCGGCTACTACCTGAAGGACTTCGCCAACTACGCCGCCACCTATGCGGGGCTCGCCGGTACGATGACGGCGATCGTCTTCCTCTATCTCTCGGCCGGTCTCCTGATCCTCGGGGCGGAGATCAACGCTTCCATGCTGCGCTACAGGTCCGAACGCACGCTGGTGCCGCCCCACGACTGAGGCGGCTGCCGATACCTTTACGCGGCGCGCTCAGGCCTTGGCCCGGGTCGCGATGGCGACGGCGAACGACGTGACCACCATGCCGCCGAGCTGGATCAGGGTCAGGGTCTCGCCGAACAGCACGTAGCCGAGAAGCGCTGTCGTGGCCGGGACCATGTAGAACAGCGTCGCCAGCTTGGAGACGGCGCCGGCCCGGATCATCAGCATGAACAGCGACACGGCGCCGACCGACAGGACCACCACCAGCCAGGCGAGAGCGAAGATGAAGGTCGGGGTCCACTCGACGGCCATGGTCTCCGTCAGGAAGGCCAGCGGCAGGCAGACCAGGAATCCGCCCAGATACTGGAACAGGCCGCCGACCCACAGATTGAGATCGGTCACCACCCGCTTCTGGTAGATCGTGGCCGCGGAGATCGAGACCACGGCGATCAGCACCGAGACGATGGTCGCAGGCGTGATGCCTTCCGATGCCAGGGTGAAGCGCGGACCGAGCACCAAAGCCACCCCGACAATGCCGACGACGAGCGCGACCAGCGTGCGCAGCGAAATCCGTTCGCTCAGCACGAACGCCGCGCCGATTGCGGTGAGCAGCGGCTGCAGCCCGACGATCAGGGCCGCGACACCGGCCGGCATCCCGTTTTTGATCGCCCAGAACACGCCGCCCAGATAGAGGCCGTGCATCATCATGCCGATGACGATGGAATGGACGAGCGGACCGCTATGGCTCGGCCAGCGCGACCGTGTGACGAGAATGGCGAGCCCCATGAGCGCGCACACAAGCACGAACCTGAGCGTCAGGAACGTGAACGGCTCCACATAGGGAGCCCCCATCTTCGATCCGATGTAGCCGGTCGACCAGAGCAGCACGAACACGGCCGGGACGGCGCGCTCGACGACGATGCGCGAGGCTGACCGGTCGTTTTGGGCCGGCGTCATCGCGGGTCGGTGGGGTGCGAGGGATCGAAGCGCACGGGCGAGGTCTCCGCTGAGCGATCGCGCCGGGAGCGAATCGCAAACATGGTGCACAGACAAGCATCCCGGCTGAGCGCACGGCAATGCCCAGCGTGCATGGCGGATCGCGACGGCTCTTTTCGCGGAGCATGGCCGACCAGCCGCGTTAACCCGCTGCTAACCATAACTGCGCACTCATGTCGGGAAGGATGCGGGTCCGTCCGCGTCCGAGCGCGGCCCGTTTCGGATGGTGTCTGACCGGAAAGAAGCGCTCGTTTATTCGATTGACCGGCGAGACGGAGGACGCAATGAGGCGCATCATCGCCCTGGCCGCCATCGCAGCGACGCTGGCCATCGGCGCCGGCGGCGCCACGGCCGGGCCCCAGAAGGTCCGGGTCTGGGACGCCAAGAACGAGCGCTGGATCGAATACGCTCCGATCGGCTTCCGCGAGAAGCAGCCGGAACGCCCGAAATACCGCTACTACGATCCGACGACCGGGCAGTGGCGGCACTATCAGGCCTCGCGGGCGGAGATGGCGGAGATCCACGCCGAGAAATACCGTCGGCGGGTCGTCCCGTTCCAGACGGCGGAGCCGGCCGGAACCGTCATCATCGATACCGCGACCCGCTATCTCTATCTCGTCCAGCCCGGTGGCCAGGCCATCCGTTACGGGATCGGAGTGGGCCGCGACGGCTTCACCTGGGCAGGGGTCGAGCGGGTCAGCCGGAAGGCGGAATGGCCCGACTGGCGGCCGCCGGCCGACATGCGGGCGCGCCAGCCCTATCTGCCGGAGTTCATGCCCGGCGGTCCGGAAAACCCGCTCGGCGCGCGCGCTCTCTATCTCGGCTCCACGATGTACCGCATCCACGGCACCAACGAGGAATGGACGATCGGCTACGCCGTCTCCTCCGGCTGCATCCGGCTCAAGAACGCCGATGTGGCCGATCTCTACGACCGGGTACCCGTCGGCGCCAAGGTGATCGTGCTGGGGCCGAACTCCGACCGTCGCCTCGTCCAGGCCGCCGTTCAGGCGGGCGAGTAGACGTTCATACCCAGATCGCGATCGGCAGGCCGCAGGCGTCCCGTTCAAGGGGCGCTGGGAAGGGTGCGGCCGAGCCGTCCGCGATCCGGCAGGCGATCAGGGCGTTTGCCGCGGCGTCGATCAGATCGTCTTCGCCGACGCCGGGTAGCCTCGGCGCATCGAACAGGCGGCCGGGGAGGCCGCACCGCTCCAGAAGCGCCCGCCGTTCGTCGAGGCCCGGGCGAGAGGGCCGGCTCTTCACCTTCTTCGGCAGGGTCATGGCGCGGCCGCCGTTGAGGCGCCAGAACGCCACTTCCGGATGGGTCTCGTAGATGCGGCCGATCAGCTCCGGCCGGTCGCGCAGCAGACCGTCGATCTCGCGGATCTTGTCGAACAGGAAGAAGCACTGCTTGGAGACCGCACGGGGCGGATCGGACGTCTCCCGCGCGATCCGGCAGGCGGTCGGATAGTCGTCCTCGTAGACCGCCGGGCGCGACGGTACCGAGAACACGGAAGACTGGCGCATGCCGAGCAGTGGCCGCACCGCCCGTTCCGGTCCGCGTCCGCCGGGCGGTGTGTGGTCCCTCAGCCCGATCGGCATGTCGACGGCGAGAAGGGCGGTCTCGGGCAGACCCCGGACGAGGTCGGCGATGCGCGCCACCGTTCTCACGTCCGCCGTCTCCGGCCGGCCGCCGTCCAGGATCACGGCGACCCAGCCGCCCCGGCAGCCGTCGACGCCCGCGGCCGTCGTGCTCATGCCTTCGCTTCGGCCAGCCGGCGCATCTGCACCATGGCCATCGGCCGCGGCAGCCGGCCCTGATCGGCCACGAGGGTCAGTTCGTCGGAGCCGGCCTTGGCCGACCGCGCGACGATCTCGAACGCACCGGCGGCGGTCCGCTCCAGCGCGGCCTCGTCGGGCCGGTTGGCGAGCACCTGGTCGATCAGCAGCCCGGCAGACAGGTCGCCCGGTCCATGCGGCGGATGGGCGACGAGGGGATGTTCGGCGGCCCAGGCGCCGCGCGGCGTCGCGTAGAGCGTGGCGATCGAATTGCGCATGAGCGCCGGCGCCGACGTGACCAGTACCCGGTCAGGCCCCAGGCGGCGCGCCGCGGCAAGCGCGGAGCCGATGTCGTCCGTCGCCATTCCGGTCAGCCAGGCGAGTTCGTGGCGGTTCGGCGTGGCGATGTCGGCACGCGGGATCAGCGTGTCGCGTATCGCGTCAGCCCGGCGCTCCGGAATATAGAGGCCGCCTGCGTCGCCATGGACGGGATCGCAGAGATAGAGAACGTCCGGCTGGCGCGCCTTCACCCGGTCGACGAAGGAGGCGATCGCCTCAGCGTGCTCGGCGGCGCCGAGAAAGCCCGACACGATGGCCCCGACCTCGTCCAGCCACTGGCTGTCGGCGAGTTCGTCGAGGGCGGCGGCCAGGTTCGCGGGATCGGTGACGGTGCGGGTCGACGGGCCGTGCCCCGGGTGCCACGGCAGGAAGACCGTGGGCACCGCCCAGACCGGATGGCCGAGCCGTTCCAGGGCGAAGCCGGTCGCGCGCAGACCGATGGCGCCGCGCGCGACGAGAGAGGAAATGACGATGACGGCTTTGGGCGCTGCGGTGTCCATGCGCCTTCTCTAGATCCTTTTCCGATCGGGTGGAAATACCCGATCGTCCTGGGTGTCGGGGTGGCGACGCCCGGCTGAGCTTCAGGTGCCGGTATAGTCCGGGACCCTGCGCTCGATCCAGGCGCTCAGGCCTTCGCGCGTGTCGTTGGTCGGCGCCATTTTCGCGAACTGTTCGGTTTCGACGAGCAGGCCCTCCGCGATGCTCATGTTCAATCCCCGGGTGACAGCGCTGATGATCGCCGCGACGGCGAGGGGAGAGTGACGCATGATCCGGCCGGCAAGCGCACGTGCCGTCTCCATCACCTGGTCGTCCGGAACGACGGCATTGACCAGGCCGAGTTCCAGGGCCCGGTCGGCGCCGAAAGGATCGCCGGTCAGAAGGTGTTCCAGGGCCCGCTTGCGGCCGGCGAGCCTGGGCAGGCGCTGGGTCCCGCCGAAGGTCGGGGGGATGCCGATATTGATTTCCGGCTTGGCGAACCGCGCGGTCTCGCCCGCAATTGCCAGATGGGCCGCTTCGGTGATCTCGCAGCCTCCGCCATAGGCCAGTCCGTTCACGGCGACGATCACCGGTTTGGGAAACGTCTCCAGGCGCGCCGTCATCGCCTGACCGCGACGCACGAAGTCTCGCACCGCCGTGGCCGGGTCGGCCCGGACGCTCTCGTAGAACTCATGGATGTCGCCGCCGGCGGAGAACGCCTTGTCTCCCGCGCCCGTCAGGATGACGGCGCCCGCGCGCCCGTCCATCTCCAGGGCGTCGAGGTGGGTCATCAGGGCATCGGCGACCCCGTAGCTGATCGCATTCAGCTTGTCGGGCCGGTTGAGGGTCAGGGTGGCGATACGGTCGTCGATTTCGCAGAGGACTGGGTCGGACATGGGGGCGGATCCCTGGCTTGGTTAAGGTCCCCCACGATCCGCCGGCGCTGCCGGCCGGACAAACGAGAAAGTCTCGCTTCAAGTGAATTTCATTCATGCAATGTCCGACTGGGCCTCCTCGCGCAACCACGCGCGGAAGGCCTCGATCTCGCGTCTCGGTTCGCGTCCGGCCGGTACGGTCACCCAGTAGCCGGTCTCGATCGGCAGCGGCTCGAAGGGGAGGGCCACCACGCGTCCCTGGTCGAGAGCGTCGCGGCAGAGCGGCAGGCGACAGAGTGTCACGCCGAGCCCCTCCGTCGCGGCGTCGAGAGCCAGGTCGATGTCGTCGCAGACGAGATGGCCGCCGCCGGACGCTTCCAGACCATGGGCCGCGAGCCAGGCCGGCCAGTCGTTCTCCACGGACGAGACGTGGATGAGTTGGGCCTTCGACCAGTCGACATGGCGGCGGTCGATGAGAATTTGATCGAGGTAGGCGGGGGCCGCCACCGGGAGCAGCGCTTCACGGAACAGAAGATCGCAGTCCGACGACGGCCACGGTCCGGCTGCCATGCGGATAGCCAGATCAACGCCCTCGAGCGGAAGCACCGCCTGGCGGTGGCTGGTGTCTATGTGGAGATCGATGTCCGGCCGCCGCCGGCGGAATTCGGCAAGGCGCGGCATCAGCCAGCGGCGGGCGAACGTCGGTGCGACGCTGACGCGGATCCGGCTCGCGCCGAGGGCGGGCGACACGCGCCGGGCCCCGGTCGCGATCATCGACAGCCCTTCTGTCACGTAGGGTAGGAAATCCCGTCCGGCCTCGGTCAGCGCCAGCGATCGCCCCGACCGTTCGAACAGGGAGACCGCGAGCCACGTTTCCAGGGTGTCGATCCCGTGGCTTACGGCGCTCGGTGTCAGGCCGAGCTCGTCTGCCGCCTGCTTGAAGCTGGTGTGGCGCGATGCGGCCTCGAACAGCCTCAACGAGGCGAGCGGCGGCAATCGATAGGCCATTGCAGACTCCGAGATGAAAAGAATTCAACCTGGAGCATTGCCTTGGATTCAAATCACATCAAGCCGGCCGCTTCAGGCGCCAGACCGTGGTGTGCTTGACCTCGGAGTCCTCAAGCGCCCGGGTCACCTCGACGCGGTAGTCCGCAACGGCCTCCAGCCGGTCTTTCGGCAGGTAGGTGCGGCCCGGATCGCCGATCAGGACGTCGGCTCCGGCTGCCCGCGCCCGGTCGAGCCAAGCGATCACGGCGTCCGACATCGGCCGCTCGTAGAACACGTCGCCGGCCAGGACGACGTCCGCCGGCGGGGGTGGGGAGGCAAGCACATCCTCGTATAGCGCCGTCACCGGGACCCCGTTCGCCTCCGCATTGAGGGCGATCGCGTCGATGGCGAAGACGTCGACCTCCGTCGCGGTCGCGGAGGCCGCTCCCGCTTTCACCGCGGCGATCGCCACCAGCCCGCAGCCGCTTGCGAAATCCAGCACGCGCTTGCCGGCGACCGTCTCGGGGTGATCGAGCAGATAGCGGGCGAGCGCCTGCCCGCCGGCCCAGGCGAACGCCCAGAACGGCGGCGGCAGGCCGATCTCCTGAAGCTGCTCCTCGGTCTGCTCCCACAGATCCATCGCCTCGTCGGCGAGATGCAGCCGGATCTCCGGCACGTGCGGCGGCGGCCACAGGCGGGTGTGCGTCCGGATGAACGCGCGCCGGTCGGAAGATCCGTTGCTGACGGCCGCTCCGGTGGTCAGGCCTTTACTCCGCCCATCTCGCACACGCGGCTCCATTCGTCCTCGGTGACCGGCTGGACCGACAGGCGGGAATTCTTGACCAGCGCCATCTCGCCGAGCTCCGGCGTGGCCTTCACCGCGTCAAGCGTGACCGGCTCCTTCAGCGGTTTCACGGCGGCGATGTCCACGCAGAACCATTTGCCGGTGCTGTCGGTGGAGTCCGGATGGACTTCCTTGATGACCTTCACGATGCCGACGATCTGCTTCTCGTTGACCGAATGATAGAAGAAGCCGAGATCGCCCTTCTTCATGGCCTGCATCTGGTTCTTGGCCAGATGGTTGCGCACCCCGTCCCATTCCGTTCCAGACTTTCCGGCCGCGACCTGATCGTCCCACGACCAGGTTCCCGGCTCGGACTTGAACAGCCAGTATGCCATCGCCCGTCCTCAGAGTTTCGTGCCGACGGTGGCCCGGAACGGGACCACAGCAACGGATGCGAACAGCCCGGCGTTGGCGTAGGGATCCTCGGCGAAGAAGGCGCGGGCCCCTTCTAGGGTCTCGTCCTCGACGATGATCATCGATCCGACCGAGATAGAGCCGTCCTCGGACGTCAGCGGTCCGCCGAGCTTCACCTTCTCCGCATTCCGCTCCAGCCAGGCCAGATGGTCGGGCCGGGTGTTGGCGCGAATGTCGCCGGCGTCCGGCTTGTCCTGGCAGATGGCTATGTAGAGCATGGCTGGTCTTCCTTCAGGGTCTTGTGGAGTGCTGACACGCGTCGCCCATCGCTAGCCCAGATGCGGCCGGCTGAGAAGGTCGCGGTCGGAGGCGGAGCATCAATCGTGTTCGCGTTTCAGCGGGCGGCTGAGCAGGGCGTCGATCGCCTGATCAATGGTCAGCTTTTCGGCGAGTACGGCGGCGACCGCCTCCATGATCGGCGCGTCGACCCCGAGGTCCCGGGCGAGCCGCACGGCGATGGGAGCGGTGGCCGCGCCTTCGACAAGGGGCCCGCCGGCGGCCGCGTCGGAGGGCCGGGCCGCACCGCTGCCGAGCGCCTCGCCGAAGGCGAAGTTGCGCGACTGCGGATTGGTCGAGGTCAGCATCAGGTCGCCGAGCCCGGACAGGCCGGTGAGGGTCTCGCGCCGGGCGCCTTCCGCGTCGCCCAGCCGGATCAGTTCGGCCAGCGCGCGGGTCACCAGGGCGGCGTGGGCGCTGGCGCCAAGATCGCGTCCCTTGACGATGCCGGCGGCGATGGCGAGCACGTTCTTCAGCGCGCCGCCGATCTGGACGCCGCGCAGGTCGTCGGACACGTAGGGCCGGAAGCCGGGGGCCGCGAAGGCTTCCGCGAGCGATGGCGCGAGTGCTGTGTCGGCCGTGGCGATGGTGACGGCGGTCGGCAGGCCCCGGGCCACCTCGCCGGCGAAGCCGGGGCCCGACAGCACGGCCACCCGCGCGTCCGGAACCGTTTCGGCGACCACGTCGGAGAGAAGGCGTCCGGTGGCGCGCTCGATTCCCTTCGCGGTGATCACGAGCGGGGTGCCGGGCGCGATGAAGGCGGCGGCCTGGGTCGACACCTCGCGGGTGGTCTGGGCCGGAGTGGCGAGGATGACGAGCTCCTTGCCGGCCGCCGTCGCCAGATCTCCCGTAGCCTCGACACCCGGCTCGATGGCGACGCCGGGAAGGCTCGGCGCGGTCCGTTCGGCATTGATCGCCGCGACCGTCTCCGGATTGCGCGCGTAGAGGGTGACCCGTCCGCCGGCGCGGGCCAGCACAAGGGCGAGTGCTGTTCCCCAGGCGCCGGCGCCGATCACGCCGATCTCGCGCGATTCGCTCATCGGCCTAGACCTTCACGCCGAGCCGGCCGTAGCCGACGAGCGGCGCGGCGTCAGCATCCAGCGGCCAGCGCGGGCGCGCGGTGATCTCCGGATCGTCTTCCAGGCCTGCCATGGCCCGCTCGGCGCCGGCCCAGGCGATCATGACGCCGTTGTCGGTACACAGTCGGGCGGGCGGGACCACGAGACGTCCGCCGGCATCCTCCGCCGCCCCGGCCAGCGCCTGGCGGACCGTGCGATTCGAGGCGACGCCGCCGGCCGCGACCAGCGTTGGTGCATCCGTGCCGGTCTCGCTGCGCAGCTGCGCCAGAGCTCGGGCGGCCTTCACCGCGAGCACGTCGGCGATTGCTGCCTGGAAGCCGGCGCAGATGTCGCAGATCGCCTGGGCGTCGAGCGGGTCGGTCCGCTCGGCGGCGAGCCGGACGGCGGTCTTCAGTCCGGCGAAGGAGAGGGCGAGATCCGGGCGGTCGGCGAGCGGGCGCGGAAAGGCGAACCGGGTCGGGTCGCCGTCGGCTGCCCGCTTTTCCACTTCCGGTCCGCCCGGGTAGCCCAGCCCGAGCAGCTTCGCGGTCTTGTCGAAGGCCTCGCCGAGCGCATCGTCGATGGTCGTGCCCCAGCGCCGGTAGGAGCCCAAGTCCTCCACCAGGATGAACTGGCTGTGGCCGCCGGAGACCAGAAGCAGAAGATAGGGAAAGGCCAGCTCGTCGGTCAGCCGGGCGGTGAGGGCATGGGCCTCGAGATGGTTGATACCGCGGAACGGAAGCCGGGCAGCGGCGGCAATCGCCTTGCCGGTGGTGAGGCCCACCAAAAGCCCGCCGATCAGGCCGGGGCCGGCGGTCGCGGCCACCAGATCGAGATCGGCGAACCCGAGGCCGGCGTCGGCCATCGCCTTCGCCACCACCTCGTCGACCACCTCGACATGGGCGCGCGCGGCGATTTCCGGGACGACACCGCCATAGGCGGCATGGGCCTCGACCTGGCCGCGCACCACGTCCGACAGGATCTCGCCGTGGCCTGGCCGCTCGGCCCGGATCACGCCGGCCGCCGTCTCGTCGCAGCTTGTCTCGATGCCGAGTACGATCATTCGTGGTCTTTGCTCTCCGGCCGGGCACGCCGGGCCGTCTCACCAGCCGGGTTGGCCACGGACCGCAGCACCGCTATGGTCCGAACCTCGATCTTCAGCGGTATCACCGGACACGCACATCGTGCAATTGGAACGCATCCGTATCGGAACCCGTGGCAGCCCGCTGGCGCTGGCACAGGCCAACGCCGTCCGCGACGGTCTCGTCGCCGCCACCGGCCTCGCGGCCGAGGCCGTGGAGGTCGTGGTCATCAAGACCACCGGCGACAAGGTCCTCGACCGCCCGCTCTCGGAGCTCGGCGGCAAGGGGCTTTTCACCAAGGAGATCGAGGACGGTCTCCTCGATGGCTCCCTCGATCTTGCCGTCCATTCCGCCAAGGACGTTCCCACCGTCCTGCCGGACGGGCTGTCGCTGGCCGGCTTTCTGCCCAGGGAGGACGTCCGCGACGCCTTCATCTCGCTGAAGGTCGCGACCCTCGACGATCTGCCGGTGGGCGCGGTGGTCGGAACCGCCAGCCTGCGGCGCGGCGCGCTGGTGAAGCGGTTGCGGCCGGATCTGGAGGTCGTCAACTTCCGTGGCAACGTCCAGAGCCGGCTGCGCAAGCTGGAAGCCGGCGAGGTCGATGCGACCCTGCTGGCCATGGCCGGTCTCAACCGGCTCGGCCGGCCCGATGTGGCGACGGCCGTTCTCGACCCCGAACGATTTCCTCCGGCCCTCGGCCAGGGTGCGATCGCGATCGAGACGCGCAGCGACCACACGGCGATTCGCGAGGCGCTCGCGCCGCTTCTGGATCAGACCGTGGGGACGTGCCTGGCGGCGGAGCGCGCGTTCCTTGCCGAACTCGACGGGTCGTGCCGGACCCCGATCGCCGGCCTTGCCCGGATAGAGGCCGACACGCTCAGCCTCTACGGCCTGATCGCGACGCCGGACGGGCGGCGGTTCGAGGAAGAGGTGATGACGGCGTCTCCCGCCGAGGCGGAAACCGTCGGGCGCGAACTTGGTGCGGAATTGCGCGCGCGGGGCGGCCCGGCCTTCTTCGCGGACTGGGTCTGAGAGGCCGATGCGTCTTCTGGTCACGCGGCCGATGCCCCAGGCGGAGGACACCTGTCGGGCGCTGATCGACGCGGGTCACGAGGTTCTGCTCGCCCCGCTCATGGAGATCGTCACGGACGAGACGGTCTCCCTCGATCCGGGCGCGGCCGACGCGCTGGTGTTCTCCAGCCGCGGCGCCGTGCGCGCCGTCGCCCTGCATCCGCAGGCGGACAGGCTGAAGCATCTGCCCGTCTTCTGCGTCGGCGATGCGACGGCCGAGGCGGCCCGGGCAATCGGCTTTGGACAGGTCCGCTCTGCAGCCGGCGACCTCGCGGCGCTGGCTCAGCTCATCGCGGCGCTGCCCGATCCGGTCGGCTCGGTGCTGCATCTTGCAGGCCGCGAACGGTCCGGCGACCTCGGCGTTCTTCTGTCCGACGCAGGCGTGTCGGTGGAGACGCGGATCGTCTATGCCGCCGAAAAGGCGGAGAGGCTGCCCGACGAGGTCGTGTCGGCCCTGGCGGACCGGCGGATCGATGGCATTCTCTCGTTCTCTCCGCGCTCGGCGGAGACGATGGTTCATCTCGCCGAAAAAGCGGATGTGCTGGAACCACTTCGGGCCGTCCGGCACTATTGTCTGTCGATGGCCGTCGCGGACGTCTTGCGGGATGCCGGCGCCGGAGACCTGATTGTGGCCGATCGGCCGGACCACCCCGCTCTACTGGCAGCTGTCGCCCGGGCGTGATGGGGCCGCGCCCGGATCGTGACGGCAGATCGTTAGCCTTGCGGCCTTCCGACCGGTCGACCGCGCGGGCCGGTCGTGGCAATTGATGTATAACCGGGACGAGGGTGGCGTTAGAGTGCCGGAACAGGTTGAAGCAAGCGGGGATTTAGATGGCGGCGACCAGTGATCCGAACGATCCGGGCGGCGGGAAGGACAAGCGGCACTCTCCGGTCATCGATCTGAAGGCATCGGACGTCTCCGATTCGGGTGGCTCGAAAAAGCCGGAGACGGATAAGGACGACGCCGCGCCCGGGTCAGCTCCGAAGAAGAGCGCTGCCGAGAAGGCGTCTCCCGAAAAGGCTTCTCCCGAAAAGGCGTCTTCCGACAAAGCCTCTGATGAAAAGGCGGCTGCCGAAAAGCCTTCTGCCGACAAGACGGCCGATCGCACCACCGAGACGGACACCGTGACGACTGGAAAAGCATCAGTATCCGGTACTGGCTCGCAAAAGTCCGCGACGGTCTGGCAGGATTCCGATCCCGGTGATGTGACCAAGGCAGACGCGGGCGCTGCGGCCTCCGCCGGCGGGGGCGCCCGTCCGCGCACCAGCAGCGTTCCTTCTACGGGACCTGCGGCGCCGGAGGGCGGCGGCTCCGGCGCGCGAGCCGAATCCCCCGATCCGAAAAAGGAAACGTCCTCGGGTCCCGGTGAAAAGCGCGGTGCCGCCCCGACGGGTGAAGACCCCGACGACGATGATGACGGGACGTTCCCGCCGCAGGAAATCACCATTGTCCGGCGCGGGACCGGGCCGCTCGGGCTCATCGTCGCGGCGCTTCTGGGAGCGGTTCTGGTCCTGGGCGGTGGCTATCTTGCGCTCACCCGTGGCCTCCTGCCGGGCGCTCAGGGCGTGGCGACGGGGCTTGAATCCCGGCTGAACGACCTGGAACAGCGTGTGGCGGATGCATCGTCCGGGAGCGGCGGCGATCAGATCGGCGCGCTGCGGTCCGACCTGGAATCGGTCAAGAGCTCGATCGAAGGACTGGGCAGCGGCGTTCCGGACCGCATCACGGCGCTGGAGTCCCGAGTGGGCAATCTGAGCGACGCGGCGACCGCCGTGACGCCCGGCGAGATCGAGACGCTGCGAAACTCGGTTCAGGCCGCGACCCAGCAGGCTTCCGACGCCTCCAGTCAGGCCGCCAGCGCCAACAATGCGGCCAGTCAGGCGTCGAACGCGGCGAGCCAGGCTGCCAGCCAGGCGCAGCAGGCCAACAGCGCGATCGCCTCGCTGAAGCAGTCGGTGGCCTCGCTCCAGTCCACCCAGGCGTCGATCCAGAGCTCCGTCCAGTCCCTGAGCAGCACCGTTTCGGAACTGTCCGGCCGCGTTCAGAAGATCGAGGAACAGCTCGGCGGGCCGGGTCCGCGCGAAATCGCGGCACTGGCGGTGGCTACGGCGATGTTGGAAAACGCGGTGCGCACGGGCGAGCCGTTCGGTGCGTCCCTCGCGGCCGTCACCTCGCGTCTCGATGACCCGGCCATCGTCGCACCCCTGAAGCCGTATGCCGAAAGCGGTCTGCCGACGGAACAGGCGCTGGTCGAGCGGTTCCCGGCGGTGGAACGCGACATTCGTGACAGCCTGCGCGGCGAGGCGGCCCAGAGCGGCTTCGTGTCCGGCCTCCTGGCCAATGCGGAATCCCTGGTCACGATTCGGCGCACCGGAGCCGAGGGCGGCGAAAGCGTGGGTGCCACACTGGATACGATCGGCACGGACCTGCGTTCCGGGGATCTTGCCGGTGCGGATACCGCCTGGCAGACGCTGCCCGAGCCCGCCAGGGCCGCGTCCAAGGAGTGGCACGATGCGCTTGCCGCACGGGTCGCCGCCGAAAAACTCGTGAATCAGGTGACCGGTGAGGTCCTGTCCACGCTTCAGCCGAGCGACGCGTCGTCCGGTTCCGCAAGTCCGGCGCCGTCCGCCGCCGACACATCCTCATCGTCCGGGAACTGATTGAGCAAGCGCCATGATCCGACTTCTCCTTTTCCTGGTCCTGATCTTCGCCCTGGCCCTCGGCGGTGCCTGGATCGCCGACCGTCCCGGTGCCGTGGATGTCACCTGGCTCGGCTACGAGATTCAGACCTCGACGACGGTCGCCGTCGTCGTTCTTCTCGCGCTTGTGGTGGTCGCGATCATCCTGTGGTCGCTGTTCCGCGCGATCGTCACCTCGCCTGGGCGGATGTCCCGCTTCTTCGACCGGCGTCGCCGTGAGCGCGGCTTCCGCGCCCTGTCGAACGGCCTGATCGCGGTGGGCTCGGGCGACCAGCGTCTCGCCCGGCGCTACGCCGTGGAAGCGCGCCGCACGCTGCCCCGCGAACCCGCGGTGGCGCTCCTGGAAGCCCAGACGGCACAGCTCGGCGGCGATCGAGCCCAGGCGCGCGCCCTGTTCGCGGACATGCTCTCCGACCAGGACACCCGGCTGCTCGGCCTGCACGGTCTTTACGTTGAGGCGATCCGTGAAGGCGAGGGCGAAGCCGCCCGGCATTGCGCGGACGAGGCCGTTCAGATCGCGCCGAGCCTGCCCTGGGCCGCCCAGGCCCAGTTCGAACACGCCGCGGCCGATCGCGACTGGGAGACGGCCACCAAGATTCTCGACCGCAACACCCACAACAAGCTGGTCGACAAGGCGACGTCCCGACGGCTGAAGGCCGTGCTCCTCACGGCCCGGGCGCTTGAGCTGGAGCTCGGAGAGCCGGAGAAGGCCAAGGGTTTTGCCCTCGAAGCGCACAGCCTGGCCCCCGATCTGGTGCCGGCCGCAACCGTTGCCGCGCGTCTCCTGGCCCGTCTCGGCGACGTCCGCCGGGCCGCCAAGGTGATCGAGCAGTCCTGGAAGAAGGAGCCGCATCCGGAGCTGGCGGAGGCCTACAGCCACATCCGCCACGGCGACGCCGCCCGCGACCGACTGAAGCGGATGCGGTCGCTGGCCGCGCTGCGCCCGACCAGTTCGGAAGGCTCGTTCGCGATCGCGGAAGCGGCGATCGACGCGCGCGAATTCGACGAGGCGCGTACGGTCATGCGTCCGGTTCTGGAGACCAGTCCGACCCAGCGTGCCTGCCTGCTGATGGCGGAGATCGAAGAAGCGGAGACCAACGATCAGGGGCGGGTCCGTGAATGGCTCTCCCGGGCGCTGCGTGCGCCGAAGGATCCGGTCTGGACCGCCGACGGGATCGTCTCGGAGACCTGGGCGCCGGTTTCGCCGGTCTCCGGGCGACTGGATGCCTTCGAGTGGCGGGTGCCGGTCGAGGCGCTCGGCGGCGTGGTCGAACCTCCGATCGACAAGGCGATGCTGGAGCCGGCCACCGCCCAGATGAAGACGGTCGGCCCCGCCGAGCCGGCGTCGGCCGATGCGGCCGTCGTGGCCGTGCCGGCTGCGGCTGCCGCGCCGGCTCCGAAGCCTGAAGCCGCTGCGGATAAGGGCTCTGCCGTCGAGCCGGACGAAATCGTCCCGCCCCCGGCGCCGCCGGCGGCCATGTCGCCACCGCCATCGGCAAGCGAGCCGGAGACCGGACAGCCGGCTCAGGCGGCAGCCCCGGCCGAGGCGGCAGCCGATGCGAACAGGACGGCGGCCGGAAGCAATGCTCCGGCGGGCAGCAATGGCGCCGCCCAGGCCGGGAGCGCGGAGTATCCACTCCATACTCCGCCCGACGATCCCGGCCCCGATACGGACGAAGGCGAAGAGCCGCAGCCGAAACGCCGGCTGCGCTTCTTCAACTGAGTTTTCCGATCGGCTGAATACTTTCGCGGCAAAGCACTGCGCATTTCTGCGGCAATTGGTGCTGGTTTGGTCAAATCCGCCCGATTGCCTATAGTGCGTCTGCCCGTCATGTCGCTCCGCCGTCCCTGGGCGGTTGCTGCGGTGTCCGCGGTTGGTTCCAGCTCCGGACGTCGCGCATGACACAAGCCACAAGGAGACATTCGATGGCTGACTCCGCCACCGACCGGCTTGCGCGTGTCTATGGTGCGCGCACCGACGATGAGCGGCGCACAGCGTACGCGGACTGGGCCGGCAGCTACGAGCGTGACCTCGCCGGCTTCGGTTATCTTCTGCCGTCCGTCGCGGCTGCAATGGTCGCTCGCCATGCCGGTGTCGGGGACGGTCCGATCCTCGATGCGGGATGCGGCACCGGGCTGGTGGGCCAGCTTCTCACCCTGATCGGCTTCGATGGCCTGACCGGGATCGACCTTTCCGAGGACATGCTGGCCGAGGCTGAAAAGAAGGAGGTCTACGAAGCTCTTCGCAGCATGCGTCTCGGCGACCGGTTGGATTTTCCCTCCGATTCCTTCTCGGTGGTCGTGTGCATCGGCACGCTGACCCCTGGCCATGCCGGACCCGACGCGATTCCTGAGCTGCTTCGCGTCACGCGGCCGGGTGGCCGGATCGTCTTCTCGCTCAGGGCCGATGACGGCATCGATCCGGACTATGGTGGCGTGATCGAGCAGCTTCAGTTCGACGGCGAGTGGCGCCATGTCGATTCGACCCCGGCGTTTGCCGGCATGCCGGGTGAGGCGCCGGACGTGCTGCACCGGGTTCACGTCTACTCGACGTGACGTGCCGGGACGTTCCGCGGGCCGGAACGGGGCTTGTTGAGAACCGGTCGCGAAAATCCTGACTTTTTTTGGCGAAATTCAGTTCGCTGCTCTGGACGGCACGCTTCGGGGCGGCTAAGTTTTGAATCATTCAAAACTGAGGCTTTCGTCCAACTGGAGTTTTCGCGATGAAGGGTGATCCCGAAGTCATCGACTATCTCAACCGCGCGCTGAAGAGCGAGCTGGCGGCCATCAACCAGTACTGGCTGCATTACCGGCTTCTCGACGACTGGGGCTTCACGCTGCTCGCCAAGAAGGAGCGCGAAGAATCCATCGAAGAGATGCAGCACGCGGACAAGCTGGCCACGCGGATCATTTTCCTCGAAGGGCTGCCGAACATGCAGACGCTGGATGCGCTGCGGATCGGCCAGAACATCAAGGAAGTGCTGGAGTGCGACCTTGCGGCCGAATATTCCGCGCGCTCGCTCTACATGGAAGCGCGCAAGGTCTGCCGAGAGAAGGACGACTACGTCTCCATGCATCTCTTCGAGGAGCTGCTGTCGGACGAGGAGGGTCACATCGACTTCCTGGAGACCCAGCTTCAGCTTCTGGAATCGATCGGTGTCGAGCGCTACAGCCTGCTTCAGGCGGCTCCGGCGAACGAAGCCGAGTGACTTCCCGAAGCGTTTCGGGATCAAAGCGGGCGCTTCGGCGCCCGTTTTTTTATGCCCATCGGACGGCGCCGCTCTGTCGTCAGTCGGCCAGCGAGACGACCTCGCCGCCGGCGGCCTCCGCGTCGGCCGGATCGTGCGTCACGAGCAGGACCGGCAGGTCGCGCTCACGCGCCGTGTCGAACACGAGCGCCCGGATCTGCCGTTTCAGCGCGGAGTCGAGCTTGGAAAAGGGTTCGTCCAGAAGCAGCGCGCCTGGCCGGGCGGCCAGCACCCGGGCGAGTGCCACTCGGGCCTGTTCGCCGCCCGACAGCGTTGCCGGGTCCTGACGCTCCAGCCCGGGCAGGCCGACTGCGGCCAGGGTCTGCGTCACGGCAGCATCGCGCTCGCGTGGCCGGATCCCGGCCGGTATGGCGAATCGGATGTTGCCGCCCACCGACAGATGCGGAAACAGGAGCGGGTCCTGAAACAGCAGGCCGACCTTGCGTTCGGCGGGCGGAAGCTCGGTGAGCCGGCGTCCGTCGAGCCACACGTCCCCGGAGGCTGAGAAGGGGGCGCCGAGAAATCCCGCCACGAAGGCGAGCAAGGTCGACTTGCCGGTTCCCGACGGACCCATCAGCGTCAGCACGGTTCCAGGCGCGACCGTCGCGGAGAGCGACACCAGCACGTCTCCGGCCTTGCGCAGCACGACGCGATCGAGAGTGAGACCGGCCTCGAAATGGGTCATGGCCGGGCCAGCCTGAAGGCGGAGCGGTTCCTGAAAAGGACGGCCGGCACCAGCAGGGCGATCGTGAAGCCGATCAGGGGCAATACCATCTGAAGAACCGCGAAAAGCCCGACGAGCCTGCGGTTGCCGCCGGCCGACAGCGCCACCGCTTCGGTGGTCACCGTGACGACCCGTCCGGCGCCCAGCACGAGGGTGGGCAGATACTGTCCGACGCTGACCGCGAACCCCACGGCGGCGGCGGTCAGCACCGCGGGCAGCATCATCGGCAGCCGCACCCGTCGGAACGTCCGTTCCGGCCCGGCACCGAGCGCGGCCGCGACCATGGCATAGCGCGGGTCGAGGGCGCGCCAGGAATCGGCCAGTGCCAGGAACACGTAGGGCAGCACGAACACGAGATGGGCGAGGGCGACCGTCGTCACCGTGGGCGGAAGCCCGACGGTTAGAAACAGGATCTGCAGTCCGAACAACATGGAGACCTGCGGCATCATGAGCGGAACGAACACGAGGGAAAGCGTGCCTTTGCCGGGCGCACGGCCCCGCCGGCTCTCGTTTTCGAGGCAACCGAGGGTGAGAAAGACGGCCAGCAAAGTGGCGATCGCGCCGATGGCGAGCGTCGTGCGGAACAGCGTGGCCGCTTCGGCCCAGTTGGACTTCCAGGTGTCGAGGGAAAAGGTGGCCGGCAAAGCATCCGGGAAGCGCCAGAAGCCGGCCACCGACCACACCGCAAGGCCGGCCAGACCGGCAGCGATCACGACGACGCACAGCAGCGCGAGGCTTGCTCCCGCAAGCCGGGTGACGCCGTCGCGGCGATAGCGCTTTCCGGACGATATGGCGTGGCGACCGATCAGTCCGACGATCTTCTCCAGTCCGAGCCATGCCAGAAGCGCCGTCCCGGTGACGGTGATCTGCAGCAGCGCGCCGGCGGAGGCGATAAAACGCCGGCCAAGGTCCGGATCGTTCATCCAGTCGACGACACGGACGGCCAGCGGTGCGGGCAGGGTGGGGCCGAGCACCAGCGCGACGTCGACCGTCGAGGTGGAGAAAGCGATGATGGCGAAGATCGGCAGACGGAGCTGGCTGTAGAGCCTGGGCAGGACGGCGTAGGCGAAGCCCGCCATGCGACCGTAGCCGAAGCTCTCCGCGACATGAGACAGGCGGGTGGCGTCGGTCTGAGGCAGGGCGGCCAGCGCCATCAGAAGCAGGAACGGCACCTCCTTGGCGACGAGGGCCGTGATCATGGCGATGCCGGCCGGGTCGTGCACGATGAGGAGGTCGGGCGGACGGTCGAGGCCGGTCGCCCACGGCGAGACCAGCCGAACGAGCCAGCCCGACGGGCTGATCAGGAAGGCGAGGCCCAGAGCTGCGGCCGCGTGCGGAACCGACAGAAGCGGCGACAGCAGGCGCCGCATCCAGTGGAAGGCGCGGGTTTGCGACCATCCCGCGAGAAACAGGAAGGTGACCGCGCAGGTGATCGCAGTGGAAGCGAGGCCGGTCCACAGGCTAAGTCGGACCGATCGCCAAAGGCCCGGCATCGCCAGAAGATCGGCGATCGGCGAAAGGGAGAACGACGTCCGCCCGAGAGCGGGCAGATAGCCGAACGCGGGCAGGGCGATCCCGGCCAGGCCGGCGATCACGGGTCCGATCAGGACGGCTATCGTAAGCGTCGGGGCGAAACGAACCATCGTTGCCAATCGGTCGGCTGGTACCGCCCCGATCTGAAGCGGCCCAGGGGCGAGAGCGGGAGAGCGTTCGGTGCCGGTCTGTCCGGTCCGGCCGGGACCTGACCTAGTTCGTCCCGTAGTGCTCCAGCCAGGCGCGTTCGAGTTCCTCCGTCCAGCTTGGATGGGGTTCGCTCAGCGTTGGAGCGAGTTCCGACGCCGACAGCATCGCCGGGTTCTCGTCCGCATCGGCGAACAGCGTCTGGTCGATCACCGGCAATTCGGCGACGTTGAGCACCGTCGGATCGCCCCAGATACGTGGATCTGCCTTGATCGCCTGGGCTTCGGGCGAAAGCAGGAAGTTCGCCGTAACCAGCGCGCCGGGCTTGGCATCCGAGTTGAACGGGATCGCGACGAAATGGGAATTGCCGATGGTGCCGCCGTCCAGCACGTAAGGGCGGACCGTGTCGGGCAGTTCCTTGTTCTCGATCGCCGCGCTCGCGTCTGCGGGATTGAAGGTCATTGCGATCTCAACCTCCGAATCGGCGAACAGACGGCGGTTCTCCGCGACGTTGCGGGGATAGGTTTGACCCCGCCGCCACAGGTTGGGCCGCAGCCGCTCAAGATAGTCGAAGACCGGGGTGAGCGTTTCGTCCAGCACATCGTCGGAGACCGGTCGGGACAGCACCTCCGGATCCGGCGCCAGCGTGACGAGGAGCTGTTTCAGGAAGGTGTTGCCCAGAAAATCCGGCGGCTGGGGGTAGGTGAAGCGGCCCGGATTGGCAGCAACAAAGTCCACAAGCGCGTCGAGCGTTCTTGGCGGATCCTCGACCTGGGCGCTGTCATACAGGAACACGAGCTGGGCCATGCCCCATGGAGATTCGAGCCCCTTGGTGGGAATGGTGAAGTCGACGGTGGTCGTCGGCTTGTCCTCGGTGTCGACATAGCGCCAGTTCGGCAGCTTGTCGGCCCACCCCGGTCGCATGAGAAGATTGTTTTCCCGCATGGCTGCGAAATTTTCGCCGTTGATCCAGATGAGATCCACTTCGCCGGCCCGGTTGCGACCGGCGATCTTCTCGGCGAGGACCTGCGAGACCGATTGGGCGATGTCATCGACCTTGACGTGGACGAGTTCGATGCCGTAGCGGGCCTTCAGTTCGGCGGCGGCCCAGCGGATATAGGCGTTGATGCGCGGTTCGCCGCCCCAGGCGTGGAAATAGACGGTCTGACCCTCGGCCGCCTTCTCGACATTCTCCCAGTCCGCGACGTTCGGCACCTCGGAGGCTGCGGGGAGAATGGACACGGCGAACGCGAGTGCAAGAAGTGCCTTGGCGAGCAAGATCTTGAGAAAAGTCACGATTGACGGTCCTACCTGCGCGAGGATCCCGAACCCTAGTTCTGGTTTCGGCCGGTGCCAAGCGCCGGCCGTGTTCCCGACCTCTTTGTGATGACGCTCCCGATCGAAGCCGTCCTCCCCGATCTTCTAGCAGCGCTTCGCAGCCAAACTGCGGCAGTTCTGGTCGCACCTCCCGGAGCCGGCAAGTCGACGCGGGTGCCGCTCGCGCTGATGGGAGAGGCATGGCGCGGCAGCCGGCGCATTCTGGTCCTCCAGCCGCGTCGTCTGGCGGCCCGCGCGGCAGCACGGCGGATGGCGGAAACCCTTGGTGAGCCTGTCGGCGAAACGGTCGGCTACCGGGTCCGCATGGATGCAAAGGTCTCCGCACGGACACGGGTCGAGGTGGTGACGGCCGGCGTCTTCACCCGGATGATCACGGCGGACCCGGAGCTTTGCGGCGTGGCTGCGGTGCTGTTCGACGAAGTGCACGAACGCGGTCTGGACAGCGATCTCGGGCTTGCACTTGCACTCGATGTGCAGGCGGCTCTCAGAGACGATCTGCGGGTCATTGCCATGTCGGCCACGGCGGATGCGGCCGGAATATCGGCTCTGCTCGGCGGTGCGCCGGTGATCGAGAGCGCGGGCCGCAGCTTTCCCGTCGAGATCCGCTACCGACCCGGGCCGGCCGGTGCCCGGATCGAGGAAATCACGGCCGACTGCGTCTGCGCGACGCTGCGGGAGGAAACCGGTTCCCTGCTCGTCTTCCTGCCGGGCCGGGCCGAAATCGAGCGGACCTTGGCGCGCCTTGCCGATCGGGTCGCGTCCGATGTTGATCTCGTGCCGCTTCACGGGGGGCTCGACGGCAAGGCCCAGGATGCCGCGATCCGGCCTCCGGCTTCCGGACGGCGCAAGGTGGTGCTCGCCACCCCGATCGCCGAGACCTCCATCACCATCGACGGCGTGCGGGTCGTGATCGACTGCGGCTACGCGCGGCGTCCGCGTTTCGAGCCGGCGACCGGCCTCACCCGGCTGGTGACGGAGCGCGTCTCCCGGGCGGCCGCCGATCAGCGCAGCGGCCGCGCTGGCCGCACCGGGCCGGGCATCGCGATCCGGCTCTGGGCGGAGGGGCAGACGGCGTCGCTTCCCGCGTTCGACCCGCCGGAGATCCTGGAGGCGGACCTGTCCGGGCTGGTTCTGGATCTGGCTGACTGGGGGGTGCGTGATCCCGCCGATCTCACCTGGCTGGACCCGCCGCCTGGTCCTGCCTGGCGCGAAGCGGTCCAGCTTCTGACCGCTCTGGACGCGCTCGACGAGCGGGGAGGCATCACCCCGGAGGGGCGGGCGCTCAGGGCGCTGCCGCTGCCGCCGCGGCTGGCGCACATGATCCATGCGGCGGCCGGTCGGGATCAGGCCGGTATCGCCGCCGAGGTTGCTCTGGTCCTGACTGAGCAGGGCCTTGGGGGACGGGACACCAATCTGGCGCATCGGCTGGACCTTCTGCGCTCCGATCGCAGCGCACGGGCGACGCGCGCCCGGGAGACGGCCGCACGCTGGGCGCAGGCCGCCGGTGCCCGGCGCGCGGCCTCGGCATCCGCCGCTCCATCTGAGGTCGGACGTCTGCTTGCTCTGGCCTTTCCGGATCGCATCGCCCAGGCGCGCGGAAAACCCGGCAGCTATCGCACGGCCAGCGGCCGTGGCGCCGTTCTCGATCCCGCCGACACGCTTGCGCGCGAGCGCTATCTCGCCGTCGGCGAGCTCCAGGGGGCCGCCCAGAATGCCCGCATTCTCCTGGCCGCCCCCCTCGATCAGGCCGCGATCGAGAGCGATTTTGCCGAGCGGATCGTCGATGAGGAGAGCCTCGCTTTCGATCCGGACGCGGCCGCGGTCCGCCTGACGCGACGTCGGCTGCTCGGCGCGCTGGTCCTGTCGGAGGTCCGGTCCGTCCCGTCCGCCGGCCCCGAGACGCTCGACGTGCTGATGGCCGCAATCGGCGCGCGCGGCCTCTCGGCTCTGCCGTTTTCCGAGACGGCCCGGCAGCTGAAAGACCGGCTCTCCTTCCTCCGGCGCTCGGTCGGGGAGCCCTGGCCGGACGTGTCCGACGAGGCGCTTGCCGCGGCCCCCGCCGACTGGCTTGCGCCTTTCGTTCCGGGAGCTGTGGCACTTTCCGACATTAAGAGCAGCGATCTGGAAGCCGCGCTCTCGTCGATGCTTCTGCCGCACCTTTCGGGAGATCTCGACCGGCTCGCCCCGGCGCGGCTCACAACGCCCTCCGGCCGGTCTGTCGCCATCGACTATCGCGCCGACGAGCCGACCATCGCCGTCCGGGTCCAGGACCTGTTCGGGCTGGCCAACCATCCCGTCGTTGCCGCGGGCCGCAGTCCCCTCGTCGTTCATCTTCTCTCGCCGGCGGACCGGCCGGTCCAGGTCACCCGCGATCTGCCGGGCTTCTGGGCCGGCAGCTGGAGCGACGTGCGCAAGGACCTGCGCGGACGCTATCCGAAGCACAACTGGCCGGAAGATCCCGCAACGTCCCCGCCCACGCGCCTCAGAAAGGACCTGCGCTGACCCATCGGCGTCCCTTTCGATGGGGTTCGGCAGCGGCTTCGCATCCGCGGCCTGCCTGCGCGCCTCAGTCCTGTTCGTCCTCGAGCCGCAGGAGCCGGGCGACGGCGGCTTCGGTGCGGCCGAGATGCTGGTCCATCAGCGCGACGGCCGCATCGGCGTTGCGATCCAGCACGTGCTGCATGATCTGCTCGTGCTCGGCATTCAGATTGCGCACGTCGGCATCGCTCTGACTGTGCAGCAGGAGGCGGAGCTTCCGATAGCGCTCCGAGTGGTCGACCAGCATGTTCCAGATGGTCAGAAGCCACGGCGACCCGCACGCGGAGACGAGCAGGTAGTGGAAACGTCTGTGCCGGGCCTCCCATTCGGCGGCGGTCTGGCGGTCCTCCGGCGTTTTCGGCAGGCTCGCGCGCGACAGGAGGTGCATCGCGCTCAGGATGTCGGCCTCCCAGGTCTCGTCGCCGTTGGCGATCGAGTGGCGCAGGCACAGCTCCTCGATTTCCCGCCGCGTGCGCATCAGATCGGAAAGCTCGGCGAGCGTCGTCTCCGGGACCCGCGCGCCCCGATGGCTCTCGTTTGCGACCAGGCCTTCGCTGGACAGGCGCACGAGCGCTTCGCGGATCGGGGTGAGGCCGAGCTTGTACTTTTCATTGAGCTCGGCCACGCGCAGCCGGTCGCCCGGCATCAGGTCGCCGTGCAGGATTTCGGATCTCAGTGTCTCGTAGGCGCCGCCCGTGGGCTGCTTGGCAGTGACCGCCATCCCGACTCTCTGTTTTGTGTTGACACCCGCGTTTTATAAAATCAATCATGGTTTGTAGCAAGGCGGTGGTTTTGTCGGCGCCTCACGACAGGAAGATTTTTTGATGACCCCGAATACCGAGATCGCGTCGTCCTGGGCCCTGGCAACCGTCGGCGATCCGTCGGACCCCATTGCCTGCCTGGAAGCGGGCGGAAAGCTCTATCGGCTGGCTCCGTCCCTGTCCCGGGTCGGCGGTGCCCCGGTGGACAGCGTCGTGGCTCTCTTCGACGACTGGGCCGCGACGTTGCCGATGCTCGAAAAGGCCGCTGCGGCGGTCGACGAAACCGACCTCGTGCCGGAAACCACGCGGCTGGCTCCGATCCTCTATCCGGGCAAGGTGCTGTGTGCCGGCGCGAACTACTACGCCCACCTGGCCGAGATGGGGATGACCAACCTCGCAAAAGAGGCTCAGCGCCTGTTCTTCTTCTTCAAGCCGGCGCGCAACGCGGTTGTCGGTGAGGGGGAAACGGTCGCGATGCCGCTCGACACTCAGGCCATGGACTGGGAGATCGAGCTTGCCGCCGTCATCGGCAAATCCGCGCGCGCCGTTTCCGTCGAGGACGCCCTGTCCCACGTCGCCGCCTACTCGATCGCTCTCGACATCTCCGCCCGCGATCTGAACCAGGCGCCGGACACTTTCTACAAGCTCGACTGGGTCGCCGGAAAAGCCCAGGACACCAGCTGCCCGATGGGGCCGCGCCTGATCCCGGCCTCCGCGGTCTCCGATCCGCAGGCGCTCGCGCTCAAGCTCTGGGTCAACGATGAGCTGAAGCAGGACGACACCACCGGCGACATGATCTTCTCCATCGCCGAACAGATCTCGATCGCCTCGCGCATCATGACCCTCGATCCCGGCGACGTGATCCTGACCGGCACGCCGGCCGGGGTGGGCGCGCCGAAGAAGACCTTCCTGTCGGTCGGCGACCGCATCGACGCCGAAATCGCCGGCATCGGCCACCTTTCGGTGGTCGTTCAGGCGCCCCGGGGCGCGTGACGCCGGCTCGGCCGGAGACATCCAACAAAAAGAAACAGCACCTCAAACCCAGAGCGAGAACGGCATGAAACACATCTCGAAAGCCACCCTGACCGGGCGGATCGGCCGCGGGGCCCTCGGCGCGGCACTTCTCCTGGCGCTTCCGGTGACGGCGGCGAGCGCCGATCCGGTCAAGCTCCGCTTTTCCACCCCGGCCCCTCCCGGCGAGATCCTGACCCAGTCGATGGAAATCTTCGGCGACATCCTGCAGGCCACGGCGCCGGACGCCTTCGAGGTCTCCGTCCATCCCGGCGGCACCCTGTTCAAGCAGGGCACCGAAATCCCCGCCATGCAGCGCGGCAATCTGGAGATGAACACCCTGCAGACCTTCGAGGTCGCCCAGTTCGTTCCCGAACTGTCGGTCTTCAACGCCGGCTATCTGTTCGACGACTACGATCACCTGAAGGCGGTCTGGGGCAGCGAGATCGGCGAGGACTACCGCGCCAAGGTGGAGGAGGACATGGGCGTCCACATCCTGGCCGACTGCTATCTCGGCACCCGGGAAGTGGCGCTCAACCAGGTCCGCAACGTCAAGACGCCGGAAGACATGCAGGGCATCAAGCTGCGCATGCCGGGCGCGCCCGACTTCCTGCTCCTCGGCAAGGGTCTCGGTGTGGATCCGACGCCGATGGCCATGTCGGAGGTCTATCTCGGCATGAAGGCGGGGACCGTCGACGGTCAGGACAATCCCGTGACCATCACCCGGGCGGCCAAGCTGGACGAGGTCACCAAGGAGGTCGTGCTGACCGATCACATGGTCCAGAACGTCTTTTATGCCATCGCCACGCCGGTCTACGAGGAGCTGTCGGCCGATCTACAGGGCAAGCTGACGGCTGCCGCCGTTGCCGCCTGCGCCTGGAACGACACCATGCGGCTTGCCGACGAGGACAAGCAGATCGCCTACTTCAAGGAGCAGGGGATCGTGGTGAGCGAGCCGGACCTTGACGCTTTCCGGGCTCACATGGCGAAGGTCTACGAGGACGAGGGCCGCTCCGACGACTGGTCGGAAGACCTCATCGAGAAGATCAAGGCTGCCAACGACTAGAGCCTTCCCGATCGGAAGAGGCCCAGGCGGCACGGTCGGGGAGACCAGCATGAGCGGGACCGGGACCCAGATGGCATCCAGACGGCGTTCCGGTCTCGATCGGATCGGCAGGGCGGCGGAGTTTGTCGGCGTCGCCGCCTATGTCGCCATTTTCGCGACCTTCATCCTTCAGATCGTCGTGCGTTATGTGTTCCGCAGTCCGCTCGGCTGGCCGGACGAGATGATCGCGACCCTGTTTGTCTGGGTCGTGTTCTGGGGCGGGGCCTTCATGGTCCCCTACCGCAAGCAGATCGCCTTCGACCTGCTGTACCGGGCGTTTCCCCCGCGCCTCAGGCTGATCAGCGACTGCGTCACACTCCTCGTCACCGCCGGACTGTTTCTGGCGGCCCTTCCGGTCACCGCCGACTACATCGTCTTCGCTGACCGGATGAAGACGCCGGTGCTCGATATCCCCATGAGCTGGGTCTATGCGCCGATGGCTCTGTTTCTGCTGGCCACGGCGATCCGGATGCTTCTCGAGGCGCGCCGGGTTCTGACCGAAGCACGATAGGGAGCGGTGCGCCGCGATGAACGGAAATCTCCTGCTCCTTCTCGGCGTCTTCGCCGGCCTGGCCGTGCTGCGCATCCCGGTCGGGCTGGCCATGATGGCGAGCGGCATCGCCTATCTGTTCTGGACGGATCAGGACATCGGCCTGCTGGTCGATCAGGTCGGTGGGCGCCTCTACGCCAGCTACACCCTGATCGCGATCCCAATGTTCATCTTCGCGGCCAATGTCATGAACGCCGGCACCATCACGGACCGCATCGTCCGGGTGGCGGCATTCCTGTTCGGCCGGCTGCCCGGCGGCGTGGCCCACGCCAATGTGGCGAGCTCCGTCGTCTTCTCCGGAATGAGCGGCAGCGCGGTCGCCGACGTCGCCGGCCCGGGCCGCGTGATGATGGAGATGATGACCCGGGACGGGCGCTACACGCCGGGCTTCGCAGGTGCGGTCACCGCCGCCTCGGCCACGATCGGGCCGATCATTCCGCCGTCGATCCCCGTCGTACTCTATGCCGTCGTCTCCAACGCCTCCGTCGGTGCGCTCTTTCTGGGCGGCATCGTTCCGGGCGTGATGATGGCGCTCGCGCTGATGGCGGTCATCACCGTTCTCGCCCGCCGCCGTGGCATGAAAGCCGACCCGGCCGCGCCGCTCTCGGCCATCGGTCGCGCCTTCCTCGATGCCGGTTTGCCGCTGCTGATGCCGGTCATCCTGCTCGGGGGCATCTATCTCGGGGTCACGACGGCCACCGAAGCAGCCTCCGTCGCCGCGCTCTACGCGCTGGTGCTGGCCGGGTTCGTCTACCGGACCCTGTCCTGGCGGGGTCTCTATACGATCCTGGCTGACACCGTTCGCGAAAGCGCGATCGTGTCGATCACCATTGCCGGCGCGTTCATCGTCAACTACGCGATCGCCAACGAGCGCTTTCCAGACGCGCTGGCCGCCTGGGTGCTCGACCTGGACCTCCCGCCGCTCGCCTTCCTCATCGTCGTCAACGTCCTCTTCCTGCTGCTCGGCTGCCTGCTCGACGTTTCTGTTATGCTGCTGGTGCTGGTCCCGCTGCTCGTTCCGGCCGTGGTCTATTCCGGCATCGATCTGGTCCATTTCGGCATCGTGATCATCGTCAACATCATGATCGGCCTGGCCACGCCGCCCTACGGCATGCTCCTGTTCGTCATCGCGTCGGTCACCGGCACCGATCTGAAGGACATCGTGCGCGAAATCTGGCCGTTCATCGGGGTGCTGGTGGCGGTCCTGTTCCTGCTCGTCGTGTTCCCGGGGCTTGTGCTCTGGCTTCCGGGGCTGCTCGGGTTCTGAACGGCTTGACCGCCGCTCCCCCGATTGCACCGGATCGGCCGGATGGAGTAACCAGACGCCCAAGGCCCGGTGCGGAGTGCCGCCCGGGTCCGGCTCGAAGGCCGCAGCAATCTGGACAACCCGACATGCCCTTTCCCGATTCCCCGCCGCGCGTGCCGGACGGCACCCGCATCTATGCCGTCGGCGATATCCATGGCCGGGCCGATCTGCTCGGCGCGATCCTGGCCGAGATCGAGCGCGACCTGACCCGCAACCCGTGCGACGATGTCGTCGAGATCTTCCTCGGCGACTACATCGACCGGGGCGGGCACTCCCGCGCGGTCATCGACATGCTGCGCGAGGATCCGTCCCATGACGGGGAGCGCATCTGTCTCAAGGGCAACCACGAGGACATGCTGCTGGAGTTCCTCGAGGACCCGGAGGTGCTGATCCTCTGGATGCAGAACGGCGGCCAGCCGACGCTGTCGTCCTACGGCATAACGCCGCCCGCCGAAGTCAGCGCCAAGACGGTCAACCAGGTGCGTGATCAGCTCAGCGAGGCGCTCGGCCCGCAACGCGCCTTTCTCAGTGGCCTCGCCACGAGCCATGTGGAAGGCGACTATCTCTTCGTCCATGCCGGCATCCGGCCCGGTGTTTCCCTGGAGGCCCAGGAGCCGGAGGATCTGATGTGGATCCGGGAGCCGTTCCTGAGTTTCGACGGTCCGCTTCCTCACTGCGTCGTGCACGGGCACACCCCGGTTGAGCAGCCCGAAATCCGTCCCTTCCGCATCGATATCGACACCGGCGCGGTCATGTCCGGCGTGCTCACGTGCCTCGTCCTGGAAGAGGAGACGCGCCGCTTCCTGAGCACCGGTTGAGACAGATGGCTCGCGAATTCGACAAGACCGCCGAACGTGCCCTCAGCGAGGCCGGGAGCGCCGGCTTCCGGATCGCGCTCAAGGGGCAGGTGGCGGTCGCCATCCTGATTGCCGTCTGGCTTGCCATCGTCTCGCCGGCCGGCCTGAAACCCGTCGCGACGGCCATCGCGCTCGCCTTCGCGCTGGTCGGCGGTCTCTGCCACTGGATCGTCGGCACCCGGTTCGATCGCCGCTGGCTTGCCTATGCGGTGGTTGCGGTGGATGCCGTGGGGCTCGCCGCGCTGGCCGCCTTCGGGCTACTGGCCGAGGCGGGCGGGTTCGGCTCCGTTCCGACCCTCCACGCGTTCGGGCCGCTGGTCGCCGTGCTCCTGGTGGCAGCAGCGTCTCTGACGTTGTCGCCCCAACTCGTCCTGTGGGCCGGAGCTGTGGCGGCCCTGGCCTGGTGGGCCGCATTCGCCGCTCTAGGGCCGGGCTTCGGTGAGCTGCTCGGTCCTCTCGCCGAAACGCTGCTCCTGCTGGCCGTGGCCGGTGTGATCGCGGCTGCAGCGGCCCGGGCGCGCAAGGTGGTCGCCCAGCGCATGCGCGCGAACCGGCGGCGGCGGTCCGTCGAAGCGGCGTTCGGCCGCTACGTTCCGGCGTCCACCATCGACGAGCTTCTGCAAACCCGGAATGTCCTCGCGCCGACCGTTCGGAACGCGTCGCTTGTCTCCGTCGAGATCGCCGACCCGTCGCCCGCTTCGCAGGATCAGGACCCCGCCCGGACCCTCGCCGCCTTCGATGCCTTCTTCCGGCGGGCGAGCGACCTGGTCTGCGAGGCCGGTGGCGTCATGCTTGCCCGCCAGGGCAGTTCCTTCCTGGCGGGCTTCAACCTGCCGCTGGAAGCCGACCGCTGTCAGGATCGCGCGTTCTGGGTGGCGCAGGCGCTGCTGAAGGTCTCCCGAAGCGAAGCCTTCGAGGACGTGAAGCTGTCCCTGCGCATCGGGATCGCCACGGGCCCCGTCACGGCCGGCATGGTGGGAAGGGATCGCACGGCCTACTCGGTCCACGGCGATACCGTGACCCGGGCGCGGCGTCTCCAGGACCTCAACGAAACGCTGAAATCCCGTGTTCTGCTCGATACCGAGACGGTCAACGGGCTCGGCGAGGAGAGCGACCTCAAGGCTATCGGCGCGGTGGAACTGCGCGGGCGCGAGGCGGCCGTCGCCATTTTCGGCGTCTGATCAGGAGCGCGGGGCGCCCGCCTTCTCGATTGCCTTTACGACCAGACCTTCGGTGAGGATCTGAGGCAGCACCTCCGGCGTTCCCGACCCGGCCGGATAGACCAGATAGAGCGGCACACCGGCGCGACCGTGCCGTTCCAGGAGCCGGGTGATGTCCGGGTCGCGACGCGTCCAGTCGGCGGTCAGATAGGTCACGTCGTTGCGGACCAGCGCGTCCTCGAAGCGGGAGCCGAACGCCACGTTCTCGTTCACCTTGCACGTGATGCACCAGGCCGCCGTCACGTTGAGGAAAACCGGCTTGCCTTCGTCCCGGAGCGCGGCCAGCCGGGTGAGGGGCGCCTGGTCCCCAGCCGGGTCGGTTCCGGGTGCGGCAACCGCCGGGCCGGCGGTCCCCGTCAGCGTGGGGGCCAGGAGGCCGACCGCTGCCAGAAGGCCCAGCACGGCAGCCGCGGCCGCAATCCGGCGTCCCCGTTTGAGTTCGCCCTGGCTCAGGCCGAACAGCCAGGCGGCAAAGGCCAGAACCACGCAGCCGATAAGGGCGGCGAACATCGCGTCGACCCCGGCCTGCTGCGCGAGCACCCAGATCAGCCAGGCGGCGGTCGCGAAGATCGGGAAAGCGAGGACCTGTCTCAACCGGATCATCCAGGCCCCGGGCTTCGGCAGCGCGTGCCCGAGTGCGGGAACCGACGAGATCAGCAGGAAGGGCAGGGCGAGGCCCAGCCCGAGCGCGGTGAAAACGGCAAGCGTCACGGCCGTCCCCTGGGTGAGGGCGAAGCCGATCGCCACCGCCATGAACGGCGCCGTGCAGGGGGTCGCAACCACGGCGGCCAGCACGCCGGTGAGGAACGATCCGGACAGCCCGGACCGCCCGTGCACCACGTTGCCCGTCCGGGTCAGGCCGAGCCCGATCTCGAAGACACCGGAGAGGTTCAGACCGACCAGAACCAGCAGATAGGCGAGGGCCGCGACCACAAGCGGCTGTTGAAGCTGAAAGCCCCAGCCGGCCGCCGTCCCGCCCGACTTGATCGCCAGGAGCGCTCCTGCAAGCGCCAGGAAGCTGAGGAGAATCCCGGCGGTGTAGCTCAGTCCCTGGGCGATCCGGCGGGGTGCCGCCTCGTGGCTGTGCCCGGCGAAGGAAACCGCCTTGAGGGCGAGCACCGGAAACACGCAGGGCATCAGGTTGAGGATCAGTCCGCCCAGGAAGGCAAAGACGATCGCACGCAGGAGACCGGGCGTGGCACCTCCTCCCGGTGCTGTGCTTCCGCCGTCAGGACCCGATCCGGCAGCGGAAGCCGGCGGCGTCGCGGGAGCGGCCGGCAGGGCGGCGACGTTGGTCTGCTCGGCGGGGGTGGTCAGGCTCGCGTCCGGATTGCCGATCGCATAGCCGGTGCGTTTGCCGCTGTCGTCCGTCAGCGCCAGAACCCCAGCCACCGGACTGTCGTCGAGCGAGGCGGCCTTGCCGTCCGGGGCGAGCGCGAGGACCAGCCGGCCGTCTCGGACGTCGAGCTCCTGAGCGGCGGAATGGTCCACGACGCCCCACTCGGCCGGAAAGAAATAGGCCTCTCGGAGGGAGCCGGGATCCACGTCGTCCGGCTCCACCGTCAGCACAAGGCGGTCCCCGTCGGCCTCCAGGCCGGCCGGCCAGTCGACCACGGTGGGAAGCGCGCGTTCGGCGTTCAGGAAGGTGAAGGCCACGGCGGAATCCGGCTCCGCCTCGGGGCCGGTGGGGATCGACAGGCGAACGGCGCCGCTCTGGGGGATGCAGATGTCGGAACAGACCAGCCAGTTGATCGCCAGGTCGGCTTCGACCGGTTCGCCCGCGGGCCAGTCCTGCGGCACGGTGAGGCTGGTCAGAAGGGTGGCGGACCCGGAGTAGCCGTAGTTGATCAGCGGCGGGTAGGGGATGCGCTCGGGTGTCGGCCAGCGCAGGGGACCGGCGCTCACGCCGTCCGGCAGCGTCCAGTCCACTTCGGTCGGGGCGCCGGAATCGCCGGGGTTCTTCCAGTAGGTATGCCAGCCGTCGGCAAGCGTCTGCCGGATTGCGACGCGGACCTCCGACCCGGGTGCCGCGATTTCCGTGTCGATCAGGATCGCGGCGTCGACCTGATCGGTCGTAATGGCCGCATTCTGCGCCATGGCCGGCGGGGGCCCCGAAAGGACGAGCGCCAGCATGCAGGCCGCAGCCGCTCCAGTTTGTCGCACCTTGGAACGATGAAGGGACTTCACGCGCTTCATTCTCGCAATCATACCGACGCCGGTTTCCAGACCCAGCGTTTAACGCTCGTGACACGCAACCGCCAATCGTCTCGTGTCACATCTTCGAGATGGAGCCTGTGCGGTATGACGACACACCGGGTTTCGGAGTGTTGGCGAAATCGCCGAGCACTCCCAAATGCGGGGCACAAGAAGGAGGCTGAAAATGCGCAATGACAACGTGATGTCCGAGACCGAAGCCAAGTCGATCGCCAAGGGGCTGGCGCGCGTGCTGGCTGACACCCATCGGCTCTACGTGAAGACGCACGGATTTCACTGGAACGTGGAGGGCCAGCGGTTCCGCACGCTGCACCTCATGTTCGAGGAGCAGTACACTGACCAGTGGAACGCCCTCGACACCATCGCGGAGCGGATCCGCGCTCTCGGCCATTACGCGCCGTCGAGCTATGCCGACTTCGAGGAGCTGTCGTCGGTCGAGGAAGAGCGCGGCGTTCCCGGTCCCTGGGAGATGGTCCGCAAGCTTATTCACGACAACGAACTCGTCGTGCGCACCATGCGCGAGATCCGTCCGATGATTGACGACGCGGGTGACGACGCGTCCGGCAACATTCTCGATGACCGGCTCACCGAGCACGAGAAGCAGATCTGGATGATGAAATCGATGCTCAAGGACGTCGAGAACAAGGATCAGGTAACCTCGTCGGTTCTCAACGACCTGTCGTAAAACGCGCTCTCGCGTGGACTTCGACGCCCGGCGGGCGGATCGGTGATGGGCCGATGCCGTCCTGCCGGGCGTTTTTCATTGCGGTGCCTCGTCAGGACGCCCCGGACTTGGCCGAACCGGTCAGGTGAAACGGACGGTCGGTGCTGTTTTGCACTGGCTTGAAAGGCGATAGAGTGCCCCCTGCGCATGGTCACCGTTATCGTCCGTGCGCATTGGCGAAACCGGCGCGCGACGCGACGGGCAGGGGGCAATGGTCAATCCGTTGAATGTCACGATCGCCGGAGGGTCGTCCGGCGTTGAGAACGATCGCGGAAACGGCGCGAACCCCGCACGCGAGCGGACGTCGGCCATTGCCGGGCTCGGCATCACTGATCTCGAGACCCTCGACATATTCGACCAGGTCAGCCGGATCGCGGCGTCCGCACTCGAGGTGCCGCTCGCCTTCGTGAGCCTGCTCGACGGCGAACGCCAGTGGATCAAGACGACCCGGTGCCGGCAGATGGATGCCGCGCCGCTGACCGACTCCTTCTGCATTCATGCCGTGGATGGAGAAGACGTCTTCGTCGTGGAAGACGCCCGCGACGATCCGCGCTTCGCGACGAACCGGTTCGTGGTCGAGGCCCCCCACATCCGGTTCTATGCGGGGGCGCCGCTCTATGCTGGCGCCTCCATCCCGATCGGAGCGCTTGGCGTGGCCGACACCAGCCCGCGACAGCTCGGTCCGGCGAAACGCGAGGTCCTTTCAGGGCTGGCCGCACTCGCCAGCCGGCAGCTCGACCTGCAGCGCGAGGCGATGATGGATGGGCTGACCGGCGCCTGGAACCGGCGGATGCTGGCCCAGGTGGTTTCCGCGGAGATCCGGCGCGGAAACCGCATCGGCCGCAAGTTCGCGCTCGCGATGCTCGACCTCGACCACTTCAAGCGGCTGAACGACGAGTTCGGCCACGCCGCCGGAGATGAAGTCCTGATCGAGTTTGCGCGTCTGGCCCGCGACAACCTGCGCCCGGAAGACTGGTTCTTCCGGATGGGGGGCGAGGAGTTCGCGGCCCTGATCGTGGATTCCAGCTCGACCAAGGCCGAAGGACTGATCGAGCAGCTCCGGGCCGATCTGGAGGCGCGGGGGCCGAAACTCGGCGGCCGGGGCGTCACCTTCTCCAGCGGCATAACGGATCACAGGCCGCGTGTCCTCGGCGGCAGCGACGACGACAGCCTTCCCAGGATTCTCGCCCGCGCCGACGAGGCGCTGTACCGGGCCAAGGCCGGTGGTCGCAACTGCTCCGTTTGTGCGGGTCAGGAACGGATCGACGCCTGAATCCTCCGGTTTGATGTCCGGACGGTCCGATGTCTGCGTGCCGACGGTTGTCTCCGTCGCCCATCCGGGATCGCGCACGCCACCTTTGCGACAGCTTGGCGGTGTAACTTGATGTCCGTTGGCTCTGTCGGGCCACGCGGGGCGGCCGGCCGCGAGCCGTGTCCGGTCTGACGGGATCGGGGGTCGACAGGGAATGGGTGAACGACCAAGTACCCGAGCACATCCAAATCGTTCAGTGTCAGTCACTTTGAACGGGAAGTGCTCCAGGAGGACGAGATCATGGGGGCGTCTGTGGCGACGCACGGGACTGCCGCCGGTGACACGCGCCGGGTGGCGATGGAGGACTACGGGGTTCTGGAAGCTGAGGCACAGCCGATCTTCGAGCGCATCACCCGTATCGCTTCGACCGCTCTCGGCATGCCGATCACCCATGTGAGCTTCCTGGACGGCGAACAGCAGTGGATTCAGGCGGCCGTCGGACTGAACACCGGTCCGATCCCGCTGAAGGACACCTTCTGCCTTCACGCCCTGGAACAGGACGATCTTCTGGAGATCGCCGACGCCACCGAAGACGGGCGTTTCGTCCAGAATCCCTATGTCACGGGCATGCCCTACATCCGCTTCTATGCCGGTGCCCCGCTGGTCACGCGCGATCGGGTCCCGTTCGGGACGCTGTGCGCGATCGACAGCAAGCCACGCGTTCTCAGCCCCGCCGAGCGTCAGATGATGGCCGACCTCGCGGCCCTGGTCATGCACCAGCTCGAACTGAGCCGGGCCGCCCTTGCCGACAGCCTGACCGGAAGCTGGAACCGCCGTATGCTCAGCCGGGTCTTCGCCGCGGAGTCCATGCGAAGTGCGCGCTCGGCGGAGACGTTCGCTTTCGCGGTCATCGATCTCGATCATTTCAAGAAGCTTAACGACACCCACGGCCATGCGGCCGGCGATGCGGTCCTGGTCGCGTTCGCGGAAACGATCCGCAGGATCCTGCGCCCGGTTGACTGGCTGTTCCGGCTCGGCGGCGAGGAATTCGGGTTGATCCTCGCCCAGTGCGGTGCGGAGCAGGGGGCGCGGATCGTCGACCGGATACGGGAAGTGGTCGCAGCGGATCCGGCATTCGCCGGGGTGGCTCCCGTCACTTTCAGCGCAGGCGTCAGCAGCTCTCGGGATCTCAGCAACGGAAGCGGCGACCGGCTCGAACAGGTGATGCAGCGGGCCGACAAGGCCCTTTACGCTGCAAAGGAAGGCGGGCGGAACCGAGTGGTGACTTCCGGCTTGTCCTGATCTGACGGATCATGCCTGCCGTACCTGACCCGTATCCGAAGCCCCCGGGAGCCCGTGTCCATGTCCATTGCAATGTGGTGTCTGGTGATCGCCAGCCTGATGCCGTTCGCCGCCGTCTATCCCGCCAAGGCGGATCCGGAGCTCGACAACCGGGACCCGCGGGCGCGGCATGCCGAACAGAGCGGCTTTCGCAGGCGCGCCTATGCCGCGCACCAGAACTGCTGGGAGGCGTTCCTCCTGTTCGGTGTCGCCGTGATCGTGGCGGAAATGAACGGTGGCCCTCAGCCGGCAATCAACGCGCTGGCGATCGTCTTCATCGTGGTCCGGATTGCCTACGTGCTGTCCTACCTCAAGGGGATGAACCTGATCCGCTCCGGATTGTGGTCGGCCGGCTGGCTATTGGCCATGGCGATCTTCCTGAGCCCGGTCTGGGGCTGAGCCGTCCGGAACGAAAAAAGCCCGCTCGATCAAGCGGGCTTTCTGGGTTTCAAGAGCAGCGAAAAGCCGGCCTGTGCCGGTTCCCACTTTTCCTGGGATTTTACAGCGCGCGACCGCGCGCCGGCCGGTCAGGCCGCGCCCGCGCAGCGGTGAGCGAAGCGAACTCGCGTGAGCGCTATTCTTTAAAGGCAAATCCCGGACGGAAAACCGGTTCCCACTTTTCCTGGGATTTTACAGCGCGCGACCGCGCGCCGGCCGGTCAGGCCGCGCCCGCGCAGCGGTGAGCGAAGCGAACTCGCGTGAGCGCTATTCTTTAAAGGCAAATCCCGGACGGAAAACCGGTTCCCACTTTTCCTGGGATTTGCCTCAGACCTGCCGCTCGACCATCAGCTTCTTGATCTCCGCGATCGCCTTGGCCGGGTTCAGGCCCTTCGGACAGGCGTTGGCGCAGTTCATGATCGTGTGGCAGCGGTAGAGCCGGAACGGATCTTCCAGATCGTCGAGCCGCTCGCCGGTCGATTCGTCACGCGAGTCGATGATCCAGCGATAGGCCTGCAGCAGCACGGCGGGGCCGAGATAGCGGTCGGAATTCCACCAGTAGCTCGGGCAGGAGGTCTGGCAGCAGGCGCACAGGATGCACTCGTAGAGGCCGTCCAGCTTGACCCGGTCGTCGTGGCTCTGGCGCCATTCCTTCTGCGGGGTCGGGGTGACGGTCTTGAGCCATGGCTCCACCGAGCGCAGCTGCGCATAGAAGTTGGTCAGGTCCGGAACAAGGTCTTTCACCACCGGCATGTGCGGCAGCGGATAAAGCGTCACCGGCCCCTTCACCTCGTCCATGCCGGACGTGCAGGCGAGATGGTTGATGCCGTTGATGTTCATCGCGCACGAGCCGCAGATGCCCTCGCGGCAGGACCGGCGGAAGGTCAGCGTCGGGTCGACCTTGTTCTTGATCCAGATGAGCCCGTCCAGGATCATCGGCCCGCAGTCTTCCGTGTCGACATAATAGGTGTCGACCCGCGGATTGCGGCCATCGTCGGGGTTCCAGCGATAGACCTTGAACTCGCGCAGGTTTTTTGCGCCGGCAGGTTTGTCCCAAACCTTGCCGTCGGTGATCTTTGAGTTCTTGGGGAGCGTGAGTTCGACCATCGTCTTTCCTCAGCGTGGCGTGTTCAAAGGGGCAGTCGGCGCCCCGGACAGGATGAGCATGACGTTTTCGGCCGTGGTGGCCGCGCGGGTGTAGCCGCGCTCCAGCAGCCCCTGGATCAGATCGCGCTGCCAGAGGTGCGCGTGGGTGGTTTCGGCGACGATCGCCCGCGGCCACCGCTCGCGCGGCACCGAGTCCACGTAGGGCAGGAGCGCCTGGTCCTCGAAGCCCTCGATGTCGATCTTCAGCACGCCCACCGGCGCCGAATAGTCGGCGAGCCGCTCGGCCAGCGGAACGATGTCGACGTCGAAGCCCAGCGAGCGGTCGCCGTCGAAGGCGTGCAGGGACGCACGTCCCGCATTGCCGGAGGCGTTGGCCCACAAGGTCGTCGTGCCGCGCGTCGGGCCGACGGCCACCGGCTCGATCGTCACCCGGTCGGTCAGACCGTTGGCGGCCAGATTGAGGGCGAGCCGCGGCTGCGACACCGGATGCGGCTCGAACGCCACCACGTGGATGCCCTGTGGCCCGCGCGCCGCCGTGGAGACCGAATAGACGCCCAGGTTGGCGCCGATGTCGACGAACAGATCGCCGGGCTGGAGCTGATCCAGGACGAACGCCCGTTCCTCGGCCTCCGGCAGCCGGTGCTTGGCGGCGAGGTCGAAGCCATCCTTGTTGTCGCGCGGCGAAACCCGGAAGGACAGCCCCTCGACCACGATATCGATCTCGTCGGGCGGCATCATCCGGCGCACCCGGCGGCGCACCCAGCTCCGTGCCCCCGGCGCAAGCCGGCGGCCCCGGGCGAGCGCGAGCATGGCACGCATTGCCGCCCCGGGCTTGAGGCTGCCGAACGGCGCGTCCAACGCGCCGCGGCCGGAAAGCTGGGTCATCGCGGTCACCGGCGGTCGGTCCTCAGTAGACCCGCTTGGCCGGCTCGATATAGCCGATGTCGTTCGACAGCGTGTAGGAGTGGACCGGGCGGTAGTCGAGGTTCACTTCGCGCTTGTCGGGATCGCAGAAGGCGAGGGTGTGCTTCATCCACTCGTCGTCGTTGCGGTCCGGGAAGTCCTCGCGGGCGTGGGCGCCACGGGATTCCTGCCGGTTCATCGCGGAGTCCATGGTGACCACGGCCTGGCTGATCAGGTTGTCGAACTCCAGCGTCTCGATCAGATCCGTGTTCCAGATCAGCGACCGGTCGGAGACCTTCACGTCCTCGGCGCCGGCCCAGAGCTCGTGGATCTTGTGGTGGCCCTCTTCGAGCACCTCGCCGGTGCGGAACACGGCGCAGTTCGACTGCATGGTCTTCTGCATCCGGTCGCGCAGCTCCGCCGTCGGCGTGCCGCCGGAGGCGTAGCGGAAGTGGTCGAGACGGGCGATGGCTTCCTCGCCGGCCGTCTTCGACATCTCTGCATGGGTCTGGTTCGGCTGGATCGTCTCGGCGCAGCGGTGGGCCGCCGCACGGCCGAACACGACCAGGTCGATCAGCGAGTTGGAGCCGAGGCGGTTGGCGCCGTGGACCGACACGCAGGCCGCTTCGCCGATGGCCATCAGGCCCGGAACCACCGCATCCGGATCGCCGCCCTTCTTGGTCAGGACCTCGCCGTGGAAGTTGGTCGGGATGCCGCCCATGTTGTAGTGCACGGTCGGCAGCACCGGGATCGGCTCCTTGGTCACGTCCACGCCGGCGAAGATCCGGGCGGATTCGGAAATGCCCGGAAGCCGCTCGTGCAGGATCGCCGGGTCGAGGTGATCCAGGTGAAGGAAGATGTGGTCGGCTTCCTTGCCGACGCCGCGGCCCTCGCGGATTTCCATGGTCATCGACCGGGAGACGACGTCGCGGGACGCCAGGTCCTTCGCCGACGGTGCGTAGCGCTCCATGAAGCGCTCGCCTTCGGAGTTGGTCAGGTAGCCGCCTTCGCCGCGCGAGCCCTCGGTGATCAAGCAGCCCGCACCGTAGATGCCGGTCGGGTGGAACTGCACGAACTCCATGTCCTGCAGCGGCAGGCCGGCGCGCAGCACCATGGCGTTGCCGTCGCCGGTGCAGGTGTGGGCGGAGGTGCAGGAGAAATAGGCCCGGCCGTAGCCGCCGGTGGCCAGGATCACCTTGTGGGCGCGGAAGCGGTGGATCGAGCCGTCGTCGAGCGACATGGCCATGACGCCGCGGCAGGCGCCGTCTTCCATGATCAGGTCGAGGGCGAAATACTCGATGAAGAACTCCGCCGAATGGCGCAGCGACTGGCCATAGAGCGTGTGCAGGATGGCGTGGCCGGTGCGGTCGGCGGCGGCGCAGGTGCGCTGGGCGGTACCCTTGCCGAAGTGGGTGGTCATGCCGCCGAACGGCCGCTGATAGATTTTGCCGTCCTCGGTGCGCGAGAAGGGCACGCCCCAGTGCTCGAGTTCGTAGACGGCGGCGGGCGCGTTGCGGACCAGATATTCGATGGAATCCTGGTCGCCGAGCCAGTCCGACCCCTTCACGGTGTCGTACATGTGCCAGCGCCAGTCGTCCTCGCCCATATTGCCGAGGGACGCAGCGACGCCGCCCTGGGCGGCAACCGTGTGCGAGCGGGTGGGAAAGACCTTGGTGATGCAGGCGGTCTTGAGACCGGCCTCGGCGGAGCCCACGACGGCGCGCAGTCCTGCGCCGCCGGCACCGACCACCACCACGTCGAAGGTGTGGTCGATGATCGGGTAGGCCTCGCCCATCAGGGCCGGCTTTGCGCCGTTGCCCGAACCGTTGCTCCCGGTGCCGTTACTCCCGGCCATGGCTTTAGCCTCCGAAGCTGATTTTCAGAATCGCGAAGATCGAGGCGGCCGCCACGATCAGCGAAAAGAATGTGTTGGCGATCAGCAGAAGTACGCGCTGCGGCTCGCCGTGGATGTAGTCCTCGATGATCACCTGCATGCCGAGGCGCATGTGATAGGCGACCGAGGCGATCATCAGGATGAAGACGATGGCGACCACCGGAGAGGAGAGCCGGTCTAGGACCGTCTCGTAGTTCTCGCCGGCCATCGAGATGAACAGCACGATGAAGAAGATGACCAGCGGCACGTTGGCGAGCGCGGTCAGGCGCTGCTTCCAGAAATGATCGGTTCCGGAGCGGGCCGATCCGAGGCCGCGGACGCGTTTGAGCGGGGTCGTCATGTCAACCATGATGGTTCCTCAGATCACGATCAGCCCGACGATCCAAAGAAGGACCGTCAGCGAAACCGAACCGATGATGGTGGCCCAGGCCAGCCCCTCGCGGGATTTCGCGTCGAAGCCGCGGCCGGTGTCCCAGATGAAGTGGCGGATGCCGCCGAGCATGTGGTGCAGCAGCGCCCAGGTGAAGCCGAACAGCAGGATCATGCCGATCCACGATCCCAGGAAACCGTTCGCAGTTGCGAACGCGTCGGGACCCGTGGCGGCGGCGACGAGCCACCAGACCAGCAGGATGGTGCCGAAGAACAGTGCCGCGCCGGTGATGCGGTGCACGATCGACATCACCATCGTGACGATCGGTCGGTAGACTTGCAGATGAGGTGAAAGCGGGCGGTTTGCCTTGACGTCGGCTTGCGACATTACGCGGTCTCCGGATGGGGCGCCGGGCGATTTCTATCATGGTTCTAGCCTGCGACCAGACCCCCGTCAAAGCCGGGAGGCGCATGGCTGGTCCGCGACGTATTGCAGCGCCCCATCGCCGGCGGAAGTCGGGCGCATGCCTTGAGAATGCGGCGATCTCCGGCGCCGCTTACATGTCACATCCGTTCGCCGGCCGCGATGCGCTTGTGCAGGTGCACCATGAACGCGGTGGCGAAAATCGGGGTGACGAGGTTGAGAATCGGCACCGCCAGAACCCCGGCGATGATCAGCCCGGCGAGGAATATCTGGAAGCTGTGCTGCTGGCGCAGCCGCTTGGTCTCCGCCTCCGAGCGGAACCGCATCGAGGCGGCCTCGAAATATTCCCGGCCCAGCAGATAGCCGTTCACCAGGAAGAAGGCGGCGATGTTGACCACCGGAACCAGCAGCAGGAGCAGGGCCAGGATGTTGCCGAGGATCACCACGCCGGTGAACTTCACCGTGTGCCAGAGCCCACGCATCATCGGCACGTCGGTGCCCGGCCGGTCGCCGGCATAGTCCAGCCGCTCCACCGTGCCCGCGATCTCGTCCTGGAACAGGCCGGCAACGGCCGCCGACACCGGGGCTGCCAGAATGGCGAGGCCGAACACCATCCCGATGCCGGTCAGGACCGACAGGACGGTCTCCATCCAGCCGTAGGGAAGGGTGACCCAGTAGGTCAGCGCCGCCTGCACGCCGAGCCACACGGCGATCAGGAGTGCGATCGTGATGCCCAGCGTCTTCAGGAACACCGGGCGGAACGGCTGGGAGAAAATCTCGGAAAAGGCGCGGGACGCGCTCGACAGCATGGGCGAAGGGTCCGGTTTGTCCGATCGGCGGATGACGACGGCTGGCGCCGACATAGGCCTTTCCGGGATGGGGCTCAAGCGTGGGCTTCGGACCGATCCGAGCGGCGGGGGTGGCAATCCGGGCCGTTCTCTGTAAGGTTCGCGCCACTTCGAACCTCACAATTCGAGATCCGGTCGTTTCCGCGCCGCTGGCTGCGATGGCGATCGGAAGTCTTCGAACAGACCCGACCAAGCAAGGAGGACCGACCACTAATGGCCGCGCCGCGCTATGACGTACTCGGGATCGGAAACGCGATCTTCGATATTCTCGCCCACGTCGACGACGACTTCATTGTCCGTGAAAATCTGACCAAGGGATCGATGCGCCTGGTCGACGGGGACGAGATCGCCCGCCTCTACGCCGATCTGGGCCAGGTGGTCCGGATTTCCGGCGGTTCCGGCGGCAACACCATCGCCGGCATTTCCTCGCTTACCGGCAAGGCCGCCTATATCGGCAAGGTTGCCGACGACGAGTTCGGCGAGGCCTACCGCCACGACATGCGCGGTGTGGGCGTCGCGTTCGACACCAAGCCGCTCTCCGGCGGCGCGCCGACGGCCAGCTGCCTCGTTCTGGTCACGCCGGACGGCGAGCGCACCATGAGCACCTTCCTCGGTGCCTGCCAGGCGCTCGGCCCGGACGACGTCGATCCGGCGCTGGTCGCCGATGCCGAAGTCACCTTCCTGGAAGGCTATCTCTGGGATCCGGCCGACGCCAAGGAAGCGTTCCGCAAGGCCGCGGAGATCGCGCACCAGAACGGCCGCAAGGTCGCGCTGACGCTGTCCGACACCTTCTGCGTCGACCGGTTCCGCTCCGAGTTCCTGGAGCTGATCAAGTCCGGCACCGTCGACATCGTCTTTGCCAACGAGCACGAGCTGCGCGCGCTTTACGAGACGTCGGACTTCGACAGCGCCGTCGCCGCGCTGCGCCAGGATGCCAAGCTCGCCGCCGTGACCATGGGCGGCGAGGGCTCGCTGACCGTCACCCGCGACGAGACCCACCACGTGAAGGCCGCGCCGATCGACAAGATCGTCGATTTGACCGGCGCGGGCGACCTCTACGCCGGCGGCTTCCTGTTCGGTCTGGCCCGCGGCCTGCCGCTGCCCGACTGCGCCGCCATCGGCGGCATCGCGGCGGCCGAGGTGATCCAGCACATCGGCGCCCGGCCCGAGGTCGCGCTGGTCGATCTCGTCCGGCAGGCCGGCTTCAAGGTCTGAGGCTGCGCCTCGACCGAGCATTGACGACAGCGGCCCGCCCTCTTGGCGGGCCGTTTTTTTGTCTCGCGGCGCGAGCGAGCCCGCGCTCGCGGCGGTTCGGCTTGTCCCTCACGCCGAGTTCGCTGCGCTCACCGGCTCCGGGTGGGCGGCCTGACCGGCCGGCGCGCGGTCGCGCGCTGGTGGTGGAGGAGGTGAGGGGCGAGTTGTTTGAGGGAGCGCCAACCCACACTCCGCTCATCCCCGCGAAAGCGGGGATCCATAGGGCGGCTGCGCCAGATTCAGGCAGGATGATAGGGAGGTTCGGGCTATCCTCTCGCCATGACCTTCCATGTGGGGATGACCGACGACCTCGCGCGCCGGGTACACGAATACAAGACCGGAGCCCTGCCAGGCTTCACACGGACCCACCGGATCAAGACCCTCGTCTGATACGAGGTCCACGAGAACCGGGAAGCGGCCTTCGTCCGCGAGCGGCAGATCAAGAAATGGCGGCGGGAGTGGAAGATTGCCCTGGTTCTTCAGGAGAACGGGGAATGGCGCGATCTCCACGAAACGCTTCAGCTCTGACGGTGAGGCCCTATGGATCCCCGCTTGCGCGGGGATGAGCGGAGTAAATGGCTCTGCCTGTCCGACTCTCGACGGCGGCGGGGGAGAATCTCTCCCCCTAAAAAGGCCGGCGCTGCCGCATGGCGGCCGACAGCGTGCCCTCGTCGAGATAGTCGAGTTCGCCGCCCACCGGCACGCCGGAGGCGAGCCGCGTGACCGTCACGCCGAGCCCGCTCAGCTGCTCCATCAGATAATGGGCGGTGGTCTGGCCCTCGACGGTGGCGTTCACCGCCAGGATGATCTCCGTCACCTCCGCTGAATGGGCACGCTCGATGAGCTGCGGAATGTTGAGTGCGTCCGGCCCGATCCCGTCCAGCGCCGACAGGGTGCCGCCGAGCACATGATATCTGGCGGAGATCGCCGCGGCGCGCTCCAGCGCCCAGAGATCGGAGACGTCCTCCACCACGACGATCAGCGAGGCGTCGCGGCGTGGGTCGGTGCAGATGGAGCACGGGTCGGCGGTGTCGATGTTGCCGCAGGTCGAGCACACCTTCACCGCTTCCGCCACCTCCGTCAGGGCGTTCGCCAGCGGCGTCAGCAGGGCCTCGCGCTTCTTGACCAGCGTCAGCGCCACGCGCCGGGCCGAGCGCGGCCCTAGCCCCGGCAGTTTTGCCAGGAGCTGGATCAGGCGCTCGATTTCTGGTCCGGTGGTGGCGGCCATGGGTGGTGTTCGGTCTGGCTTGTGGAACGGGCGCGGCAGGGCGGAGGGAGGATGCGATTCGTGAGGCGCTGCCTATTCTCCGCTCATTCCCGCGAAAGCGGGACTCCGGAGTGAGGCAGATGCCCCGGGCGCATCAGGGTGTGGCTCGGGAAGGAGAACGGAGCGTCGACCGCTTTCCAAAGGGCAGGTCGGCACCCCTCTTCGAACCCGCCTGATTCCTGCGTTCGCGGAAACGGCCGGAGTGGGGACGATCTGCGGGGCGAACGGCGGCTCCGGCGGGCCGCCTCACATGCCGGGCATCATTCCCGGCGGCAGGCCCATGCCCGACATGATCTCCTGGGTCTTCTCCTGGACGGCCACGTCCACCTTGGCCTTGGCGTCGGTGTGGGCGGCGACGATCAGGTCCTCCAGGATCTCCGCCTCTTCCGGCTTCATCAGGGTGGGATCGATGGTCACCCCGAGCAGTTCCTGCTTGCCGTTGACGCGGACCTTGACCAGCCCGCCTCCGGACGTGCCCTCGGCCTCGACGGCGCCCATCTGCTCCTGAAGGTCGCCCATCTTCGACTGGAGCTCCTTCGCCTGCTTCATCATCTTCATAAAGTCCACGGGAGCTACTCCTCGTTCTCGTCGTCCGGCGGCGCGTCCACGGCCGGTTCATCGGTTTCGGTGACGCGGACATCGACGATCTCCGCGCCGGGAAAGCGGTTCAGCACCGCGGCCACGATCGGGTCTGTGGCGGCATCGGCCCTGAGCGCCTCCGCGGTGCGGGCGCGCTCCTCGTGCAGCGTCTCGCCGCCCTCGTCGGAGGACACCGCCACGATCCAGCGCCGGCCGGTCCATTCCGTCAGCCGGGTCCCCAGCTCGCCGGCCAGTGTGGTCGGCGCATTGGGCACCATTGCGACCTCGATCCGGCCCGGCTCGAACTTGACCGGCCGCATCTGCCGCTCGACCGCAAACTTGAGCTGGACGGCACGCATCTCGCCCGCGAGCGCGGCCACGTCCTGCAGCGATTCCAGCTTCGGCCCGGCTGCCGGAACCGCTTCGGCGCGGGGGGCAGGGGCCGGAGCCGGCGCTTCCTGGCGAACCGGATCGGCCGGCCGGCCGCCGGCCTGGGCGGCACGGGCCTGGGGCGGGGGCGGTCCCCCGCCACTGTCCGCCGCCGGTTGGGAGGGTGCCGAGCCGGCAGGGGCACCGCCTCCGAGCGCCTTGAGCACGGCGTCCGGGGTCGGCAGGTCGGCGGAGTGCGCCAGTCGCACCAGCACCATTTCGGCGGCTGCCAGCGGCTTGGCGGCGTTCTGCACCTCCGGCAGGCCCTTGAGCAGGATCTGCCAGGCGCGGGACAGGACCGGGACTGACAGGGTCTCGGCGAAGGCGGCGCCGCGGGTGCGCTCTTCCTCGGTGACGGTCGCGTCGGCGGCCACGTCCGGAACCAGGCGGAACCGGGTGACCAGATGAACGAAGGCGGCCAGGTCGGAGAGGACCGTGGCCGGGTCGGCGCCGCCGGCATACTGCTCGTCCAGTTCGGCGATCGCGCCGGCGATGTCGCCGCGCATGACCATCTCGAACAGATCCACAACCCGGGCCCGGTCGACCAGCCCGAGCATGTCCTTCACCGAGGCGGCCGAGACCGCGCCGGCGCCGTGGGCGATCGCCTGATCCATCAGCGAGAGCGCGTCGCGCACCGATCCCTCGGCGGCCCGGGCGATCAGACGGTAGGCCTCGTCCTCGACGGACACGCCCTCGGATTTCGCGATCGACGTGAGGTGGGCGACCAGCGGCTCCGCGTCCACCCGGCGCAGGTCGAAGCGCTGGCAGCGCGACAGCACCGTGACCGGGACCTTCCGGATCTCGGTGGTCGCGAACACGAACTTCACGTGCTCCGGCGGCTCCTCGAGCGTCTTCAGAAGGCCGTTGAACGCCGCCGTCGAGAGCATGTGCACCTCGTCGATGACGTAGACCTTGTAGCGCGCCGACACGGGCTTGTAGCGCGCCGCCTCGGTGATCTCCCGGATGTCGTTGATGGAGGTGTGGGAGGCCGCGTCCATCTCGATGACGTCGACGTGGCGGCCTTCCATGATCGCCGCGCAGTGCTCGCCGAGTTCGGGCATGTCGATGGTCGGACGGTCGGCGGTCGCCGTTTCGTAGTTGAGAGCGCGCGCCAGAATGCGGGCGGTGGTCGTCTTGCCGACGCCGCGCACGCCGGTGAGCATCCAGGCCTGGGGGATGCGGCCGGTCTCGAAAGCGTTCTTGAGGGTGCGGACCATCGGCGCCTGGCCGATCAGGTCCTCGAAACTGCGGGGGCGGTATTTGCGCGCCAGAACGCGATACGGTGCGGCCGGGTCCTCGCGGGGTGGTGTGTCGTCCATGACCCGGCGCCGGAGTTCCCTGGATCACGGGGCGGTCGGACCCGCGGATCCGAAGCGCACGTCGTGATCGATCGCGTTGGCGGGAGCGGAAGCAGGCGACCCGGCCCGCTTCTCCTTCGTTCCGCCCGTTACGAGCGGAAAGGTGGGAGGCTGGCACGGTGACCCGTGCCTGGCTCGTTAGGGCTGCTTCCTTCCGGACCTGACCCGGTTGGCGAGTGACCCGTCCACTGCCAACCTCCCGACTTCTCTATATCAAAGGTCGCCCCCCTTTTGGCAAGGCCGCAGGACGTGCGAATTTTCGCCTCCAAAGCCGGTCCGCCCGATTGTCCACCGAAGCCGGCAGCGAAATTGGGGAGACCGTCCATGGCCCACGCCTTCGCGCTCGACGAGCGCCTTGCAGCCGACACGATGGAAGTCACCGAGCTGGAGCTGTGCACGGTCCGGCTGATGAACGACCGCACCTATCCTTGGCTGATCCTGGTGCCGCGCCGCGCCGACTGCGTGGAACTGATCGATCTCGATCCCGGCGATCGCGCCGTCTTGATGGAGGAGATCGCGCTGGTCTCGCGGATCCTCAGGCAGGAGACCGACGCGGAGAAGCTCAACGTGGCCGCCCTCGGCAACGCGGTCCCGCAGCTCCATATCCATGTCATCGCCCGCTTCGCCGACGATCCCGCCTGGCCCGGCCCGGTGTGGGGAAAGACCCAGCCGCTGCCGTGGGACGGGCTGGAGAGCGCCGACTTCACGGCCCGGCTGGACAAGGCCCTGCAGGAAAGCTGAACCGCCGTACGCGCCCGCCGGCTTGATTGCGGCCGGCGCAGTCGCCACGGTTAAGGGGGAGCCGGGATGAACCGGTTTCCGATTCGCCGATGGGCGCGCCCAGGCCGGGCGCGATCCGGTTCCCGCCCGGCGGCCTCTGGTGACAAGGACGACGATGCAGCGCGCCAAAAATCCGATCTTTCCGCCTTTCGAAGCGTCGGCAGAGACCGGGTTTGCGGGAAATCGCATCGATCGCATCGCCGAGGCGCGCGAAAATCTTCCATCTGTGGAAAAACTTGCGGAGCAGGCCGATGCCCGCTTCTTCCTGTTTTCCGACGACAAGGTTCTGATCACGGCCGGCGCCGATGCGCGGGCGGCGCACGAGCGCGGCGTCGCTCGCGACGTCGATGCCGACCTGGCCGGCGCCGTGCTCCTCGGGTTCGAGGATGGGGCGCCGCGCATCGCGGCGTCGGGACGCCTGCCTGAGGAGGCCGGCGCGCTGGACGTCGTCGATCTGCGGACGCTGGCCAGCGAGGCCCGGGTGAGCGCTGCGGATCTCGGCGCGCTCGCCCAGGCGCGCAGCCTTCTGTCCTGGCATCAGCGCCACGGGTTCTGCGCCAACTGCGGGGCGCGGAGCGCGCCGGCACTCGGTGGCTATCGCCGGGACTGCCCGAGCTGCGGGACCCACCATTTCCCGCGCACCGATCCGGTGGTGATCATGCTGCCGATCGACGGCGACCGGTGCGTGCTCGGCCGTCAGTACCGGTTTCAGGAGGGCGTCTATTCCTGCCTCGCCGGCTTCGTCGAGCCGGGCGAGACGCTGGAGAACGCCGTTCGCCGCGAAATCCGCGAGGAAGCGGGCATCGAGGTGGGCGCCGTGGCCTATCATGCGAGCCAGCCCTGGCCATTTCCCTCCAATCTGATGATCGGCTGCTTCGCGGAAGCCCGGTCCTTCGATCTCGTGCGCGAGGTGGAGGAACTGGAGGACGTGCGCTGGTTTCACCGGTCGGACCTGCCGGCGATGATGGCCCGCACCCATCCGGACGGCTTCATGGTGCCGCCGTCGATGGCGATCGCCTATCACCTGATCAAGGCATTCGCGGACGGCGCCTGACACCTCAGGCGTCGTGGAACGTCGCCTCGTCGCGGGCATCCATGTAGATGTCGGACACGATGCGCCAGATCCCGTCTGCCTCGCGGGCGATCACCTTGAGCGAAAAATTCCGTCTCATCGGAATATGCCCGCTCGGGGTCTCCTGGCCTTCCAGCTCCACATAGGTTCGGGCCACGACCACGTCGGCGCCCAGCGCCCGGACGTCGGCGTTCGGTGGGCCTTTCGGCTTGCCCGGGCCGAAGCGCGGATGGGCGAAGAGCTCGTCGAGATAGTCGACGATCGCCTGCCGGCCCTTCAGCGTCGTGCCGAACGCATTCGTCCAGTCGGCGTCCTCGGCATAGATCTCGGCGAGGCCCGTCGTGTCCTGGTTGCGAAAAGCCGTCGCCACGGTTCGCAGGATCGCACCAATGGCGGCGGCGTCGGCTTCGGCGCTCTCCGCGTCGCTGTCGTTCACCATCGTATCGGCTCCGCATGTCTTGATGCGGAAATTGGTGACGCGTTCGGCGCCGGTCCGTCAAGCGGGGTGGCGTGCGCCCGGGCGCAATGCGCGATTCTCCTCCGGCTCGCGGATGTTCGCGCGGAACGGGGCCGCCGGATAGACGCCGAGAATGCGGAACTCACTGGAGAAGAAGGCGAGCTCCTCGAAGGCGAGCTGAACGTTCGGCTGCTCCGGGTGCCCCTCGATTTCCACATAAAACTGGCTGGCGAAGAACTCGCCCTCGAGCTGGTAGGATTCCAGCTTCGTCATGTTGACGTTGTTTGTCGCGAACCCGCCCAGCGCCTTGTAGAGCGCGGCCGGGACGTTGCGCACCCGGTAGAGGAACGACGTGACCACCGGCGTGCCGTCGTTGGGCGCGTTGTCCTCCGTCGGCGACAGGATGACGAAGCGCGTGGTGTTGTGGTCGGCGTCCTCGATGTCCTCCAGGAGAATGTCGAGCCCGTAGATCTCGGCCGCGAGACGCGAGGCGATCGCGCCGAAGCTCTTGTCACCGGCCTCCGCGACCTCCCGCGCCGATCCGGCCGTGTCGGCGGCGACCACCGGCAGCAGGCCGTGCCTGTGCAGGGTCGCGCGGCACTGGCCGAGCGCCTGGACGTGGCTCTGCACCTTCTTCAGGTCCGACAGTTTCGCGCCCGGCACGCCCAGAAGCTGATGGTGGATCGGCTGGAAGTACTCGCCGATGATGTGCAGCTGCGAGGTCGGCAGGAGATGGTGGATGTCGGCCACGCGCCCGTTCTGGGAATTCTCGATCGGGATCATGCCGAGATCGGCCGTCCCGGTGGCGAGCGCGGCGAAGCAGTCCTCGAAGGTCGGGCAGGGAATGGCCTCGCCTTCGGGGAATACCGTGTGGGTCGCGATGTGGGAGTTGGCGCCGGGTTCGCCCTGGAACACGACGCGGGGGCGCGTGGAGCTTGTCATTCTCATTCGTTCGGCGCGCGGACGGAAAGGATCTCAGGAAAGGAGCGCGCGGGCCTTTTCCAGATCCGCGGGGGTATCCACCCCCAGGGGGACCGCGTCAACCACTGCCACGTCGATGCGCATGCCGGCCTCCAGGGCGCGCAGCTGTTCCAGCCGTTCCCGCTTTTCCAGAGGCGATGGCGGAAGCCCCACGAACCGGCTCAAAGCGTCGCGGCGGAAGGCATAGAGCCCGATATGGTGATAGAGCGGCCCATCACCCCACGGCGCGGTGGCGCGGGTGAAATAGAGTGCCCGCAGCCGGTCTGGACCAAGGGGACTGCCGACCACCTTCACGACATTGGGATTGTCGCGTTCGTCCGCATCGGTGATTTCCGCCGCGAGCGTGGCGATCGCCACCTCCGGCTCGTTCAGCGGCCGGAGCGCGGCCCGCACCGTTTCCGGCGCGATCGTCGGCAAGTCGCCCTGAACGTTGACGACCGCGCCCATCCGCGCGTCCGGATCGATTCGGCAGACCGCCTCGAACACCCGGTCGGAGCCGGACGGGTGATCCGCGGCGGTCAGCACCGCCTCGCCGCCCGCATCCTCGACGACTGCGGCGATTTCCGCGTCGTCGCAGGCGACGATCACGCGGCCGATGTCGGCCTCGCGGGCGCGCCGCCAGACCTGCACGATCATCGGGGCGTCGCCGATCATGGCGAGCGGCTTGTCCGGCAAACGCGTGGCTTTGCGGCGGGCCGGTACGACGACGAGCGTGTCAGCGGACATTCGGACTCCGGGGTGTCTTTCAGGGGGTGGTCCGCCGAGGGCGCGTCAATTGCGCGCGCGGCCCGGCGATTGTCTATCGCGCGTCGCGCTTTATACGAGTGGACATAGAATTATTATAGCGGGTAGTGTCCGGCGCGCATTCAGGCTTCAAGGCCGCGATGGCGGCCGCCCGGGCCCTCCGCGACGAGGATGAGGACAAGGATGGATTCGTTCGAATTTAACAAGATCGCTGGTGCGGTGCTCGGCACCCTGCTGTTCGCGATGGCGGTCGGTGTGCTGTCCGATGCGATCTTCGCGAACCATCCGCCGGAGACGCCCGGCTATGAGATCGCGATTCCCGAGATGGAAAACAGCGGCGACGCGCCTGCCGCTCCGAAGGAGACGCCGCTGCCGGTTCTGCTGGCCAACGCGAGCGCTTCGGCCGGCGAGAACGGCGTCAGGGCGTGTCAGGCCTGCCACACCTTCGAGCAGGGCGGGGCCAACAAGGTCGGTCCGAACCTGTGGAACGTGGTCGGCAGCGACGTGCTCGGCCACGCCGACTTCAACTACTCGGCCGGCATGAAGGAGTGGGGCGCGGACAAGACCTGGACGTTCGCCAACCTCGACGCCTTCCTGAAGGATCCGCGCGGCACCGTTCCCGGCACCGCGATGAGCTTCGCCGGCATCAGCAACGACGAGAAGCGTGCCGACGTCATCGTCTATCTCCGTTCGCTCTCCGACAATCCGGTGGCGCTGCCGGCGGTGGAAGAGCAGACGGCGTCTGCCGACACCGGGACCGCGACCGATGCGAGCGGTGGTGCTGCCAGCGGTGGTTCCGACGGGTCGGGCGACACGCAGACCGCGGCTGCTTCTGGCTCCGGCGATGCCTCGGGCTCCGGTGATGCCGCTGCCTCCGGTGACGCGTCGTCCGGCTCCTCTGACGCCGCGGCGTCCGGTTCCTCCGATGCGGCGTCCACCGACACGGCTCAGGCGTCCGCGTCCGGCTCGGGCGATGCGTCCGGCGGTGGTGACGGCTTCGTGCAGATGGTCGCGGCGGCGACGCCGGATGACGGCAAGCGCCAGGCGCGCGTCTGTCAGGCCTGCCACTCCTTCGACAAGGGTGGCCCGAACAAGGTCGGCCCGAATCTCTGGGGCATCGTCGACGCGCCGGTCCTGCACAAGGAAGATTACAGCTACTCCTCCGCGATGCAGGAGTGGGGCAAGGACAAGACCTGGACCTACGCTCTTCTCAATCAGTATCTCGAAGCGCCGATGGACGTCGTTCCGGGGACGAAGATGGCGTTCGCGGGCGTGAAGAGCGAAGAGGACCGCGCCGAGCTGGTCGCCTATCTCCGGTCGCTGGCCGACACGCCGGCTCCGCTGCCGGGCGGCGATTCGTCGTCCAGCCAGTAGGGCGACAGCGCCTTCACGACGAGTTGTTCGAATTCGATGCCCGGTCGCCCGCGACCGGGCATTAAATTTTGGTCATTGCCTCGATCTGCGGTGTCGTCGAGGGGGCCGGCTCCCTAATATGGATGGTGAGTCCGTGAAAGGGATGTCGCCTGATGATGCGTATTTTTCCGCTCGGTGTGGCCGCGTTCTTGACCGCAGCAGCGGCAGCGACGACCGCGCCGGTCCTCGCCCAGGAGCCCCAGTGGCGCCATGCCTCGGCGCTGACCGGGCAGCCGAAATACTCCGAAGGCTTTGACCACTTCGACTACGTGAACCCCGACGCGCCGAAAGGGGGGACGATCCGGCTTCACAGCGTCGGCTCGTTCGACAACCTCAATTTCGTGCCGCGCAAGGGCGATCCGGCACTCGGCCTCGGTCTCATCTACGATACGCTGATGGAGCCGGCCTACGACGAGCTGGATATTTCCGCCGACTACGGCCTTCTGGCCGAAGCGGTGCAGTATCCGAAGGATGCCTCCTGGGTGAAGTACCGCCTGCGCGAAGGTGCGCGCTGGCACGACGGCGAGCCGATCACGCCGGACGACGTGGTGTGGTCGTTCGAGGTGCTGACGGAGAACAATCCCGGTCAGGCCTTCTACTACCGCCATGTGGAAAAGGCCGAAGTGACCGGCGAGCGCGAGGTCACCTTCACGTTCGACCAGGCCGGCAACCGCGAGCTTCCCCACATCGTCGGCCAGTTGCCGATCCTGCCGAAACATTACTGGACGGCAGAAGGCCGCGACATCACCGCTTCGACGGTGGAGGCGCCGCTCGGCTCCGGCCCGTACCGCATCGGCTCGGTCGTTCCCGGACGCTCGATCACCTACGAACGCGTCGACGACTATTGGGGCAAGGATCTGCCGACCAAGCTCGGAACCAACAATTTCGACGAGATCCGCTACGAGTATTACCGCGACGCGGACGTGGCCCGTCAGGCGTTCAAGGCCGACGAATACGACTGGTATCAGGAGCTTTCGGCCAACCGCTGGGCCACCCAGTACGATTTCCCGGCCATCGACAAGGGCTGGGTGAAGAAGCTCGAATTTCCCGACGTCGGGTCCGGGCGCATGCAGGGCTACACGTTCAACCTGCGCCGGGAGAAGTTCCAGGATCCTCGGCTGCGCCGCGCCTTCAACCTCGCCTATGACTTCGAAAGCTCCAACGAGCGGCTCTCCTACGGCCTCAACGAGCGGATCGATTCCTACTTCGCCGGAACCGATCTCGCCGCCTCCGGCCTGCCGGAAGGCGAGGAGCTGGAGATCCTGAAGAGCGTCGAGGAGGAAGTCGACGGGGAGGGAATTCCCCAGACCGTCTTCACCGAGCCTTACGACCTTCCGGTCGGCGGATCGCCCCAGGCGTTGCGGGCCAACCTGCGCGAGGCCTCGCGGCTTCTCAAGGAAGCGGGCTACGAACTGCGCAACGGCAAGCTGACCGATACGGAGACGGGCGAGCCGCTCCAGGTGGAGATCCTGCTGTCGTCGCCCGGCGCCGAGCGCGGTGCACTCGCCTACAAGGCGGATCTGGAGAAGCTCGGCATCGGCGTTCAGCTGAGGACGGTCGACAGCTCCCAGTACGTGCGCCGGGTTCGGGCCCGCGACTTCGACATCGCGATCTTCGTCTGGGGACAGTCGCTGTCGCCGGGCAACGAGCAGAACGAGTACTGGGGCTCCGAGGCGGCCGACCGGCCGGGCTCCCAGAACTATGCCGGCATCAAGAATCCGGCCATCGACGCCCTGATCCAGCGCATCGTCTTCGCCGACGACCGCGAGACGCTGGTCGCCGCAACCCACGCGCTCGACCGGGTGCTGCTCCACAACGAGTATGTCGTGCCCCAATTCCGGGCGCCGAACGACCGCATCGTCTACTGGGATCGGATCGACCATCCCGAGACGCTGCCGAAGTTCACCCCCGGTTTCCCGACGATCTGGTGGTATGACGAGGAGAAGGCCGCCCGAATCGCGAGGGAAAAGAATTGAGCGTCCGCCGCTCGCTTCCCGTCTCCCGCCGCGGCGCACTGAAAATCGGTGCGCTCGGCGCCTTCGCGTTCGGGGCGTCGGCGCTGCCGTTCAGGCTCGCCGCCGCCCAGCAAGCCTCCGCACCGGCCGGCGGCGCCGGCCGTCACGGCCTGTCGGTTTTCGGCGATCTCGCCCTGCCGCCGGATTTTTCGCAGTTTCCCTACGTGGATCCGGACGCGCCGAAGGGCGGAACGCTGCGCATCCTGCCCTCCCAGTGGGGCTTCAATCAGAACCCGCTCACCTACAACACCTTCAACACGTTCATCCTGGCCGGCGACGCGCCGCCGATGATGGAGATGTGCTTCGACACGCTGATGGTGCGCCAGCTCGACGAGCCTGACGCCGTCTACGGGCTGGTGGCCGACACCGTTTCGGTCTCCGACGACGAGAAGACCTTCTCCTTTCACCTCAGGCCCGAAGCACGGTTTCACGACGGCTCCCCGCTCACGGCCGAGGACGTCGCCTTTTCCCTTCAGACGCTTCGTGACGAGGGACATCCCTCGCTGCGCCAGGTGCTGAGCTGGATGGAGCGAGCCGAGGTGGAGGATGCGGAAACCGTCGTCGTGGTGCTCAAGCCGGAGGCCAGCAACCGCCTGCCGCCGACGATCGCGACCATGCCGATCCTGTCGAAGGCCTACTACACCGAGAACGACTTCCAGCGCTCCAGCCTTGAGCCGCCGCTGTCGTCCGGCCCTTACAGGGTCGGCGAGCACGAGACCGGCCGCTACGTGAATTATGAGCGCGTTGCCGACTGGTGGGCGGCCGATCTGCCGGTGTCCCGCGGGCAGCACAATTTCGATATCGTCCGCGTGGAATTCTTCCGGGATCGCCAGATCGCGTTCCAGGCGCTGACCAACGGGACGCTGACCTTCCGCGAGGAATCGATCTCCAAGAACTGGGTCACGGCCTACGATTTTCCGGCGGTGCGCGACGGCGAGGTCATCAAGAACGAGTTCCCCGACAATCGTCCGTCGGGCGCCCAGGGTTGGTTCATCAACACCCGCCGCAAGAAATTCGCCGATCCGCGCACCCGGCAGGCGCTGGGGCTCGCTTTCGATTTCCAGTGGACCAACGAGAACCTGTTCTACGGCCTCTACGAGCGGGTTGCCTCGTTCTTCGAGAACTCCGACATGATGGCGGAGGGGATGCCGAGCGAGGCGGAGCTCGCGCTCATGGAGCCTTTGCGCGACCAGATCCCGGAGGCCGCGTTCGGTGAGGCCTGGACGCCCCCGGTTTCCGACGGTTCAGGGTCGGACCGCACCCTGCTGCGCGAGGCCAATGACCTGCTGATGCAGGCGGGCTGGCAGCGCGACGGCCGCAATCTCGTCGACGCGGACGGCAACCCGTTCACCATCGAGCTTCTGGGCAACAGTCCCAGCTTCGAGCGGATCGTGCAGCCCTATGCGCGCAATCTGGAGCGTCTCGGCATCCAGATGAATTTCCGGCTGGTCGATCCCGCCCAGTTCCAGTCGCGCCTGAACGGGTTCGATTTCGACATGGTGGGGCGGCGCTTTGCCCTGAGCGCGACGCCCGGCGAAGGCATCCGGGAGTTCTGGACGTCGGAGGCGGCCGACACCGACGGGTCGTCCAACCTGTCCGGTATCCGCAATCCGGCGATCGATGCGCTGGTGGCGAAACTCGTCAATGCTCCGACCCGCGAGGACATGGTGACGGCCGCCCGTGCCCTCGACCGTGTTCTGCGCGTCGGGTTCTACTGGGTGCCGAACTGGTACAGCGCCACCCACCGGGTGGCGTACTGGGATCTGTTCGGTTACCCGGAGAAGACGCCGCACTACGCCTTCCCGGTGGCCGCCACCTGGTGGTGGGATGCCGACAAGGCGGCCGCCCTCGGACGCGACGGATAGGAACAGCGCTGCATGGCCTCCTACATCGTTCGGCGACTGCTGCTGATCGTTCCGACCCTGCTCGGGATCATGCTGATCTCGTTCCTGGTTGTGCAGTTCGCGCCCGGCGGCCCGGTCGAACGCGTCATCGCCCAGCTCCAGGGAATGGACGTGTCCGCCACCGCCCGCATCTCCGGGGGAGGCGGCGATTTCGGCGGTGGCTCGGAACCGGGCGCGTCGAGTTCCGGAGCATCCGACAGCGTGACCTCGCGCTATCGCGGCGCTCAGGGCCTCGATCCGGAGTTCATTCTCGAGCTGGAGCAGCAGTTCGGCTTCGACAAGCCACCCGTCGAGCGCTTCCTGCTGATGATCTGGAACTATATCCGCTTCGATTTCGGGGAGAGCTATTTCCGCGACATCGGCGTTCTGGAACTGATCGCGGAGAAGCTTCCGGTCTCCATCTCCCTCGGGCTGTGGATGACCCTGATTTCCTACGGCATCTCCATCCCGCTCGGCATTTCCAAGGCGGTGCGCGACGGCTCGCGCTTCGACGTTTGGACCTCCGGCGTCATCATCGTCGGCTACGCGATCCCGGGCTTCTTGTTCGCCGTGCTGCTGATCGTCCTGTTCGCCGGCGGGTCCTTCTATGACTGGTTTCCGTTACGGGGGCTCTTGTCGGAAGGGGTGCGCGGGATCACCTGCGCGCCATGGAGCAACGCCTTCGACGCCCAGCGCTGTGTCACCGTCGTCATTCCGGACTATTTCTGGCACCTGACCCTGCCGATCATCGCCATGTCGCTGTCGGCGTTCGCCACGACGACGCTTCTGACGAAGAACTCCTTCCTGGAAGAGATCCGCAAGCAGTACGTCATGACGGCCCGGATGAAGGGTCTGACCGACCGGCAGGTGCTCTACGGGCATATCTTCCGCAACGCCATGCTGATCATCATCGCCGGCTTTCCGGGCGCGTTCATCTCCGCCTTCTTCACGGGCTCTCTGCTGATCGAGACCATCTTCTCCCTCGACGGGCTCGGCCTGCTCGGCTTCGAATCCATCATCAACCGCGACTACGCCGTGGTCTTCGCGACCCTCTACATCTTCTCGCTGGTGGGCCTGTTCGTGAACCTGATCACGGATCTGACCTATATGTGGGTCGATCCGCGGATCGACTTCGAGAGCCGGGAGGTCTGACCCGGTGGAGGCACGCGTCGATCCATCCAACGAGGAGACGGCCCCGGTGACGTCCGCGCCGGCCACGGGTAGGGGCGTGCTCAATCTGTCGCCCCTGAACCGGCGGCGCTGGCGCAACTTCCGCGGCCACAGGCGGGGCTACTGGTCGCTCTGGATCTTCCTGGTCCTGTTCGTCCTGACCCTGTTCGCGGAGTTCCTGGCCAACGACCGGCCGCTCCTGATCTCCTATCAGGGCGAGCTGCTGTCGCCGGTCTTCGTCGACTATCCGGAGGAGCGGTTCGGCGGCTTCCTTGCGGTGACCGACTATCGCGACCCGTTCATCCAGGAGGAGATCCAGGCCAACGGCTGGATGATCTGGCCGCCGATCCGCTATTCCTACGCGACGGTCAACAACGAGCTTCCGGTGCCCGCACCCTCTCCGCCGACCTGGATGCTGTCGGCCGCCGAGCGCTGCCAGGGCTACATGGACGGCGCCGCCGATCCCAACTGCACGCCGTGGAACTGGAACTGGCTCGGCACCGACGATCAGGGCCGCGACGTCGCCGCCCGGCTGATCTACGGCTTCCGGATCTCCGTCCTGTTCGGTCTGGTCCTGACCATCCTGTCCTCGATCGTCGGCGTCGGGGCCGGCGCGGTGCAGGGCTACTTCGGTGGCTGGACCGATCTCATCTTCCAGCGCGTGATCGAGATATGGACCTCGATCCCTGCGCTTTATCTGCTGCTGATCATTTCCTCGATCATCACGCCAAGCTTCTGGGTTCTCTTGGGAATCCTGCTCCTGTTCTCCTGGGTCGCGCTGGTGGGCGTGGTGCGCGCGGAGTTCCTGCGTGCGCGAAACTTCGAGTACGTCACCGCGGCCAAGGCGCTCGGCGTGGGCAACCGCACGATCATGTGGCGCCATCTGCTGCCCAACGCGATGGTGGCGACGCTCACCTTCATGCCGTTCATCCTGAACGGGTCGATCACGACCCTGACCTCGCTGGACTTTCTGGGCTTCGGTCTGCCGCCGGGCTCGCCGTCGCTCGGCGAGCTGCTCGCCCAGGGCAAGAACAACCTGCAGGCGCCCTGGCTGGGCATCACGGGCTTCCTCGTGATCTCCATCATGCTGTCGCTGCTGATCTTCATCGGCGAGGCCGTGCGCGACGCGTTCGATCCGCGCAAGACGTTCGTGTGAGGAAGCCGATGACCGGTCACGAAGAGCTGCTTCAGATCAAGGATCTCGCCGTCTCCTTCCGCCAGGAGGAGGGGGAGCCTGTCGCCGCGCTCAACGGCGTCACGCTCTCGGTGAAGAAGGGCGAGACCGTCGCGATCGTCGGCGAGTCCGGTTCCGGCAAGTCGATCACGGCCCTGTCCGTGGTCCGGCTCCTGCCGTATCCGACGGCGTTCCATCCCTCCGGCGAGATCCTGTTCCGCGGCCGCGACCTGCTGAAGGCCTCCGAGCGCGAGATGCGGGGCCTGCGCGGCAACGACATCGCCATGGTCTTCCAGGAGCCGATGACCTCGCTCAACCCGCTGCACGAGGTGGGGCGACAGATCAGCGAGATCCTCCGGGTCCACAAGGGGCTGTCGGATGCGGCCGGGCGGGAACGCACGCTGGAGCTTCTCCATGCGGTGGGTATTCCCGATCCCGAGACCCGGCTGAAAAGCTATCCGCATCAGCTCTCCGGCGGCCAGCGCCAGCGCGTCATGATCGCCATGGCGCTCGCCAACGAGCCGGATCTGCTCATCGCCGACGAGCCGACCACCGCCCTCGACGTCACTGTCGCCGCGCAGATCCTGGAGCTCCTGAAGGACCTTCAGAACCGGCTCGGCATGGCGATGCTGTTCATCACCCACGACCTCAACACGGTGCGCCGCATCGCCGACCGGGTCTGCGTGATGACCAAGGGCGACCTGGTGGAGGAAGGACCTGTCACCGAGATCCTCGACCGACCGCAGCACCCCTACACGAAGCACCTGATGGAGGCCGAACCCAAGGGCGCGCCGACCAGGACCGATCGCGACGCGCCGACCGTGGTGGAGGCCGACGACCTCAAGGTCTGGTTCCCGATCAAGCGCGGGCTACTGCGTAAGACGGTGGGCTACGTGAAGGCGGTCGACGGCGCCGACGTGGCGGTTCGGGCCGGCCAGACGCTGGGCGTGGTCGGCGAATCCGGCTCCGGCAAGACCACGCTAGGTTTTGCGCTCCTGCGGCTGATCTCGTCGAAGGGCCGCATCGTGTTCCTGGGCAACCAGATCGATGGCTACTCCTGGAAATCGATGCGGCCGCTCAGGCGCGACATGCAGATCGTCTTTCAGGACCCCTACGGGTCGCTCAGTCCGCGCATGTCGGTGGAAGACATCATCGCCGAGGGCCTCAAGATCCATTTCCCCGCCCTGTCGGCGCGGGAGCGGGTCGAGCGCGTAATCCGGGTGCTCGACGAGGTCGGCCTCGATGCCGCGACGCGCCACCGCTATCCCCACGAATTCTCCGGCGGGCAGCGGCAGCGCATTGCGATTGCCCGCGCGCTTGTCCTCGAGCCCAAGTTCCTCATGCTCGACGAGCCGACCTCGGCGCTGGACATGAGCGTGCAGGCCCAGGTCGTCGACCTGCTGCGCGATCTCCAGCAGCGCCACAACCTGGCCTATCTGTTCATCTCCCACGACCTCAGGGTGGTGCGGGCGCTTGCCAACGACGTGATCGTCATGCGCCAGGGCAAGGTGGTGGAGGCCGGGCCGGCCGAACGCATCTTCGAGGCCCCGCAGACCGACTACACCAAGGCCCTGATGGCGGCCGCTTTCCGGCTTGAAACCATGGATACCGGCGCGGTCGCACAGTAGCGCGTCCCGTTGCCGGCCCGTTCAGGTTGTGCGGGCGCGTCCGAATTTTCTTGAACAGAGCGCGAACCGTCCCCACCTCAAATCCATCGATGGATTTAGTGGGACAGACCATGACCTCAACTCTCGCTCTTCGGCCGGCGTGGACGCCGTTGACCGTTTTCCTCATGGTGCTCGGCTTCATCGTGTTCTGGCCGCTCGGCCTCGCGATGCTGGCTTACATCCTCTGGGGCGATCATTTTCACCGGGTCGCGGATGATGCCCGCGGCCATTTCAAGGGATGCTCCCGGAACATGCGCAAGATGAAGGACACCGCCTTCGCCGCCGGCGTCGGCGGCACCGGCAACGTGGCTTTCGACGAGTACCGCGAGCGCGAGCTCAAGCGGCTCGAAGAGGAACGCCGCAAGCTCGACACCATGCGCGCCGAGTTCGACGACTTCCTGCGCAACCTTCGCCGTGCGAAGGACCAGGAGGAGTTCGACCGGTTCATGTCGGCTCGTACCAACGGCGATACCTCGCCGCGGATGGAGCCGCAGACCGATCCGGCGACGGCTCCCGGCCGGGTCTGATCAGACCTTTTGCGAGCCGGTTTTCCGCCGGCTCGTCTGGATTTCCTGACCTCCAACTTGTTTAAAGGGCCGCCCAGTGCGGCCCTCTTTTTTGTCTGTTTGTCACTCGTAAAGGCGCGGCATGCTGTTCTTTCAACGCTACCGATTCGGGAGGTTTGGATTGCGTTGGAATTTGAGGGCGACGCCCGCTCTGAGAGAAATCGATCTGGATCTGGATGGGACAGCGGTTGCCGTGACGGTGCGCCGCCATGCCAGGGCGCGCCGGACGACATTGCGGATTCCGTCCATGGGCGCACCGGTCGTGACCGCGCCTGTGGGCATGTCGGACGCGGCGCTGGAGCGCTTCGTGCGGGGCCATGCCGACTGGCTCGCTGACAAGCTGTCCCGGCAGACGCCGGCGCGTCCGTTCGAGGACGGTGCCTTCGTGCCGGTCCGCGGCGTCGAGCACAGGATCGACCATCATCCGGGCAGGCGCGGCACCATGTGGCTCGATGAGGACGACGGACAGCCGCTCCTGTGCGTGGCCGGCGAGGAGCAGTATGTCGCCCGCCGGGTGACGGACGGGCTGAAGCGGATGGCGCGCGCCGATCTCGAGGCGAGCGTGGTGCGCCATGCCGCCGCCGTGAACCGGACGGTCACCAGCCTCAAGGTCAAGGAGACGCGCAGCCAGTGGGGCTCGTGCACCAACAAGGGCGCGCTCTCGTTTTCCTGGCGGCTGATCATGGCGCCCCCCTTCGTGCTGGATTATGTGGCGGCCCACGAGGTGGCCCACCTCGTCGAGCACAACCATTCCGACCGCTTCTGGCGCCTGACCGAGAAGCTCGCCCCGCAGACCCCGGAGGCCTGTCGCTGGCTGAAACAGCAGGGGCCGCATCTGTTTACCATCGGCACCGGCGGGTAAGCCCGCTCGGCCGATGGCCGCGCCATGCCGGGTGTGCAGGGGAGGGTCGCGGTGGTGGCGGCTTTGCAGCGGGGGTCAGCTGCGCTAGCACCGATGGTGCATGTCCACTGACACGCTGATCGGCGTCATCCTCCCCGTCTTCGGACTGATCGGCATCGGCTACCTCGTCGCCCGCTTCGGGCTGGTCAGCGACGCGGTTGGCGATGCGCTGGCCGAGTTCGTCTTCAAGGTCTGTCTTCCGCTGCTCCTGTTCCGGACGCTTGCGACGCTCGGCTGGCCGGAGACCTCGCCCTGGCCTATCTGGCTGACCTATTTCGCCGGCGTCGCGATCATCTGGACCATTGCGGCGATCACCATCCGGCGCGTCTTCGGGCGCGACGCCCGGTCCAGCGTGGTCGCCGGCATGGCGGCCGGCTATTCCAACCTGGTCCTTCTCGGCATTGCCGTCATCGATCAGGCGTTCGGCGAAGCGGGGCTCGTCGATATCCTGGTGCTGGTTTCCGTCCATCTGCCGATCATGCTCGTCGCCAGCGAGATCCTGACCGAACGGGCGGAACGGAAGGACGGACTGCGGTCAGCCTCCACCAGCCCGCTCATGCTGACCAGGCGGGTCGCGCTGACGCTCCTGCTCAGCCCGCTGCTGATCGGAATGATGGCAGGCATCGCCTACAACGTTTCCGGTCTGCCGTTTGCCGGGCTTCCGGCAGACCTGATCGAGCGCATCGCTGATATCGCGATCCCGATGGCGCTGTTGTCTCTCGGCATGGGGTTGAAGAAGTACGGCATCCGCGGGGCGATCGTACCGGCGGCCGCAATCGGCATGATCAAGATCCTGGTGTTTCCGGCGATCGTCTATCTGATCGCGGCCTATGTGGTCGGGCTGCCGGACTTTCATGTCGCCGTGCTGACGATCTCCGCGGCCTGTCCGACGGGCGTCAACGCCTACCTGATCGCCAATCGGATCGGCACCGGACAGGCCCTGTCGGCGAATGCGCTCACGCTGACCACGGTCGCCTCGATGGTGTCGATCAGCGTCTGGCTGGCCGTTCTCGGCTACTGATAATAGCCGAGATCTGCGAGGGCGCGGGGGAGAACCTGATTCACCTGGCGGCCGGTCATGCCGGGCCGGATCGAAGGATGGTAGAGCAGCCGCAGCAGCGCCTGATCGAAGCTGGTGAACGTCGTGTGCCGGGAGGTGTCATTGAACACGCTGAGCGACAGCGACGCGTTGTCGTTCATCGGCCCCAGCCCCTGGAGGATCTCCTCCACCATGCACCGTTTGAACAGGTAGGGATCGTCGGCGACGATCACGGCGGTGGAGGAAATGATCCGGCCGCTGCGGGTCTGAACGCCGACGAGGCAGCGCGCTCCCATCGCTACGGCATCGGTGTTGAGCTCCGTGGAGACGACGTGGGCAAAGTCGCTCCGGTCGACCAGATAGATCACGAAGTTCGCCGTCGCCGGATCGCGCACGAGCATCGCCTTGAGGCCGTCGATCTTGCCGGGAAGCTCGGCGATGAAGGCGTGAACGGCAGCGGTCTGATCCTGGCGGGCCCGGTTGATCACATGGAAGCGGACGGGGCCGGTGAATTTCTTCACGCGCTGGGAGTCGCCGTGATGGCTGCCGTATTCGAGGCCGAAGACGACCTTGTAGAAGGCGTCGCGCAGCGATCCGGGATCGAGAGCGTCGGAGGCTTTCGCGGGAAGCGCGGACGTGAGCAGCGCCACGAGCGCGAAGCCCGCTGCTATCCGGCTGACACTGGCTGCGTGCCTGCTCGCGCGCATCTGCAATCGTCCGTTTGCTCCCTGACATTTGACAATCGCAAATCTGGCGTCCTGGGCGCAAGCCTGAGCGTGCGCGGCAGTAAACCCGGCTCGCTTCGGATCCGACTGGCAGCCCGGTTGTCCGCCACTGACGAAATCGGGTTGCAGGCGGCTTACACAGGGCTTTTAGGATGGGCCGGCGCGGCCCGCCAGGATCTTCCAGAAGGATGCAACGATGAGTGACGGCCTGATCGAGGGGGCGGACGGAAAGCTGCGCTGCCCGTGGCACGGCAACCAGCCGGACTATCTCGCCTATCACGACCAGGAGTGGGGACGGCCCGTCGGCGACGACCGGCGCCTGTTCGAGAAGATCGTGCTGGAAGGCTTCCAGTCGGGCCTGTCCTGGCTGACGATCCTCCGCAAGCGGGAGAATTTCCGGGCCGCGTTCGCAGAGTTCGATTTCGAGACGGTCGCTTCCTTCGGCGATGCGGATGTCGAGCGGCTCCTGGGCGACGCCGGCATCATTCGTCATCGCCGCAAGATCGAATCCGCCATCAACAACGCCCGCCGCGCCCGGGAGCTGGTCGACGCGGAAGGGTCGCTCGCGGCCTTCCTCTGGCGCTTCGAGCCGCTCGCCGCGGAGCGTCCGGACCGGCTCGACTGGGAGAGCCTGCGCACTCTGGCGCAGACCGAACGGTCGACGGCACTCTCGAAGGAGCTGAAACGGCGCGGCTGGTCCTTCGTCGGCCCGACCACGCTCTACGCCTTCATGCAGGCGGTCGGCCTCGTGAACGATCATGCTGAGGGGTGCTGTGTGCGGGCGGAGGTCGAAGCGGAACGACAGGCCTTCCGGCGGCCGACGTGAGGGGGCCGGGTTCGAAGAGAAAACGGGATGCGGCCGGTGATCCACGCCGGGGCTGGCCGCGTAATTCAGGGTGCGTGCCGGACGCCCCCCGCGTTTCCCCTCGTCGTCCGGCGCGAGACTGACGGGTTTGGCCCGTTGCTCGAGACCGCCTCCATCCCCCCGGAGGCGGTCTCTTTTTTCGCAAAGACGGGACTTTGTCAGGCGAGGCGGATCAGGCTGTCCGCAGCGAGGATCGGAGTCAGACCCGCGCGGGCCCGATCGCCGCCTCGAAGGCGGACAGGAGGGCATTGTTCGGCTCGAACACGTCGTCCACGCGCGAGATCGTCACCGTTTCGGCGCCCTGCGCCTTCAGCCATTGGGCGCATCTGTAGGCCTGCTCGGCAGGGCAATGCAGCGTCATCGGCGAGGGAATGGAGCCGAACGGGGCGACGGTGCCGAACAGGTTGGCCGCTTCGGCGCCCGTGCGCAGCGGGTCGGAAACCACGGCCCGGATCTCGCGCACCGAACGGGCGCGCAGCTCCGCCGCGATCCGGTCGAGTACGGTGGTGGCGGCGGCGCGGGCCTCTTCCGTCCAGTCGGCGGTCCGGGCGGCCAGAAGGTGCGCCTCCGAACACAGGATGAGACCGCCATCGAGCACCTTCAGCGCGTTCGCCGCAAGCGTCGAGCCGGTGGTGGTGATGTCGACGATGATTTCGGCCGTACCTGCCGCCGGGGCACCTTCGGTCGCGCCCAGGCTTTCCACGATGCGGTAGTCGACGATGCCGGCTTCGGCGAAGTGGCGGCGGGCCAGGTTCACATACTTCGTGGCGACCCGCATGCTGCGTCCGTGGCGCGCACGGAAATCCTCCGCGACCTCGGCAAGGTCGTCGATCGTCTCCACGTCGATCCAGACCTGCGGAACGGCGACGACCACGTCGGCCTGGCCGAAGCCAAGCGGCGTCACGAGGTGCACGGCCTCCGTGCGCTCGGTGGCGTCGGAAACGGTCTCGTGGATCAGGTCCAGCCCTGTGACGCCGAAATGGACGTTGCCGGAGGTCACTTCTCGGGCGATCTCGGAGGCCGAGAGGAAGGCGATCTCGGCATTCTCAACGCCGGAGATCCCGGCCCGGTAGCGGCGCGAGCCCGCGGCACGGCGGATCTTGAGGCCGGCCCGGTCGAAGAAGGCGCTGACGTTCTCCTCCAGCCGGCCCTTGGACGGGATGGCGATGACCAGTGAACTCATGCCGCGCCTCCGATGCCGGTTTCGATGCCGAACCGGTCCAGCCAGACGGAAAAGCCGATCGCCGGGACCGGCTGTGGCGCTCCGAGCAGCGACAGCAGTTTGTCGTAGCGACCGCCGCCGATGGTCTGGGCTGTGTCGGGCCGGGCGGGATCGTAGAGCTCGAAGACGAGGCCCGTGTAGTAATCCAGACGCCGTCCGAAATCGGCTGCGAACGCGGTGTCGGCAAGCGGCACCCCGGCCGCCTCGAACGCGGACACCCGCGCCCGGAACCCGGCGAGGGCCTCCGACATGTCGACCCCTTCGGTCTCGGCGAAGGCCTGAACGGTGCGCTCCGCCTCCAGAAGAGGTGTCTTGATGGCCAGATAGCGTTCCAGCACGCCGGCCGCGGCCTGGGCCTCGGTGTCGCCGGCCGAAAGGGTGCCGGTGTCGCGCAGCCGGTCGGCGATCTCGTCGGCGGTGCGGCCGCCGGCAAGCGACAGGCCCGCGGCACCCAGCATGTCGGCGACGATGCGGTGGGCTTCCTCCGGTTCGACGCCGGCCAGCGCACGCGACAGTCCGGTCGGACCGGTCGTGCCGGCGAGGCCCTGGCCGCCAGCGAGCTTGGCCAGCGCGCCGGAGAGGCGTTCGGGCTCCCCGAACCATGCAATCAGTCGCCGCCGCCAGGCCGGCGACAGGGGCAGCGCCTCGACCAGTGCGGAGAAGAGCGTGGCGTCACCGACCCGGATCCGCGGCTGCGTCAGGCCGAGGGCGGCCGCCGCCTGGAGCGCGCGCGACAGGGCCGCGGCATCGGTCGCCGCGGTATCGGCGTGGCCGATCCATTCCACGCCGGCCTGAAGAAACTCCGCCGAGCCGGACCGGCGCTGGCGGAAGACCGGGCCGAGATAGCCGTAGGTGACGGGCTCGCTGCGGCCGGTGGCGCGGTGGGCGAGGCAGACCGGAATGGTGAAATCGGGGCGCAGGCAGAGGTCTTCGCCGAAGGCGCTGGTCGTCATGAACAGCCGGCGACGGATGTCCTCGCCGGCGAGATCGAGAAACACCTCGGCCGGCTGGAGGATCGACGGATTGACCATCTCGTCGGCGGTGTCTGCGAGCAGGGCACGCAGCGCGGTCAGTCGGTCGGAAGCCATCGTGCCCCTCAGCGCTCGGTGCCGATATAGCGGGAGACGACCTCGACCACGGTGGCGACCATCTCGCTCTCCGCCACGCTGGTCTGGGCAAAGCGCTCCTCGCGCCAGGTCTTGTTGTCGGTCACGCCCTTGGCGATGCGCGCGCCCTCGATCAGGTCCTTGATCTGGACCGTGCCGGTCTCGCGTTCCGACGACCCCTGGATGACGACGCAGGGCGCGTTGCGCCGGTCGGCATATTTCATCTGCGCCTTCATGCCGGAGGAGCCGAGATAGACCTCGCAGCCGAGATCGAGGCCGGCGTTTGCCAGCCCGGCGCGGATCTCCCGGGCGAAGCGCTGATAGGCGCCCATGGCCGCGGGATCCCGGTCCATCGCCATGATGACGACCGGGCCGAGGGGCTTGTCCTGTTCGCCTTCCCGGGCGGCCAGCGCGGCCACCAACCGCGAAACGCCGACGGAAAAGCCGGTGGCCGGCATGTCCTCGCCGCGGAAGCGCCCGACGAGACCGTCATAGCGGCCGCCGCCGCCGACCGAGCCGAAGCGCACCGGGCGGCCGTCCTCGTCGGTGATCTCGAAGGTCAGCTCCGCCTCGAACACCGGGCCGGTGTAGTATTCCAGCCCGCGCACGACGGAGGGGTCGATCTTCACCCGCTCGCCGTAGCCGGCGCCGTCGATCATTTCGCGGATTTCAGCGAGCTCGGCCAGGCCTTCCTTGCCCTTGTCGCTCTCGCCCAGCGTGGTCTGTTCGAGATCGGAGAAGAAGGTCTCGCCCAGATCGCTGGTGGCCGCGTCGATGAAGGTCATGAACTTGGCGACCGTATCCGCGTCGAGACCGGCACCCTTGGTGTAGTCGCCGCTCTCGTCCATGCGGCCCTTGCCGAGGAGCAGACGGACGCCGTCGGGACCGAACTTGTCGAGCTTGTCGATGGCGCGCAGCACCGAGAGCCGGGTTCCGGCGTGCCCGTCGCCACCGAGGCCGGCCGCCTCCATCACCCCGTCGAGCACCTTGCGGTTGTTCACGCGGATCACGTAGTCGCCGCGCGGGATGCCGATCGCCTCCATGGTGTCGGCGGCCATCATGCAGATCTCAGCGTCCGCGGCGACCGAGGCCGCGCCCACGGTGTCGGCATCGAACTGCATGAACTGGCGGAACCGGCCGGGGCCGGGCTTCTCGTTGCGGAACACCCAGCCCGCCCGGTAAGTGCGGTAGGGCTTCACGATCCGCTCGTAGTTCTCCGCCACGTGACGGGCGAGCGGCGCGGTCAGGTCGTAACGCAGCGACAGCCAGTCCTCGTCGTCGTCCTGGAAGGCGAACACGCCCTCGTTCGGACGGTCCTGGTCCGGCAGGAACTTGCCGAGCGCCTCGGCATATTCGACGAACGGCGTTTCGACGGGTTCGAAGCCGTAGCGTTCGTACACGGCGCGGATCTTCGCCATGACCTGTTCGGCCGCCTTGATTTCGGAAGCGGACCGGTCGGCGAAGCCGCGCGGCAGCCGCGCCTTCGGCAGATTGTCTTTGTCTCGGCTCATCGATCTGAAGCTTTGGGCGGCACAAGGGAAACGACGACATGCGAAGCGGCGCGGACGCGGCTTCGTGCGTTGTGGAGGGAGTAGACGAAAGGCGGGCCCGGAACAAGCCGGGGAGGGGGCGCGGCAGCCTCGGAAGCGCGGATCGTCGTTTCCGGAACGATTGGGCCGGACTTTATCCTGGATCAATGAAACCGGGAGGGGTTCGCGGGCAGGGTTGGCTCCAATCGACAGCCACTTTGAGGGGGACGACACCATGGCCGAGATGATCAAAGCCGCCGTTTTCGTGGAGCCCGGCCGGATCGAGCTGGACGACAAGCCGATGCCGGACATCGGCCCGAACGACGCGCTTCTCCGGATCACCACCACGACGATCTGCGGCACCGACGTGCACATCCTGAAAGGCGAGTATCCGGTCGAGAAGGGTCTGACCATCGGCCACGAGCCGGTGGGCATCATCGAGAAGCTCGGCTCCAACGTGCAGGGCTACAGGGAAGGCCAGCGGGTGATCGCCGGGGCGATCTGCCCGTCCGGCTACTCCAACGCCTGCCTCGACGGGCTGTGCTCCCAGGATGGCCAGCACCACAAGCACGGCCTCAAGCCGATGGGCGGCTGGCGCTTCGGCAACACGATCGACGGCACCCAGGCCGAATATGTCCGTGTGCCCGATGCCATGGCGAACCTGTCGCCGGTGCCGGATGGCCTCACCGACGAACAGGTGCTGATGTGCCCGGACATCATGTCGACGGGCTTCGCGGGCGCGGAATCCGGGAAGATCAAGATCGGTGACACGGTCGTCGTCTTCGCCCAGGGGCCGATCGGCCTGTGCGCGACGGCGGGCGCCAAGCTGTGCGGCGCGACCACCATCATCACGGTGGATTCCGTTCCCGAACGTCTGGAGATCTCGCGGGCCATGGGGGCCGATCACACGATCGACTTCCGCTCCACAGATCCGGTCGCCGAGATCATGAAGATCACCGACGGGCGCGGCGTCGACGTGGCGATCGAGGCGCTCGGCCTGCAGGCGACGTTCGAGAACTGCCTGCGCGTGCTGAAGCCGGGCGGAACGCTCTCCAGCCTCGGGGTCTATTCCGGCGACCTGAAGATCCCGCTGGATGCCTTCCATGCGGGCCTCGGCGACAACAAGATCATCACCTCGCTCTGCCCGGGCGGAAAGGAGCGCATGCGCCGTCTGATGGAGGTGATCTCGTCGGGCCGTGTCGATCTCAAGCCGCTGGTCACCCACCGTTACAAGCTGGATGACATCGTGGCGGCCTACGATCTCTTCTCCAACCAGCGCGACGGTGTGCTGAAGGTGGCGATCACGCCGAACTAGGAGCAATCCCAGGAAAAGTGGGAACCGGTTTTCCGTCCGGGATTGCGAGGAAAGACACTTCAGCACTCAAGCCGGGTTCGCTTCTCGGCCTTCTCCGCCGCGGAGAGAAGCCGGACGCGCCCACGCGCGGGACGGACGAGGGAGCCGCGTCGGGCCAGCTCGGCGATGGTCCGGTACAGCGCAGGTCCAGAGACTCCGAGATCGTCGGCGATCGACCGAAGAGATTGGTCCGGCGGCAGGGTGCCATCGGCATCGACGAGGTCGGCAAGCCGGGCGAGGACGCGTTCCGTAAGGGGCGTCATCGCCCTGAGTTCGAGAAGGCGCCGCGCCCGCATGAGCGACAGGGCGAGATGTGCAGCGAAATCCTGCGAAAGCTCCGGCGAACGCTCGAAGGCGCGGAGGACGGCCGGTCGCGGCAGCAGGCGGAGTTGCGTCGGAGCTGCGGCGACGGCGTCGCAGTGGCACGTTTCGGAATAAAGGGAGGCCTCGGCGAAGGTCTCGCCGGCGCGTCCCACGTGGATGCGAACCTGCTGGCCTGCATCGGTCGTCCGCAGAAGATCGACCCGGCCCTCGACCACCATCGAAAGTCCCGGTGTGGCATCGCCCTGCCGGAAGAAGACGTCGCCCGCCTGCATCCGGACGATGCGTGATTTCTCCGGCATGCAGGCGGCTTCGAGTTTCGAGAAGAATGCGGATGCCGACATGATCGCAATCATATCTCGCCGGCACCGCAGGTGCTACGGGTCGCTCACCATCGACGATCAGGGAGCGGCCGATGAGCACGCCATGGACAATCGCGGCGACCTTACTCGCCGGTCTGTTTCTGGGCGCCCAGTCCGGACATGCGCAGCACATGGATCACGCCGGGCATAGGACCGGTGCGACGCCGGCTCCCGCCGCCGACCGTGTCCTGCCGAGCGAGCCCGGCGATGCGGCTTTCGCGGCAATTGCGGAGATCGTCGCGCTGTTTTCGGCGGCTCCAGACACCGACTGGGCGCGCGTCGACATCGATGCGCTGCGGACCCATCTGGTCGACATGAACCAGCTTGTTCTGGCCGCCAATGTTACCGCCGAACCGATCGACGGGGGGCTGCGCATGCGGGTGGCCCGGGCCGGACGTGGCGGAGAGGCCGCCGGACGGATGGTCCCCGCCCACGGCCCGGTGCTTGCCGCCGAGACCGGCTGGTCCTCTCAGGTCGACGAGGACGGGGATACGATCGTCTGGACGGTTACCGGACCGACGGCGGACGATGCGATGAAGATCCGCGCCCTCGGTTTCTTCGGTCTGATGGCAACCGGCGATCACCACCGGGCGCATCACATCGCCCTCGCGAGAGGCGGCGCGCCGCATTGACGGCTGACGGAAACTTTCGCCCGTCTGCGCCCCCAGGCAGCGCCCTCACGCCACGCCGGGCGGAGAGCGGCGCATCCACGGGCGGATCGTCGAGACGGCGCCCTCATCACGGGTGGTCGGCTGATAGTAGACCGGCACGTCGGGCGCGCCACCGGCTTCCAGCACCTTGCGGGCGGCGGGTTTGGTGACGACGAAAGCGTCGAACCCGCACCGGGCCATCAGCGGCACCTGGTCCGCCAGCACGTTGCCGACGGCGCGGAGTTCGCCGGCAAAGCCGTAGCGCTCGCGGGCGAGCCGCGCGGTCGAGTAGCCGCGCCCGTCGGTGTAGGCGGGAAAGGCGATCGCCAGCACGGAGAAGCGGCCGAGATCGTCGGCGACGTCCTCGATCTTCTCGCCGGGCGAAATCAGGATGCCGAGCGGCTGGTTGGAGGCGCGCAGGCTCTCGCGCTCCTCCTGATAGCGGGCGAGCGGCACGATGGCACGTCCGTCTTCCGGCAGCGGCGCCTCCGCGTCGAGCACCACCCAGTCATCGGGTTCGAAGGCTCCGTTGCGGAAGACGTCCGCGGGCGTCTGCGTGTCGGTGCTCATGCCGCCCGGTCCCTGCCGAGATGGATGCCGCATTCGACCTTGCCCGATCCCTGCCAGCGTCCGGAGCGCTCGTCGGCGCCTTCCTCGACGCGCGAGGTGCACGGCATGCAGCCGATCGACGGAAAGCCCTGGGCGGTCAGCGGATGGGAGGGAAGCGCGCGCTCCTCCATGAAGGCGGCGAGGTCTTCCTTGGTCCAGTCGGCCAGCGGATTGACCTTCACGTGCAGCCCGTCCCACTCGACCAGGGGAAGCGCGTTGCGGGTCGCCGCCTGGAACCGCTTGCGGCCGGTGATCCAGGAATCATAGCCCGAAAGCGCCCGTTCCAGCGGCAGCACCTTGCGGATGGTGCAGCAGCGATCGGTGTCTTTGGCCCACAGGGTGCCCTGCGGGTCGTCCTCCGCGAGATCGTCCTCGGCGGGGGTGATCGACTGCACGTTGGTGAGACCGAGCTGGGCCGCGAGCTGATCCCGGTGACGCAGCGTCTCGGGAAAATGCTTGCCGGTCTCCAGGAAGATGACGGGGGCATCCGGCTTGATTTCGGCGACCAGCGCCAGCAGCACAGCCGATTCGCCGCCGAAGGAAGAGACCACGGCGACGCGGCCGGCGGAGCCCTCGAGCAGCACCGAGCGGAGCGTGTCCAACGAGCGCCGGACCTTCATCTGCCGCTCGAGAGCGACGGCGAGCTCGGCGCGGTCCTGTGGCGCGGACTCGAACTCCGAATCACGCTGCTGTGCGAGCGGGGCCATAGAGCGCCTCCTTGAAGGGGTGGTCGCCGAGACGGCGGTAGGCAGCCAGGAACGGCTCGTCAGGGCCGGTCCTGAGCTGAAGGTAGGTGTCGACGATGGTCTCCACGGCATCGACCACGTCGTCCTCGGAGAAGCCGCGGCCGATGATCTGGCCGATGGCCGCATCCTCGCCCGGCGCGCCGCCGAGGGTGATCTGATAGAATTCCTGGCCCTTCCGGTCGACACCCAGGATGCCGATGTGGCCGACATGGTGATGACCGCAGGCGTTGATGCAGCCGGAGATCTTGATCGACAGCGGCCCGATCTCGCGCTGGCGCACCGGATCGCCGAAGCGCTCGGAGAGCTTCTGGGAGACCGGGATCGAGCGGGCGTTGGCGAGCGCGCAGTAATCCAGGCCGGGGCAGGCGATGATGTCGGTGACCAGACCGGCATTCGCCTCCGCCAGCTCCGCCTCCACCAGCGCGGCGTGGACCGCGGGCAGCTCGCGGCGGGCGACGTGGGGAAGGACCAGGTTCTGCTCGTGGCTCACCCGGATCTCGTCGAACGAGTACCGTTCCGCGATATCGGCTACCGCTTCCATCTGCTCCGCCGTGGCGTCGCCCGGAATGCCGCCGATCGGCTTCAGGGAGATCGTGACGGACGCGTAACCCGGCGTCTTGTGGGCGTGGACGTTGGTCTCGCGCCACAGCGAATAGCCGGGGTCGTCGCTTGCGGCCTGGTCAGCGCTCTCCACCACGTCCACGTCGAAAGCCGGGGGAGCGAAATAGGCCTCGATCGCCTCGATGGACTCCTGCGGGAGCGTCAGGGCGCCGTCGCGGATCGCTTCGAACTCGGCCTCGATGTCGCGCTTGAGGTCGTCGATCCCGGTCTCGTGGACCAGGATCTTGATGCGCGCCTTGTACTTGTTGTCCCGGCGTCCGTAGAGATTGTAGACGCGCAGGATCGCCTCGAGATAGGCGAGCAGGTCGGGCTCGGCCACGAAGTCGCGCACCTTCTTGGCGATCATCGGGGTGCGGCCCTGGCCGCCGCCGACCCACACCTCGAAGCCCAGCGTGCCGGTCTCGTCCCGCTTGATCTGCAGGCCGATGTCGTGGACCCGGATCGCCGCCCGGTCGCGCTCGGCGCCCGAAACGGCGACCTTGAACTTGCGGGGCAGGAACGTGAACTCCGGGTGCAGCGACGACCACTGGCGGATGATCTCCGCATAGGGGCGGGGATCGGCCACCTCGTCGGCGGCCGCGCCGGCGAAATGGTCCGCGGTCACGTTGCGGATGCAGTTCCCGGACGTCTGGATGGCATGCATCTCGACGCTTGCGAGATCCTCAAGGATCGCGGGAATGTCGGCCAGTCGCGGCCAGTTGTACTGGATGTTCTGGCGGGTGGTGAAATGGCCGTAGCCGCGATCGTACTTGCGGGCGATGTGGCCAAGCATCCGCATCTGCTTCGAGGACAGCGTGCCGTAGGGCACGGCCACCCGCAGCATGTAGGCGTGAAGCTGCAGGTAGACGCCGTTCATCAGCCGGAGCGGCTTGAACTCGTCCTCCGTCAGTTCGCCTGACAGGCGCCGGTTGACCTGGTCCCGGAACTGCTCGGTGCGGGCCCGGACGAAGGCGTGATCGAATTCGTCGTAGCGGTACATGTCAGGGTTCGTCCTTCGACGGAATCAGGCTGCTGTGTCGACCTTGGCGGCGCCCTCGGCCTGCTTGCCGAGATCGAGGCGCACGGTGGGGCCCTTGGCGCGGATCGCTTCGCGCAGCTTCACGGGAACGAGGCCGCCGTTCTCGGCCCTCACGTCGATCGCATAAGGCTCGACCACTTCCCGGTTGGCGACATCGCGTTCGGCGGCCGCAAGGGCGGCCTCCACGGCGGCGTCCTCCTCAAGGGCGGTCACGTCATCGATGTCCTCGACCCAGCGGTGGCTGCGGCCGAGAAAGACGACGATGCCGTCGGTCAGGCGATTGGCGGTGATGACCTTCATGGGACGGGGCCTCAGGCAGCTGCGACGAACGCCCGCTCGGCGGCGAGCGGCTGTGCGTGGGTGGCTCCGGCGTGGGCGACGGCCTCGCCGATGACGATGAGAACGGGGCCGGACACGTCCGGACGGCGGGCGAGCGCCGGCAGATCGTCGAGCCGGCCGGTGAGAAGCCGCTCGTCGGAGCGGGCCGCGTTCTCCACGACGCCGACAGGGGTCGAGCCCTTCAGGCCGGCGGCCATCAGCCGGGTGGCGATCTTGCCGGCGACCGTGCGGCCCATGTAGACGGCCACGGTGGAACCGGAGAGCGCGAGATTGGCCCAGTCCGGCAGCACGCCGCCGTCCTTGTCGTGGCCTGTGGCGAACACGACGCTGGAGGTGACGCCGCGCAGCGTCAGCGGGATCTTCGCCGAGGACGCGGCGGCCAGGGCAGCCGTCACGCCGGGAACGATCTCGTAAGCGATATCGGCCTCTTCCAGCGCCGCGATCTCCTCGCCGGCACGCCCGAAGATCATCGGATCGCCGCTCTTCAGGCGAACCACGCGCTCGCCGCGCCGGGCGCGCTCCACCAGGATCTCGTTGATGCGCTGCTGGGTGACGGAATGGGCGCCCTTGGCCTTGCCGACGGCGACCCGTTCCGCGTCGCGCCGGCCCATGGCGACAACCGCATCGGGAACGAGCTGGTCATGCACGATCACGTCGGCCTCCTGAAGCACGCGCTGGGCGCGGAGGGTCAGCAGGTCTTCCGCACCGGGTCCGGCGCCCACCAGCGTCACGTAGCCTGCCCCCGAGCGATGGCCGATCAGGGTTTCAGCCGTGTGACGGGCGGCATCCTCGCCTTCTTCGCGCAGGGTGTCGGCTACGGAGCCTGCGAAGAACCGCTCCCAGTAGCGCCGCCGCTCGACGCCGTCCTTGAACACGGAGGCGATGGTGTCGCGCAGGTTCTCGGCGATGCGCGCCAGCGCGCCGGTCTCCCGGGGCAGCATCGCCTCGATCTTCGCGCGGATGTGACGGGCCAGAACCGGGCCGGTGCCGGACGAGGTGATGGCGACCGCCACAGGCGCCCGGTTGACCAGCGCGCCCACGTAGAAATCGCAGATTTCGGGACGGTCGACCGCGTTGACAGGCACGCCGGCGGCGCGGGCGGCATCGACCACGGCCCGGTCATCCGCCTCCTCGCCGGAGGCGGCGAAAACGAGGGCCGCGCCCTCGACGTCGGAAACGGAAAAGTCGCGGGCATGCCAGGAGGCGCCGGCGGTCTGCACCGCCTTCGATGCGGCAGGCGACAGCTCCGGCGCGATGACGACCAGGTGAGCGTTGGTTTCCGACAGGAGCCGGATCTTCGCGCCGGCCTCGTCCCCGCCGCCCACGATCACGACCCTGCGTCCCTCGACCCGGTGGAAAGTCGGGAAGACGGAGAGTTTGCCGGCGTCGGTGTGCGGTGCTGCACTCATGAGGTTTCGGCTCCCGGACTGTGTGCGCTTGGCGCAAATCCACGATCAGTCTGGAAGAGATAGAGAAAGCCGGCACGCTTTACGCGACATGGTTTTCCAAATCGCGGCGACGAGACGGAAAAGGAATCCGATTGCACTGCAAAAGCGGCGATTCCGGCCGCATCGGCCGGTTTTCAGCCGCGGAAGAGCTCCGGCTTCTGCAGCATCAGGGTCTGAATCAGGATGAGGAGCTTGGCATCCATGATGGCGCCCCTGGACTGGAGGTCGGCTAGGTCCGCGAGCGGCAGCTCGATCACGTCGATGTCCTCGTCCGCGTCGTGCCCGCCGCCGTCGTGGACCCGGTTGGCGTCCGAGTAGACGCCGAGATAGAGCCGGATCGATTCCGTCAGGGCGCCGGGAGAGGTGTAGACGGTCGTGACGTGCTGCAGATCGCCGAGGGCGAGCCCGGTCTCCTCCTGCGCTTCGCGGCGGCAGGCGGTCTCGTCCGAGCCGTCCTCCGGATCGATGATGCCCGCGCAAGCCTCCATCAGGAACGGATCGGGTTCCCCGTTGAGCAGGAGCGGGACCCGAAGCTGGCGGACAACCACTGCTGTGCCGCGCACCGGATCGTACGGCAAGACCGACACCACCTGACCGTGGTCGTGGATCTCGCGCTCCATGTCCATGGGCGCCTTGCCGGGCCGCTCGATGCGGACCTGCACCTTGTCGAGCGTCAGGAAACCGCTGTGCAGGCGCTCGGTGGAGAGCACCGACACTGTTCGGTCATTGGAGAATGAAACCATGGAGGATCCAACGGTCGGGGGTGGACAAAGGTTCGTCACGCCTTCGATATATTGCGTTGCAATATGGAGGCAAAGGCCTTTGCGCCGGCGCGTTGAATCCAGCGAGTCCGAACCGCCGGGCTGACAAAGTTTCGATCCGGAGAGCCGCCCATGCTGACGTCCACGCTTCGACCAGATCTCGGATTTGGCGCCGGCCTCCCGCCTTCGGCCGAAAGTCTCGGCCTTCACGCCCGCGTGGACGCCTGGAACCGGATGACGACGGGGTTCGTCAAATGGCAGGGCGAGATGGCCAATCTGACCATGCTGCATGGCCACGCCCTAGCCAATCGCCTGTCGGGAATGGCGGAGGCGAATCGCGAGGCCGCGACCAAAGCATGGACGGCCTCGCATCCGTCCGGGCTCGCCGAGGACGTGGCCGCATACGCGGTCGACGCGGTGCAGCGCTGGTTCCTCTACATGGATACCCTGAGGGAGCGCGGAAACATCTTCCTGGCCCATGAGGCGGCGGGGCAGCCGCCGGTCCTCTATTTCGCTCACGAGACGGTGGTCGACGGCCGGTCCCTGCCGCGCCCCGTCAACTATTCGCTGCTGAAGATCCTGCCGCCCGAGGGCGTCCGCGTGGATCCGGACAAGCGGCCCTTCGTGATCATCGATCCCCGGGCTGGCCACGGCGCAGGAATCGGCGGCTTCAAGTCCGACAGCCAGGTCGGCATCGCCATCACCAACGGGCATCCGGTCTATTTCGTCGCCTTCCACCCCGAACCTGAACCGGGTCAGACGCTGGGCGACGTCACCCAGGCGGAAGCGGAATTTCTCCGCCGCATCGCCGGCCTGCACCCGGATGCGCCGAAGCCGGTCGTGATCGGCAACTGCCAGGGCGGGTGGGCCGGAATGCTTCTGGCCGCCTCGAACCCGGAGCTGACCGGTCCCCTGGTGATGAACGGCGCGCCGCTGTCCTACTGGTCCGGCCGCAACGGGGTGAACCCGATGCGCTATTTCGGCGGGCTCGCCGGCGGCGTGCTGCCGGCGCTGATCTTGTCGGACCTGGGCAACGGCAAGTTCGACGGTGCCAACCTCGTTCTGAACTTCGAGGCGCTCAATCCGGGCAAGACCTGGTGGCGCAAATATTACGACCTGTTCGACAACGTCGACACCGAGCGCGATCGTTTCCTGGAATTCGAGCGCTGGTGGTCCGGCTTCTTTTTCATGAACGAGGCCGAGATCCGCTGGATCCTGGAAAACCTCTTCATCGGCAACAAGCTCGGCCGGGGTGAGGCGTCCTTCGCGCCGGGCGAGTTCGTCGATCTGCGCCGCATCAGCCAGCCGATCGTCGTGTTCGCCTCGCGGGGCGACAACATCACGCCGCCTGAGCAGGCGCTGAACTGGATCTCGGATCTCTACCGCGACGAGCAGGAGATCCGCGTGCGCGGCCAGCGGATCATCTACATGATCCACGAGGATGTCGGCCATCTGGGGCTCTTCGTCTCCGGCAAGGTGGCGCGACGCGAGCATGCCCAGATCGCCTCGACCATCGAGATGATCGAGGCGCTGGCGCCCGGGCTCTACGAGATGGAAGTGGTGGAGAAGTCGGGCGAGGGGAGCGCGGCCACCTTCACCGTTGATTTCCAGTCGCGCACCATCGCCGACATCGCGTCGCAGGATGACGGTCGGGAAGACGAGGCGGAGTTCGCCGCCGTCTCGCGCCTGTCCTCGCTTGGCCAGGAAATCTACGACCTTTCGGCAAGGCCGTTCGTCCAGGCTGCGGTCACGCCGGCGAGTGCCCGGGCCTACTTCCAGTCGCACCCGTTGCGCCGCCGCCGGCGGCTCCTGTCGGACCGCAATCCGGTCATGAGTATGCTGGTCCCGGGCGCGGATCTGGCCCGGACCTATCGCCGGCCAGCGCGCAGCGACAACCCGTTCAAGGTCATGGAGCACCTCTTCGCCGATGCGGTCGAGCGCGACTGGGATCTCTATCGGGACCTGCGCGACGCGACCTACGAACTCACCTTCAATGCGATCTTCGGCTCTCCCTGGATGCATCGGCTTGGCGAGGCAGCCTCGATGCCGGCCGGACGGGACGCGGTCGGGTCGTACCGCGACCTTCCGGAAGTCCGCGAGGCCCTGGACAGGATGGAATCCGGAGGACTGGCCGAAGCAGTGATCAGGATGATGATCCTGCTGGCCCGGGCGCGGGGCTCGGTGCGCAGGTCGCGGCTGGAGCGTTCCAACGATCTCCTGTCGAAGACGGAGCCGTTCGCATCGCTCTCCGAACAGGCGCGGACGCGGATCATCCATGATCAGACGATCATCATCGACTTCGAGCCGGACAGGGCCTTTTCGACGCTGCCGCGTCTTCTCGACGGCGCCAAGGAGCGCGAGCGCGCGCTGGAAATCGTCCTGAACGTGGCCGGTCCGCGCCGGGAGATGAATGCGCCGACCAAGGACATGGTCGACCGGCTGACCGAGCTTCTCGGCGAGGAAGCCGGTCGGACCTCGGCTGCGTGACGGCCGTTCCGGCGCGCGATCCGGCCCAAGATCCCGGCTTCGCCGACAATCTGTCGCTCCCCGCGTCGCGGCGATTGAGATCGCCGCCACGTTCCCCCATCATCGGCCCCATGACGCAGGCTTCGGTCTTGAACGATCTCCTTCAAATCATCAGCGATCGGGGCAGGGCGCTGGTCGACTGGCGCCGACCCCGGCGGCCCAGCGGTCGGGCGCTCGGCGAGCTCGCGGATCTGCTTCTGTCGTCTCCCGGCGAGGCGTCGGGCGTGGCCCGGGCGCGGGAGCTGCTGGATGGCTACCGGGCGCTCGACTATGCCGGCCGGACCTCGTTCTTCCGGCTTCTGGTCGAGAAATACGGGGCCGATCGCGAGCGGCTCGGCGCCGCCTGCGCGCGCTTCATGGAAGAGCCGGGGGAGAAAACCGCCAAGGCCCTGCACACCGCCTCGGAACCCCGGCGGCTCGAACTGTTCCGGCGGCTCAATTTCGCCCCCGGCGGAACGGCCGATCTGGTCGCCATGCGGCTCGACCTTCTGGAGCGGCTGAAGGACCATCCGGAGTTCTGGACCCTGAACGACGACTTCAAGTCGCTCTTCCAGACCTGGTTCAATCGGGGCTTCCTGATCCTGCGGCGGATCGACTGGCAGACCTCGGCGGCCGTTCTGGAAAAGATCATCAAGTACGAGGCGGTCCATGCGATCCGCGACTGGGACGATCTGCGCGGCCGGATCGATCTGCCCGACCGGCGCCTCTACGCCTTTTTCCATCCCAGGCTCGGCGACGATCCGCTGATCTTCGTCGAAGTGGCGCTGACCACGGAAATCCCCGGGGCGATCGCTCCGATCCTGGAAACCGATCGTCAGCCGATCTCCCTGAAGGAGGCGACCACGGCCGTCTTCTATTCGATCTCCAACTGCCAGAAGGGGCTGCAGGGCATCTCCTTCGGCAACTTCCTGATCAAGCAGGTGGTGGAAGACCTGCAGCGCGAACTGCGCGACCTGAAGACCTTCGTCACGCTTTCGCCGGTGCCGGGGTTCGCCGACTGGCTCGCCGAAGAGCGGGCCAAGAAGCGCTCGACGATCATTCCGAAGGAGATGCGGCCGGCGCTGAAGCGGCTCGACACGGACGGCTGGTGGCAGGACGAGGCGGCGCGGGAAGACCTTGCGAAGGTGTTGCCGACGCTTGCAGCGTGGTACCTGACGAAGGCGCGCGACGAGCGGGGTCGCCTTCTCGATCCCGTCGCCCGGTTCCATCTGGGCAATGGCGCGCGTCTCGAACGGATCAATCCAGCCGCCGACCTTTCCCCGAAGGCTCTGCGGACCGCGCACGGTGTGATGGTGAACTATCTCTACGTCCTCTCCGATATCGAAAAGAACCACGAAGGCTTCGTGAACGACCGCGCCGTCGCGGCCTCGTCCGGCGTGAAGAAGCTCGCGCGCTCCCTGCCGGAGCCGAAGGAACTGGTGGCCGACGATGTCTGAGCTGTTCCGCCGGCTCGTCGCCGATGCCGACGAGGAAAGCACGTTCCTGATCGCCGGAGACCGGCGGATCACCTACCGCGAAATGGAGGCCCTGACCGGTCAGGCCGCTGCAGCGCTGGTCGCGCTCGGCGTGGCGCCGGGCGACCGGGTCGCCGTGCAGATCGAGAAATCCGTGGAGGGGCTGTTCCTCTATCTGGCGGCCATCCGCGCCGGAGCGGTCTACCTGCCGCTCAATACGGCCTATACCCCGGCCGAGCTGGATTATTTCCTCGACGACGCGGAGCCGGCGCTGTTCGTCTGCGATCCGGCGAAGCTGGATGCGCTGTCTCCGGTCGCGGAGAAGGCCGGCGTTCCTCGGGTCGAGACGCTGGACGGAAACGGCGAGGGCAGTTTCAGCGACGCGGTGGCCGAAATGCCCGTGGACGGCTTCCGGGACATTGGCGTTGGCGGGGACGATCTCGCCGCGATCCTCTACACGTCCGGCACGACGGGGCGTTCCAAGGGCGCGATGATCACCCACGAGAACCTCGCCTCCAATGCCGAGGCGCTGGTCGAGCTGTGGCAGTTCGGCAAGGACGACGTGCTGTTGCACACGCTGCCGATCTTCCACGTCCACGGCCTGTTCACCGCGACGAACACGGCGATGCGCGCCGGGGCGGCGATGATCTTCCTGCCGAAGTTCGATGTCGACGCGGTTCTGGCGGCCCTGCCGCAGGCCACCGTCATGATGGGCGTGCCGACCTTCTACTCGCGGCTGCTCGGCTCCGACGCGTTCGACCGGGACCTGGTATCCGGCATGCGGCTGTTCATTTCCGGCTCGGCGCCGCTGTCTCCGGAAACCCACAAGTACTTCTTCGAGCGCACCGGCCAGGCGATCCTCGAGCGCTACGGCATGACCGAGACGTCGATGATCACCTCCAACCCCTATGACGGTGCCCGCAAGCCGGGAACGGTCGGCATGCCGCTGCCGGGCGTGTCGGTGCGGATCGCCGATCCGGAGAGCGGAGATGTGCTCCCCGACGGAGAGGTCGGCGTGATCGAGGTCAGCGGGCCGAACGTCTTCAAGGGCTACTGGAAGAAGCCGGAGAAGACGGCGGAGGAATTCCGCGCGGATGGATGGTTTATCACCGGGGACCTCGGCTATGTCGACGGCGACGGCTATGTCTGCATCGCCGGCCGTGCCAAGGATCTGGTCATCTCCGGCGGCTTCAACGTCTATCCGGCCGAGATCGAGGCGGCGATCGACGCGCTTCCGGGCGTGAAGGAATCGGCCGTCATCGGTGTGCCGCACCGCGATTTCGGGGAAGGGGTGACGGCCGTCATCGCCATCAAGCCCGGCGCCCACGTCAGCGAAGAAGGGATCCGCTCCGGTCTGGAGGGCGAGCTGGCTTCCTTCAAGATCCCGAAACGGGTGGTGATCGTCGACGAGCTGCCGCGCAACATCATGGGCAAGGTGCAGAAGGCTGCGCTTCGCGAAGCCTATCGGGACCTCTACGGGGGGTAGGGCAGGTCCGGTGCCCGCGGCAGGGCGGTACTGCCGGACCGCGGGGCCTCAGCCGGCGCGCATCGCCCGCCGGATCAGCGGAACCAGCATCAACAGCCCTGCGGCCGCGGCAAGACAGATCGCGCCGTAGACGAAGAAGGCGTGGGAATAGACCTCGACCTGTCGGGCAGGGGCGGTGCCGTCCGGCACCGAGGCCAGCCCGCCGAGAAGGCCGGCGATATAGTTCGCGCCCGAGGTCGCCATCAGCCAGATCCCCATCGCGAACCCGGCCAGATGGCGCGGCGCGAGCTCCGTTGTCAGGGCGAGGCCGACCGGGGACAGCATGAGTTCGCCGATCGACAGGAACAGGAAGAACAGCACCACCCAGTAGGCCATGGTCTTCGCGCCCTCCGGCGTTTCGAAGATGCCGAGCGTCAGGATCCAGTAGCCGGCGCCGAGGAAGGCGAGGCCGAAGGCGAACTTCATCACGTCGTCGAAATTGATGCCGCGGCGTTCGATCGCCGGCCACAGGAAGGCGAGCAGCGGCGACAGCGCCAGGATGAAGAACGGATTGAGCGACGAGAACTCCTCCGGCGGCGACTGCCAGCCGAAGATATTGAGGTCGAGATCGCGCTGGGTGAAGACCATCACCGACGTCACGTCCTGCTGATAGACGGCCCAGAACGCGACGGAGAAGGCCACGAGCACCAGATGGGAGAGGAGCCGATTGCGCACGTTCGCGCGCTCACGGAAGACGAGCACCAGATAGCCGGCCACCACCAGCGTCTGCACGATGGCCAGGAAATAGCCGGCCGCAACCGGGTGGGCGATCAGATAGACGGAAATCAGCACCATCGCCGCCAGCGCGATCACGACGAGCCCGTGGGCGGTCAGGCTCGTGTTGTGCTCGTCCCGCGGCGCGTCGTGCTCGTCGAGAAAGCGGCGGCCGAAGGTGTAGGTCAGAAGGGCGAGCGCCTTGCCGCAGCCGGCGGCGGCGAAGGCGACCCAGTAGCCGAATTCCGTGGCGAGGATGCCGGCAATCAGGGTGGCGCCCAGCGAGCCGAGATTGATGCCCATGTAGAACAGGGTGAAGGCGGACGCCCTGCGCGGGTCGTTGTCGCCGAAGAAATGGCCGAGAAGGGCGGACACGTTCGGCTTGAAAAGCCCGTTTCCGACAACCAGTACGCCGAGCGCGATGTACATGGTCGCGGTCGAGGACAGCGACAGGATCAGGTAGCCGGCCGACATCATCGTCGCGCCGAGAATGATGGCCCGGCCGTGCCCCAGGACCCGGTCGGCGATCGCGCCGCCCAAGACCGGGGTCAGGAACGCGAACGAGGTGAAGGCGCCAAACAGGAGATACGCCTGGGCATCCTGGAGCTTCAGGACGTCGACCAGATAGAGCGTGAAGACGGTGGTCAGCGTGTAGTAGCCGAAGCGCTCCCACAGCTCGGTCATCGCGAGCACGTACAGCGCTTTCGGCTGGTCCCTGAACACCCGTCCCGCCCCCCGTATTTCTCCTGCCCGAAGAAACTATAACCGGTCGCGCAGGGCGTACCAGCTCATTGCGAGCACCAGGAGCGGCGTGCGTAGGAGCGTGCCGCCGGGAAAGCTCGGCACCGGCAGCCGGGCGAACACGTCCAGCGCGCCGGTGTCGCCGGCGATCCCGTCGGCCAGGACCTTGCCGGCGAAGGTTGCCGTCCCGACCCCCTGGCCGGAATAGCCGCAGCCGGCATAGAGGCCGGGTTCGACGCGGCGAATGAAGGGCATGCGATGGCGGGTGACGGCGAGGGTGCCGCCCCAGGCCGAAGCGATCGGAACGTCCGCCAGATCCGGGTAGATCTCCGCCAGGTAGGGCCGTACCACGGCCGCCGGATCGGCATTCAGGCGCCGCGTGTAGGTCTCGCCGCCACCGAACACGAGCCGGTTGTCCGGTGTGGGCCGCCAGTAGCGCACGACGAACCGGGTATCGGCAACGCATTCTCCGCCGGGGATCAGGCGCTGCATCCGCTCCGGACCGAGCGGTTCGGTGGCCACCACATAGTTGTTGATGGGCAGGACCCGCGCTTCCACGGAAGGCTCGATGCCCGCGAGGTAGCCGTTGCCGGCAAGTACCACCGTCTCGGCGTCCACGTGGGCGGTCGCCGTCGAGACGCGCCGCTTTCCCTGACCGGTGGCCTCGATGCGCACGACGCGGGAGCCTTCGTGGAGGCGCGCGCCGACGGCCTCCGCGGCCCGGGCGATGCCGCAGGCGAGCGCATAGGGATTGAGATGGCCGGCGCTTGCGTCCCGGAAGCCGCCGACGAAACGGTCGGACCCGGTGGCCTCGGCGATCTGGTCGCGATCCAGCACCGACAGCGCACCTACGCCATACCGATCGGCCAGATGGGCGACGTAGTCCCGTTCCTCGTCGAAAATCGCTCTGGTGTGGGCGGCCTCGATCAGCCCCTCGGTCCAGCCGCAGTCGATGTCGTGGTCCCGGATCAGGCTGCGCACCAGATCCTTCGCGGCCTCGGCAAGCTCCCAGAGGCGGGCGGCATCGTCTCGGCCGACCTTGTCTTCCAGCCAGACCTGATCGCGCCGCTGGCCGGAGTGGAGCTGGCCGCCGTTGCGGCCGGTCGCGCCGTAGCCGATCCGCTGGGCTTCCAGAAGCACCACGCTGCGGCCGGTTCGGGCCAGATGCAGCGCCGTCGACAGGCCGGTGAACCCGCCGCCGACGACGCAGACATCGGCGCGGCTGCTTTCGCTCAGTTCGGGAAAGGTCGGCGCGCTGACGCCTTCCACATAGATCGTGGGCGGCCCGGAGGGCGATCCGTTCGCTGCGCCGCCGGAGTGCCGCGCAGCGTCGGTCATTGGGCCATACGTCCGTCGCGCTGCAGCTTATCCAGCGTGTCGTCGAGGGTCTTGCGGGCTCGCGTGGCCAGCTCGTCCACCTCCTCGCGGGTGATGACGAGCGGCGGCGCGATGATCATGGAATCGCGCACCGCGCGCATGACGAGCCCGTTGCGGAGCGAGAAATCGCGGCACATCGTGCCGACCTCGCCCTCATTGTCGAAGCGGATGGACCGGCTCGGCTTCGCCGGTACCAGTTCCAGCGCTCCCATGAGCCCCTTGATCCGGGCCTCGCCGACCAGCGGATGGTCGCCGAGGGCAAGCCACCGCTCGGCCAGATAGGGCGCGATATCCGCGGCCCGTTCGACGACGCCTTCCTCCTCAAGGATGCGGAGATTCTCCAGCGCGGCCGCGCAGCAGGCGGGATGGCCGGAATAGGTGAAGCCGTGGAAGAACTCGCCGCCTTCCTCGATGAAGGTGTCGGCAACCCGGTCGGAGACCATCACGCCGCCGATCGGCAGGTAACCCGAGGACAAGCCCTTGGCGATAGGCATCAGGTCGGGCTTCAGCCCGAACACTTCCGAGCCGAACCATTTGCCCAGGCGCCCGAATCCGGTGATCACCTCATCGACCACGAGCAGGATATCGTAGCGGTCGCAGATCTGCTTGATCTCGGGCCAGTAGGTCTCCGGCGGAATGATCACGCCGCCGGCGCCCTGGATCGGCTCCGCGATGAAGGCGGCGATCTTCTCCGGGCCGTGCGCCTCGATCGCATGGGCGAGTTCGCGCGCCGCCCAGACGCCGAACGCATCCGGGTCGAGCTCGCCTCCTTCGCCGAACCAGTAGGGCTGCGGAACGAAGGCGATCCCCGGGATCGGAAGTCCGCCCTGACCGTGCATGGCGCGCATGCCGCCGAGGCTCGCACCGCCGATCGTGGAGCCGTGGTAGGCGTTCCAGCGCGAGATGATCGTCTTCTTCTCGGGCTTGCCCTTCAGGTCCCAGTAGGTACGGACCATGCGGATGACGGTGTCGTTGGATTCCGAGCCGGACCCGGTGAAGAACACGTGGTTCAGGTGCGACGGCGCGATCCGGGCGAGCTTCTCCGCAAGGTCGATGGCGGGCTTGTGCGTCGTCTTGAAGAAGGTGTTGTAGTAGCTGAGATCCGACATCTGCCGGTGGACCGCGTCCGCGATCTCGCGCCGGCCGTGACCGATCTGCACGCACCACAGCCCCGACATGCCGTCCAGCAGCCGGTTGCCGTCGGAATCGGTGATCCAGCAGCCGTCGCCGCCGACGATGACGCGCGAGCCTTCGGCGTTGAGCGCGCCGGTGTCGGTGAAGGGATGGATGTGGTGGGCGGCGTCGCGGCGCTGAAGCGCGGCCGTCGTCTCCGGATCGTTCGAAAACGCCTCAGACATTGAGGAGAAGATACTCCCGTTCCCAGGGCGAGATCACCCGCATGAAGGTCTCGTATTCCGCCTGCTTGATGGCGCGATAGGTGTGCACGAAGCTCTTGCCGAACAGTCCGACCAGTTCGTCGCACTCCTCGAACAGGGCGACCGCTTCCAGAAGGCCCCGCGGCAGGCCGTAGGGCAGTTCGCGCGCGGATCCGTCGATCGGCTCGTCCGGCGACAGTTCGCCCTCGATGCCGAGATAGCCGCAGGCGAGCGATGCCGCCAGCGCAAGGTACGGATTGGCGTCGGAGGACGGGACCCGGTTCTCCACCCGGCGGCTGGCCGGGGGGGAGTGGGGCACGCGCAGGCCGACGGTGCGGTTGTCGTAGCCCCAGTAGACATTGATCGGCGCCGTCGTCCAGCGCTCCAGCCGGCGATAGGAATTCACGTAGGGCGCCAGGATCGCCATCACGTGGGGCAGGTATTTCTGCTGGCCCGCGATGAAGGAGAAGAACTCCTTGCTGGGCGTGCCGTCCTGCGTGGAAAAGATGTTCCGGCCGGTCTCGATCTCCACCAGGGAGTGGTGGATGTGCATGGCCGAGCCCGGTTCGTTCGACATCGGCTTGGCCATGAACGTGGCGTACATGTTGTGGCGCAGCGCCGCCTCGCGGATGGTGCGCTTGAACAGAAAGACCTGGTCGGCCAGGTCGATCGGGTCGCCGTGGAGAAGATTGATCTCCATCTGCGCCGCGCCTTCCTCGTGGATCAGCGTGTCGATCTCCAGCCCCTGGGCCTCGCCATAGGCGTAGATGTCGTCGAAGACGTCCTCGAACTCGTTGACGGCTGCGATCGAGAAGGACTGGCGTCCGATCTCCGGCCGGCCGGAGCGGCCGATTGGCGGCTCCAGCGGATAGTCGGGATCGGTGTTCGGCTTGACCAGATAGAACTCGATCTCCGGCGCTACCACCGGCTTCAGGCCACGATGGCGGTAGAGATCGACGATGCGGCGCAGCACCTGACGCGGCGCATGGTCGACCGGACGGCCGTCGCGATAGCGCGCGTCGTGGATCAGCTGGGCGGCCGGATCGCTCGCCCACGGCACGACGGCGAGCGTCGAATAGTCCGGGTCGAAGATCAGGTCGGAATCGCTCGGGTCGTGCTTGAAGTTGTCGTCCTCCTCCGGATAGTCGCCGGAGATCGTCTGGGTGAAGATCGATGTCGGCATCGTGATCGAGGGGCCGGCGGCGAACTTCTCCGTGGGCATCATCTTGCCCCGCGCCACGCCCGCCTGATCCGGGACGATGCACTCAACGTCCTGGATCCGGCGCTCCTTGAGCCATCGCACGGCTTCCTCGTGCGATGAGACGCCACGGGCGGTTTCCGTCTCGACGAGCGAGCGGTCTTCGATGCTCATTTTTTCACGCGTGCTCCCGGCGCTTCGCCCAGGTCGCATCCTCAGTGATTGATGTTGGGGCCGACCGCCGCGAAACCGGTGACGGGGACCGAAAGGAACAGGGGGATGACCGGCGAGGCCGATGACAAACCTGAAGCCACTGTTTGACATAATAGAGGGTTGGCCGGAAAGTGCCTAGACTGCGGTCGGTTTCCTTGAGGATCCGCACTGCCGGGAATCAGTGACCAAGGTAAACCGCGTGCCCGCCGACCGAGGCGCGCCGGAATGTGCAGCTCCTTATCCGATGACATCAGACACCCAGGTGGACGCCGCCGGCCCGCTCGACGAGGTCGAGCGCTATCTCGCGCGCTATCCCGACACCGAAGCCCTCGAACTCCTGATCGCCGACACCAACGCGGTCATGCGGGGCAAGTGGGCGCCGGCCAGCACCATCGAGAAGGCATTCACCACGGGCGTGGCATTTCCCCTGTCCATGTTCGGGCTCGACGTCTGGGGGCGGGAGGTCATGGAGACCGGGCTCCACGTGGATACCGGCGACCGCGATGGCTTCTGCACCGCCGTGCCCGGCTCGCTCCGCCCAGTGCCGTGGGCCGATATTCCCACGGCACAGGTCATGCTGACCATGACGACGGAAACCGGCGAACCCTTCCACGGCGATCCGAGGCGGGCGCTGGAGAAGGTGGTCGCGCGCGCGGCCGGGATGGGGCTGCGGGCTTGCGTGGCTTTCGAGCTGGAGTTCTATCTGCTGACCGCCAGGCCCGGCGAGACCCAGGCGGAAGCGTTCCGGCCGGTGCTGTCGCTGGGCGATGGCCCCGACCGCCAGAACATGTACGCGCTCTCCGATCTCTCCGCCCATGCGAGTTTTTTTTCGGAGGTCCGCGCCGGTGCGGCGGCCCAGGGACTGCCCATTGACACCATCCTGTCGGAGGCGGCGCCCGGCCAATTCGAGATCAATCTGAAGCATCGCACCGACGCCATGGGCGCGGCCGACGACGCGCTCCTTCTGAAACGCCTGATCCAGGAGACGGCGCGGCGCCACCAGCTGCGGGCGACGTTCATGGCCAAGCCGTTCATGGCGTGGGCCGGCAACGGGATGCACGTTCACGTCAGCCTGGTCGACGGGGCCGACTGCAACATCTTCGCCGATCCTTCCAAGGGCGAGACGGTGCTGGAGTCCGCCGTCGCCGGGCTGATCGACACCATGGCGGCGTCGATGCTCGTCTTCGTGCCCACCTGGAACGGCTACAGGCGTCTGTTGCCGGGCTCCTATGCGCCGACCCGGGCCGCCTGGGGCCACAACAACCGCTCCGTCGCCGTGCGCATTCCGGCGGGTGAGGGGGCCGCGACGCGCATCGAACACCGGATCTCCGGGGCGGATGCCAATCCCTACCTCGCGCTTGCGGCGGTGCTGGCGGCGATGCTCGACGGGATCGAGGGGCATCGCAAACCGCCGCCGCCTACCGACCGCAACGCCTACGAGGCGCCGGCTCCGGAGCTTCCCGACCAGCTCGACGATGCGGTCCGGCTGTTCCGCAAGTCGGACTTCATCCGCCGCACCTTCGGCGTCGAATACCGCTCCATGTTCGCCGCCATCAAGGACGCCGAGATCGCCGCGTTCCGCGAAGAGATCTCGCCGCTGGAACGGGCCACCTATCTCTAGTCCGGTTCAGGCGCGCAACGGTCCGCGCCCGCAAACGCGCCATGCCTGCAAACAGTGCATGCCGATGGCCGGCTGGTTGGAAAACGGTTGAGCGGGGGCCGCTCCTTCCGTACCTTGGCCGCAATACAGGCTCGATCCCACATGCTCCAGAGGGGGAGATTTTATGCGTGGATACCTGCTGAGCGGACTGGTTGCGGCTGCCATGATGGCCGGCGCGCCGGCAATGGCACAGGACAAGGTCGTCAACGTCTACAACTGGTCGGACTATATCGACGAATCCATCCTCGCCGACTTCCAGAAAGAGACCGGAATCAAGGTCAACTACGACGTCTTTGATTCCAACGAGCTCCTGGAAACGAAGCTTCTGGCCGGATCGACCGGCTATGACGTGGTGGTCCCGTCGGCGACCTTCCTGGCCCGTCAGATCCAGGCCGGTGTGTTCCAGAAGCTCGACAAGTCGAAGCTCACCAACATCGACAACATGTGGCCTGCGATCGAGCAGCGCGTCGCCAGCTACGATCCGGACAATGCCTACTCGGTCAACTACATGTGGGGCACCACCGGCATCGGCTACAACGTCGACAAGGTGAAGGAGCGGCTCGGTGACGATGCGCCGCTGAACTCCTGGGCGCTGGTCTTCGATCCGGCGAATGCGGAGAAGCTCGCCGACTGCGGCATCCAGATGCTGGACGCACCCGAAGAAGTCATCCCGGCGGCGCTCAACTATCTCGGTATCGACCCGAACACCCGCGACGCGGACTCGTTCAAGAAGGTCGAGGAGATGTTCGCCAAGGTCCGGCCGTACATCCAGAAATTCCACTCTTCGGAATACATCAACGCGCTCGCCAACGGTGACATCTGCGTCGCCATCGGCTGGTCGGGCGACGTGTTCCAGGCCGCCGACCGCGCTGCATCCGCCGACGCGGGCGTCGAGGTTGCCTATTCGATCCCGAAGGAAGGCGCCCAGATGTGGTTCGACCAGATGGCGATCCCGGCAGATGCGCCGCACCTGGAGAACGCGCTCACCTTCATCAACTACATGATGAAGCCCCAGGTGATCGCGAAGGCGACCAACTATGTCTGGTACGCCAACGGCAACAAGGCATCGCAGGAATATATCGATCCTGAAATCCTGAACGACCCGCAGGTCTATCCGCCGGAAGACGTGCTGGAGCGGCTGTTCGTCGTGGAGCCCTACAATCCGCGCGACCAGCGGATGCTCACCCGCACCTGGACCACCATCAAGTCGGGCATCTGAGCCGGGCGCCGGGGCATACGCCCACTCCACTCGGGTCTGCGCGCCAAATCCCGGGGCGCAGACCGTTTCCGGTGGGCCGCCCGGTGCGGCCTTCTTCCTCGGGCCGGGCCGTGTCACGGGTTCGGCGGTTCAGGCGGGCAACGCGACATGGCCAAGCAGGCTCTCGGTCCGATCCGGCGCTCCTTCGCGCCCTGGGACGATCCCGACCGGTCGCCCCTCATCCACTTCAAGTCGGTGACCAAGCGGTTCGGTGATTTCGTCGCCGTCGACCGTGTCGATCTGCCCATCTACGAGCGCGAATTCCACGCGCTTCTGGGGCCATCCGGCTGCGGCAAAACCACCTTGATGCGCATGCTCGCCGGCTTCGAGGAGCCGAGCGAAGGCGACGTCCTGCTCGACGGCCGCAGCCTGAAGGGGGTTCCGCCCTACAGGCGGCCGGTGAACATGATGTTCCAGAGCTACGCGCTCTTTCCCCACATGAGCGTGGAGAAGAACGTCGCGTTCGGCCTGAAGCAGGACGGCATGGCCAAGAGCGAGATCGGCGACCGGGTCGCCGAAATGCTCAAGCTGGTCCGGCTGGAACAGTTCGCCAAGCGCAAACCGCACCAGCTTTCCGGCGGCCAGCGCCAGCGCGTCGCCCTTGCGCGCTCGCTGGCCAAGAAGCCGCGGGTTCTCTTGCTCGACGAGCCCCTCGGCGCCCTCGACAAAAAGCTGCGGGAGGCCACCCAGTTCGAGCTGACCGACCTGCAGGTCGAGCTCGGCATGACCTTCCTGATCGTGACCCACGACCAGGAGGAGGCGATGACGGTGGCCGACCGCATCGCCGTCATGGACCAGGGCGCCATCCGGCAGGTCGCCACGCCTTCTGAGATCTACGAGCAGCCCTCCTCGCGCTACGTGGCCGACTTCATCGGCGACATCAACATCGTGGAAGGCCGGATCGAGCCCGGGGCTAACGGGGTGACCCGGCTGGTGGCTCCTGACAGCGGGCTGGTTATCGAGACCGAGCAGACCCTCGACGAGATCCCGGAGACTGCCTGGTACGCGATCCGTCCGGAAAAGCTGCGGGTGTCGCTCGACGAGCCCTCCGAGGCCTCCGTCAACACGGTCTCCGGCGAAATCTGGGACATCGCCTATCTCGGAGACGTGTCGATCTATCACGTGAAGCTGGACGACGGCACCGTGGTGCGCGCGACGACGGCCAACACCACCCGTCTCGTCGAGCGTCCGATCTCCTGGGACGACCGGGTCTGGCTGAGCTGGGACCGGACGGCGGGCATCATCCTCACCCGGTAGCCGGGCAGGGGCGCGGAGGGCGCAAGCGACATGTCGAACGACGAGGCGGTCCGCATCAGCGAATTGACGGGCGAACCGATGCCCGGCGGGCGCGACGTCGACCGCTCGGCGCGTGGCCGGCTGGGTACCCGGATCGGCCGCTGGCTGGTCACGGCGCTTCCCTATGCCTGGCTTCTCGCCTTCTTTCTGCTGCCCTTCCTGATCGTCTTCAAGATTTCGTTCTCGACGATCGACATCGCGATGCCGCCCTACACGCCGGTGTTCGAGCTGTCGGAGGGGCTGTCGGCGAACCTGGCGAAGCTCCGCGACTTCACCATCGAGAACTACACCTTCCTGACTCAGGACGCGCTCTACTATCTGTCCTATCTGTCGAGCATCAGGATCGCCCTGGTCTCCACGCTGCTCACGCTGCTGATCGGGTTTCCGATGGCCTACGGAATGGCCCGGTCGCCGCGGGAATGGCGCCCGCTTCTGGTCATGCTGGTCATCCTGCCCTTCTGGACGAGCTTCCTGATCCGGGTCTACGCCTGGATGGGCATCCTCAGCCGGGAAGGCCTGCTCAACCAGTTCCTGATCTTCCTGGGCGTCGTCGATCCGGCCAACCCGCTGGTGATCCTGTCGACCACCACCGCGGTCTATATCGGCATCGTCTATTCCTACCTGCCGTTCATGGTGCTGCCGCTCTACGCCACGCTGGAGAAGCTGGACGAGTCCCTGCTCGAAGCGGCCGCCGATCTCGGCTGTCCGCCCTGGAAGGCGTTCTGGCAGATCACGGTGCCGCTGGCCGTACCGGGCATCGTCGCCGGCTCGTTCCTGGTCTTCATTCCGGCCGTCGGCGAGTTCGTCATCCCGGACCTGTTGGGCGGATCCGACACGCTGATGATCGGCCGGACGCTGTGGGCGGAGTTCTTCACCAACCGCGACTGGCCGCTGTCGTCGGCGATCGCCGTCATCCTTCTTCTGATCCTGGTCGTTCCGATTGTCTACTTTCAGAACCATCAGGCGCGCCTGCAGGAGAGCGGGAAATGAACCGGGGACCGAGCTGGTTCAACATCACCTCCATGGTGCTCGGCTTCGCCTTTCTCTATCTGCCGATCGTCCTTCTGGTGATCTATTCCTTCAATGCCGGGCGGAACGTGGCCGTCTGGGAGGGCTGGTCGACGCGGTGGTATTTCGAGCTTCTGAACAACGAGCAGCTCCTGGCGGCCGCCTGGGTGACGATCCGGGTCGCCGTGCTGTCGGCCACGGTGGCCACGGTGCTGGGCACCATGGCGGCGCTGGCGCTGGTGCGCGGCGGCCTTTTTCGGGGGCGCAGCCTGTTCTCCGGCATGGTCTACGCGCCGCTGGTGATGCCGGATGTGATCACCGGCCTGTCGCTACTGCTCCTGTTCGTCGCGATCGATTTCTCGCGCGGCTTCTGGACCATCACGATCGCTCACATCACCTTCTGCATGTGCTACGTGGCGGTCGTGGTGCAGTCGCGGCTGATCACCTTCGACCGGTCGCTTGAGGAAGCCGCCCTCGATCTCGGTGCGACGCCGGTGAAGGCGTTCATGGCGGTGACGCTGCCCATCATCGCCCCGGCGGTGGCCGCCGGCTGGATGCTGGCCTTCACCCTGTCCCTCGACGATCTGGTGATCGCCTCGTTTACCACGGGCCCCGGCGCGACCACGCTGCCGATCAAGATCTATTCGGCGGTGCGCCTGGGCGTCTCGCCAGAAATAAACGCGGTCTGTACGATCCTGATCGTTATCGTCACGATGGGTGTGCTCACGGCGTCGATCTCCATGAAGCGGCAGGAGGTCCGTCGACGGCGCGACGAACGCATGGCCCAGGCCGCCAACGCCGCGGCGGCCTAACGTCATCGCCGATACGGGACTTGCAGACATGCTTCACGAACTGTCGGGAAGCGCGGGCAACGTGATCGGCCTCCAGGCCGATGGCCCACTCACGGTTGCGGATTATCAGACCTGGGTTCCGGAGCTGCTTCGCCGGGCGGAGAGCGATCCGTCCGGCAGGATCCGGGTCCTGATCGAGATGGCCGGCTTCGAGGGCTGGGATTCGGTCGCCGCCTTCTGGGAGGAGATCAAGAGCGACGCGGTCCTGATCGGCAAGGTGGAGCGGCTCGCCATCGTCGCCCACAGCCTGGCCGACCGGTTGATCGCCGATGCCGCGGGCGTCGTCATGCCCGGGCGGGTGAAGGCCTTCGACGAGGAGGAGATGCCGGCCGCCTGGGCCTGGCTGAAGGCGACGGAGAGCGACGGTACGGTGCCGTCCTCAGCGTGAGCCGGTCGGATTGCGCGTGACCCGTTCGGCGGCCGACCCGCCGGCGGCGAGCGCGCCGGTGAAACCGCCGGATCCGGCATAGGCGGAGGCCAGCAGCAGCCCGGGCACGGGCGTGTCCGGCGACCGCGGATAGCCCTTCCAGATCGGTGTTTCGGGCGGCACAGGTGCAAAGCCGTAAAGCGCGCCGCCCGGTGCGTTGAGCGCGCGGGAGAGGGTGGACGCGGTCGCCATCTGCCGGGACGTGATCGCTGCGGCAAAACCCGGAAACCGGCTGTCGATCGCCGTCTCGATCGCCTCGATCCAGGCATCCCGGCGGGCGTCGTAGGCCGATGGCTCCAGTCCGTCCCAGTTGGACAGACGGTCGACGCCGACCACAGACACCAGGTGAGGCGGCTCCGACGAATGCCCCGCCTCGATCGCGGAATAGTCCACCATGACGAGGGCGGGAAGCGCCTCCGCCGGTTCGGCTCCGAGCAGGCCGGCGCAGTCGGCCATGTTGTCGAACCGCCGGATCCAGTCCGGCAAGAGGACCGTGGAATACGACGAGACGCCGAGCTCGGCCGGCCGACGCGACAGCCCGAAATGAGCGGAGAACAGCGAAATCGACAAGGCGCGGCCCCGGTAGCCGTCGATAAAGCGCGACCGGGCTTCGGCCGGCAGCATGCCCGCGACCACGGTCGGGGCGGCGTTGGCCAGCACGACGGCGGCGGGTGCTTCGGTCGAATCGGAGCCGTCGGCTGCGGTGTGGACGATCCCTCTCGCGCGGCCGTCGTCGCCGATCCGGATCTCCGTCACGGGCCGGCCGGCGTGGACCGTACCTCCGTTCGCGCGGATCGCGTCCACCAGCCGGTCCGTCAGCGTCTGGGAGCCGCCGCTGATGTACTTGCCGCCGTGGGCGAGATAGCCGGACTGGGCCACGGCGAAGAACGGCCACCAGAGCTGGGCCGGATTGTCGTCGTAGTAGGGCAGGTTCGCCCCCAGCGCGAACTTGGCGTCCTCGTTGCCGTCGAGGGTCCGGCCGAAGACGTCGGAGAGGGTGGCGTTCCACCCTTTGACGATGGGCCAGAGGTCGCGGGTCATGCGCGGCAGGCTGGCGATGCGGCCGGCCGTGCCGGCTCCAGAGCCCGCCGTTTCCATGGCCCGGGCAATGCCGGCCATCTCGCCGAGTACCTTGTCGGCGCCCCTGGCTGCTGCCGGAAAACGGCTGGCAATCGCTTCGCGCGCAGCCTCGAAGCTGTGGGGCAGGGTGAACGGATCGCCCACCGGACCGCCGCGCACCTCGTACAGTGCCGGCACGTCGACCAGCGGCAGGTCGTCGAGGACGCCGAGTTCGGCCAGATGGCGCCGGTTCGGGTCGCCCGGAACCCGCGGGTCCTCGGTCTCGTGCAAGGAGGCTTCGATGGTGAGGCCGGCACGGCGGTAGGTCGACGCGGCCCCGCCGAAATGATCGGAGCGCTCGAACACGGCGACCGAGAATCCGCGCTTGGCGAGCAGCGCTGCCGCCATCAGCCCGCCGAGGCCGGAGCCGATGACGGTGATCTCCACCGCCCGGCTCACGCCGGCGACGCCCCCGCCGGGCCGCCGGAGGACTTCGCGGGAGCGGCGCCGGACGCGCCGGCGGGAGATACCAGCGTGGTGTGCGGGTAGGGGATCGACAGGCCAGCGCCTTCGATCTCTTCCTTGACGCGCTTGGTGAAGTCCGTCTTCAGCGCCCACAGATCGGCGGAGGCACACCAGACCCTGAGCGTCAGCGTGACCTGGCTGTCGCCGAGCTCGGCCACGTACACGAACGGCTCCGGATCGCGCGCCACGCGCGGATCGCTGTCCGCCATCGCCCGAAGGGTTGCAAGGCCCTGATCGATGGAATCCTCGTAGGAGATCCCCACCGACAGGTCGAGGCGCCTTGTCGTGTAGACCGAATAGTTGGTGACCGTGGTGCCCCAGGCGCTGCCGTTGGGCACGATGATCTGGACGTTGTCGGGCGTCGCCAGTTCCGTGGTGAACAGCGTGATCGCCTTCACCGTCCCTGACTGGCCGGCGACGGTGATGTAGTCGCCCTGCTTGAAGGGACGGAAGGCGAGGATCATGACGCCGGCGGCGAGGTTGGAGAGGGTGCCCTGCAGCGCCAGCCCGATCGCCAGCGAGGCCGCGCCCATCACGGCGATCAGGCTCGTCGTCTGGAAGCCGAAGAGCTGCAGCACCGCGATGATGACCACGGCCAGCACGAAATAGTAGGCTAGGCTCGCCAGGAAGGCGTGAACGGTCGCGTCGATCCGCTTGGAGCGGGCGAGGGCGCGTTCCACCATCCGGCGGATCCAGTGGGCGACACGCCAGCCGATCAGCAGGATGAGCAGGGCGTAGATGACCGACATGCCCTGCAGGGCGAGCCAGGCCAGGATGGGTTCGATGGCCGATTTCGCGTCGGCGCTCACGCTGTCGATCATGTCCATCGGCACTCGTCTCAGGTGGGTTGGTCCGGGTCAACGCGCGAGCCTATAGAAAGATGCCGGTCTCGCGTCCAACCCAACTCTAAACCAGGATTGGTCTGGGTGCTCGTTGGAGACTGCGTCGCAGCCTCCAACTGCAACGAAAAAAGGGCCGGCGCTGCCGCCGGCCCTTGAAGGTGCTTGGCCTGGGCGGCCGATCCTGAGACCGGCCGCGCTCAGTCCGCGCTTGGGAGCTTTCGGGCTTAGAAGCCCATGCCGCCCATGCCGCCCATGTCGCCGCCCGCGGGCATGGCCGGACCCGAATCCTTCTTCGGGAGCTCGGCGACCATGGCCTCGGTGGTGATGAGCAGGGAGGCGATCGAAGCGGCGTCCTGAAGAGCGGCACGCACGACCTTGGTCGGGTCGATGATGCCCTTCTCGATCATGTTGACGAACTCTTCGTTCTGGGCGTCGAAGCCCATGTCCGGGTTGCTGTCCTCGAGGATCTTGCCGACCACGATGGAGCCCTCGGCACCCGCGTTCTCGGCGATCTGCCGGATCGGAGCCTCGAGCGCCCGCACCACGATGGAGATGCCGGCCTGAACGTCCTCGTTGTCGGACTTCATCTTGGCAACGGCCGCCTTGCAGCGCAGCAGTGCGACGCCGCCACCCGGGACGATGCCTTCTTCCACGGCCGCGCGGGTCGCGTTGAGGGCGTCGTCGACGCGGTCCTTCTTCTCCTTCACCTCGACCTCGGTCGCACCGCCGACGCGGATCACCGCGACGCCGCCGGCGAGCTTGGCCAGACGCTCCTGGAGCTTCTCACGGTCGTAGTCGGAGGTGGTGTCCTCGATCTGGGCCTTGATCTGGTTGACCCGGGCCTCGATGTCGGACTTCTCGCCAACGCCATCGACGATGGTGGTCTCGTCCTTCGTGATCGACACCTTCTTGGCGCGGCCAAGCATGTCGATGCTGACGTTTTCGAGCTTGATGCCCACGTCTTCCGACACGACCGTACCACCGGTCAGGATCGCGATGTCCTGCAGCATGGCCTTGCGGCGGTCGCCGAAGCCCGGGGCCTTCACGGCCGCGACCTTGAGGCCGCCACGGAGCTTGTTGACGACGAGCGTGGCAAGCGCCTCGCCCTCGACGTCCTCGGCGATGATCAGCAGCGGGCGCGAAGACTGCACGACGGCTTCCAGCACCGGCAGCATGGCCTGCAGGTTGGACAGCTTCTTCTCGAAGATCAGGATGTACGGATCGTCGAGATCGGCAATCATCTTCTCCGAATTCGTCACGAAGTACGGGGAGATGTAGCCGCGGTCGAACTGCATGCCCTCGACGACCTCGAGCTCGGTCTCGAGCGACTTGGCTTCCTCGACGGTGATCACGCCCTCGTTGCCGACCTTCTGCATGGCCGAGGCGATCATCTCGCCGATTTCCTTCTCGCCGTTGGCGGAAATCGTGCCGACCTGGGCAACCTCGTTGGAGGTGTCGATGGAGCGCGAGCGGGCTTCCAGATCCTTGACGGCCTCGGCAACGGCCAGATCGACGCCGCGCTTCAGGTCCATCGGGTTCATGCCGGCGGCAACCGCCTTGGCGCCCTCGCGGACGATCGACTGGGCGAGCACGGTGGCGGTGGTGGTGCCGTCGCCGGCCAGATCGTTGGTCTTCGAGGCGACCTCGCGGACCATCTGGGCGCCCATGTTCTCGAACTTGTCCTCAAGCTCGATTTCCTTGGCGACCGAAACGCCGTCCTTGGTGATACGCGGCGCGCCGAACGACTTCTCGATGACGACGTTGCGGCCCTTCGGACCGAGCGTCACCTTCACCGCGTTCGCCAGCGTGTCGACGCCCTTCAGCATCTTGTCGCGCGCGTCGAGCGCGAATTTCACTTCTTTCGCTGCCATGGTCGTGTGTCCTTTCGGTTTATTCGGTCAGATTTGGCGTGTCTCGGTACGCCGGATCAGGCCAGAACGCCCATGATGTCGGACTCCTTCATGATGAGGAGATCCTCGCCGTCGATCTTGACCTCGGTGCCCGACCACTTGCCGAACAGCACCTTGTCGCCGGACTTCACGTCCGGGGCGATGATCTCGCCCTTGGAGTCACGGCCACCCGGGCCCACGGCGACGACTTCGCCCTGCTGGGGCTTTTCCTGGGCGGTGTCGGGAATGATGATCCCGCCGGCGGTTTTGGTGTCGGATTCGATACGGCGAACGACCACGCGGTCGTGAAGCGGACGGAAATTCATCGCTTGCTTCCCTCTTGAGCTCAGTGAACGGCCGAACGTCCGTTCGGGAGGATCGGGGCGAACCGTCGAACCGCGAGGTGCAGCTGAGCTTCAATTCGCGGTCGCCGACGGTCGCTAGCACTCTCGTCAGGTGAGTGCCAGCTGCCGTGCCTGAGGTAGGCGGGGCCGCAATGGGTGTCAAGTCGCCGATAGGGAGGGATGGCGTCAAAATGCGGAGGGAAGTTGAGGAATCCGCAACGGTGTGTTCACCAGCGAGTGCTCGCCTTCGCGAAACGGCACGGCCATTTATCCGTTATCGCAACGGTTTGAGCAGAAGCTTGATCCCCAACCTGGAGAGCGAAAAATGGCGAAAGTGCTGGTCCTTTACTATTCCAGTTACGGTCATGTCGAGACCATGGCCAAGGCCGTCGCAGATGGAGCCCGTTCGGCTGGCGCCGACGTGGACATCAAGCGTGTGCCTGAATTGGTGCCTGACGAGGTCGCGCGCAACTCCGGATACAAGATGGATCAGGAAGGCCCGATCGCGACTGTCGACGAACTTCCTGACTATGATGCGATCATCATCGGTACGCCCACCCGCTTCGGAATCATGGCGGCCCAGATGAAGAACTTCCTTGATCAGGCCGGTGGGCTCTGGTTTGGCGACAAGCTCGTCGGCAAAGTCGGCTCCGTGTTCACGTCCACCGCGACCCAGCACGGCGGCCAGGAGACCACGATCATTTCCACCCAGACCCTGCTTCTGCATCTCGGCCTGGTCATCGTCGGGCTTCCGTACTCTTTCAAAGGGCAGATGGGTCTTGAGGAGATCAAGGGAAACAGTCCGTACGGAGCCAGCACCATCGCCGACGCCGACGGGTCGCGTCAGCCGAGCGAGGTCGAGCTGGAAGGCGCCCGCTATCAGGGCCGCCACGTTGCCGAGATCGCGGCCAAGCTCGCCGCGTGATGCCTATCCGCTCCCGCCCGGTTCGCCCGGGCGGGGCGCCCGCGCGGTCGCGCGCCCGGTGAGGGGCACCTTGGCCGGACGCAGCGCCGTGAGGCAGGCGGCCACGATGATGGCGGCGCCCGCGACGGTCTCCAGTTTGGGGACCTCGGCGAAAAGGATCAGCCCGAACAGCGTCGCCCAGATGAAGCTGGTGTACTCGATCACCCCCAGCTTCGCGGCGGGCGCGCGCGCGAAGCCGGCGGCGATGGCGAGCTGACCGAACGCGCCGAGGAAGCCGATCCCGACGCCGAGCGCCAGTGTCGCGCCGTCCAGCGGCGCCCAGACAACGGCCGCCGGCGCCGTCAGGATCAGACCGGCGGTCACGGTCTGCAGAAGCACCATGGTGGTCGCCCGATCGCTGGACGACTGCTGACGGATCATGACGGCGACCAGCGCGTAGCCGAAGGCACCCGCAACGGCGGCCAGAAAGCCCAGCATCTGCTCGGCGGTCAATCCGATACGGAGTTCGCCGCCGAGAATGACCAGGATGCCGAGGAAGCCGACCCCGATCCCGATCGCAACCCGGGGCTCGATCGGTTCGCCGAGCAGGAGGGCGCCGAGAAGGGCGATGAAGAACGGCGCCACGAACGCAATCGCGACGACGAGAGCCAGCGGCAGCACCGAGATCGCATAGAAGAAGCTCAGCGCGGTGGCTGCGACGATCGCGCCGCGCACCGCGTTCGCACGCAACGTGCGCAGGGTCAGGCGCTGGGGACGGGCGAGAAAAACCGGGATCAGGATGAGCGAAGCTGTGGCGTAGCGCAGCCAGACCGCCTGCATCAGAGGCAGGTACTGGGTCTGCACTTTCATGCCGGCGTCCATGGCGGACAGCAGGGCAACCGCCAGAACCACGAGTGCGATCGGTGCAAGGCCCGTCTCCGTCCTCATTGTTCCTCGTCGGGGTCGGAAGTGACAATCGGCCGGGTATAGGCGAATTCCCAGGTGTCGGAGGCATCCGCCAACGCGCGCCGGACCGGCAGGCGTTCAAACCCGTTGCGTTCGTAGAAGCGGTGGGCTTCGACGAAGCGGGTGTCGGTCCAAAGCCGGAGGCGTCTGGCACCGCGCTCCCGGGCAGTTGCCTCTGCTCGGGCGAGGAGCTGGCGCGCCAGCCCCCGGCCTCGGGCCGAGCGGGCCAGATAGACCTTGAACAGCTCGTGCACCTGCGGATCCCGGGTCGGGGCGACGGCCAATGACCCCACCACCTGTCCGCCCGCCTCCACCACCCAGAGCGACCCGCCCAGACCGGCAAAGTGGCTCGCTGGTGCTGCGAGTTCAGGCAACTCCTCCTCGACGAAGTAGCAGCCCGGATAGTCGGCGAAGATGGTGGCGATGATGCCGCCGAGAGCGGGGCCGTCGCCGTCCAGCGCCGGGCGCAGATGAAACGTCACGGACATTGCAGCGGGATCCATGTGGACGACGAGGGAACGTGGCTCTTGCCCGTTCGGGGGAAGCGGGTCAAGAACGCTTGCCCTGCCGGTCGGCAGTGCGGAGGCAACCGGCGGCATGCCGTCGGCGTTCAAGGGTGGGGGACCAGGTTGGATCTGATAGCGAACGTCTCGCTGCTGTTCACGGAACGGCCGATGCTGGAACGCCTGCCGGCTGCCATCGCCGCCGGTTTCGACGGCGTGGAGATCCAGTTTCCTTACGATCTGGACCCGGTGCTGCTCCGGCACCTGGCCGGGGAGTGCCCGATCCATCTGATCAACGCGCCTGCGGGCGACCCGGCCAACGGCGATGTCGGGCTGTCGACGGATGCCGGCCGGGTCGTCGGTTTCCGTGAGGGCATCGAGGTGGCGCGTCGCTACGCCGAAGTCACGGGCTGCCGGAAGGTCAATGTGCTCGCCGGCCCGCCCCCGGCGAACCAGCCGGAAGACGTCACCCGGCGCGTCCTGGTCGAGAACGTACGCGCGCTCGCCGACGCGCTCGCCGCCGACGGGCGCCAGGTGATGGTCGAGATGGTCAATCCCACCGACGTGCCCGGTTTCTTCGTCGACAGCCTGGACAAGGCGCTCGCGCTGATCGCCGAGATCGACCATCCGGCGGTCCGGCTTCAGTTCGACCTCTATCATGTTGCGCGTACGGAGCCGGATCTCATCGCGGCCATCTACCGCGCCGGCGATCTCATCGGCCATGTCCAGTTCGCCGACACGCCCGGGCGGAACGAGCCGGGCACCGGCACGATCGATTTCGCGACCGCCTTTCGGGTGTTGCGGCAGGTCGGATATGTCGGCGCGATGTCGGCAGAGTACCGGCCGCTGGGCCGGACCGAGGCCGGGCTGGGCTGGATGCAAGACCTGCGGACCAGCCTGGCCGGACGAGGGGCTTAGAGCGTTTCCCGCACACAGGGGAACATCTGGGCGACGAGAAATAGGCTCAGATTCAACAGCTTGAGCCGATCCCGACATGAAAAAAGCCTTTCCCCTGCATCGCAGGCGGGAAAGGCTTTTCGACCGGATTGCTGCGTCCGGATGCCGGCATGTGCCGGCGCTTGGCAGACCGCTGCCGTCGGATCAGGCGGTAGGGCCGTGCCGGTCCGCCTGACGCCGGTGTCTTCAGGAGGCTTTCTGGGCCAGGTCCTGATGCGCGTCGGTTCCCGCGGCGGAGGCGATGGCCTCGATCACGGTGACGGCCTTCTGGCGGACGCTCTGGTCTTCGATCAGCGAGAAGGCGCGCAGCAGTCGCACCGTTGAGGAGTCGTTCAGGGCCGCGGAGAGCGGCGAATCGACGCCGGACAGAGCCTGAGCTTCGACGCCCTCTGCGCCTTCGAAGAAATACGAGATCGGCACCTGAAGCGCGATCGCGATATCGTGCAGCCGGCTCGCCCCGATCCGGTTGGTGCCGCGCTCGTACTTCTGAATCTGCTGGAATGTAATGCCGAGCTTCTCGGCAAGACGCTCCTGGCTCATGCCGAGCTCAAGGCGTCGCAAGCGAAGCCGTGTTCCAACGTGGTAGTCGACGGAATTGGCGGAACGCTGATTTTGCATTGGTTTCTTTCCTGTTCGTGGCGCGTCGCGTTGGGCTTCCGGCAAGCCGCGAGATCGGAGAGGTCGAGGCCGTCACGCTCTCGCGCGACGAAGATGTCGGTGCCAAGCGGCGTATGTGTGGGGACCTTGTGACGGGATTGGCGCGCGGGCGCGCTTGGGACGTCGGTCTCGGGTGCAAGCTCCTGAGCTTGAAAGGCGAGGGCTCGTCCGATACTCCAAATTTAAAACAATTATAGATTATCGATATCGGACACTCTGTCTTGGGTTTGCTCCCCATCGTCGGGCGAAGCCCGCAAACGCGGGTCTGTCCTCCGATTGCTGGGCGAGCATCGGTAAAGTCCTTGGTTGTCTCCCCGACCACATTGCATCCACGCATGTCATTCGTTTTTTGCCCAATATATGCGACAACGCAAGGCGATATTGGCGCATATCTCCCATCCCGCGACAGCAATCCTATGCAGGGGACACTTGATTCCGAAATCATGGATCCGGTCCTGCAAGCGTTTCGGCGGGGAGAAAAGCCGCGGCTTCCCGTGTTCCGCCCATTGCTACCTCAAGTTTCGACGCAATTCAGAATCGATAACAACTGATCCGCGATTATCGATAATGCCGCAATGGGGTATCAGGGAAACTGCCAGCGCCAATCGTCGCACTGCGATGGCCGGAGCCGACTTTCGCTCTATGCGACATGCGCTGCTGTGTCGTAGGTTCCCAGCTGTTCGACGTCGTTCAGGCGCTCCCGCGGGAGGGTCTGGTGCGTTCTGCTCACCGAGCTGGGATATCGGGCCGCGTGAATAAATCGCCAACTTTCGAAGAGCCTGCCGAGGCGGGATCCGTGGACGACACGGATCCGCGTGCCCTGCGGCGAACGCTGGGGCAGTTCGCGACCGGTGTGACCGTGATCACCGCCATGGACCCGCAGGACGGTACCGTGGTCGGTATGACGGCCAACTCCTTTTCCTCGGTGTCGCTCGATCCGCCGTTGATCCTCTGGTCGATCGTCCGGGAAGCGAAGAGCCTTCCCGTGTTCATGCGCGCGACCCATTTCGCGGTGAATGTACTGTCCAAGGAGCAGCTCGATCAGTCGAATCGGTTCGCCCGGCCGGGCGCGGACAAGTTCGAGGACATCGAATGGTCCTCGGGCCTCGGCGGCGCGCCCGTTCTTCCCGGCACGGCGGCCGTGTTCGAGTGTGCCCGCCATGTCGAGCACGATGGGGGCGACCACCTCATCATGATCGGCCGTGTTGAGCGCTTCGCCCGCTATGACAGGGAAGGGCTGGTTTTCGCCCGCGGCCGCTACGGGGTCACCGCGGAGCATCCGCTGGTGGACGAGCAGGCCACTGCCGCCACCCCGCCGGGGGAGCGTCATCCCTACGACGACTTCCTGATTCCCCTGCTGCATCGTGCCTATTCCACTCTCTTCGAGGCCTTCTCCACCCATCTGGACCGGGAGGGCATCACCGGGCCCGAGATGCGGGTGCTTGCCTATCTCTCGCTGCGCTCCGGCGCCGACCGCGAGCAGATCAGCCGCGGCAGCTATCTCGGCTCCCAGACCACCGATGAGGCGATCGACCGTCTCGCCGGCCAGGGACTGGTGGCGCCCGGAGGCGACGGAGGTCTGCGGCTGACTGAAGCCGGGGCGTCACGCTTCAAGACCTTGATCGAGCACGCCGAACGCTTCGAGATCGAGGGGCTGACCGAGGTCGATGCGGTCGATGTTGCGACGCTCAAGCGCCTGCTTCGTCGCCTGACGAGTTGATCCGATACCGGCCGCGGCGGGTCTGAACCGTCTTTTGCAGCGTGGATGCACGGTTCGCGCTCCCGGCACCGGTGTGGCTGCCAACGGCGGGGGATCTCCGAACGAATTTGGAGCGCATCGCCGTTCCCATCGTCGAGGCAGTCTTGGCTTGGGCATCGATGGGCGATCGGGATGCGCGGGTCATGGCGCCGCGGCTTGTCGTCCGTTGCGCCAACAGCGCGCCCGCGCTTCTACCGGTTGACCTGACGGGAACTTCGGGTTCGAACTCTAGGTTTGGAGCAGCCAAGGGTTGCGGGCGATCAGATCTGCAGCCTTATCTGATACTCCGCTGGTTGGGAGTTGCCCATGCGCGTTGAACCGCCTCTTCGGAAGGCCATCCAGGGCGCTGCCATCTTTCTGGTGGCCGCAGGCGCTTGGGTGATCATGACCGATTTGCTCGTCGCTCAGTTCGTCACGACCTCGGCCGGGGTCGCCTATGCTCAGTCCGTCAAGGGCATCGTCTTCGTGCTTGGCTGCACGGCGATCCTCTTCGGTCTCGCGCACCGCCACTTCAGCCGGCTGGGTGCTGCGGGCATCGAACTGCAAAATGCCCGGGACCTGCTGTCCATCTCCCTGGAATCCTCGGGCAGCACGGCGTTTCGCTTCGATATTCGCAAGGACCGTGCTGAGGCGCTCCCCGGATTCGGATCGTTGATCGGAGAGCCGGACCGTCCCTTCTCGCGGGAAGACTGGCTCAACAGAATCGATCCGGAGGACAGGGATTGGGTCGAGACGACCCTTCAGTCCCATCTGGATCGTCGGTCGGAGCAGATCGAACTGGTCTATCGGGTGCGTCACGAGAGCGGCCGGCTGATGTGGGTGATGTCCAGGGGAAGGCTGCTGCTCGACAAGAACGGAGCACCCGACGAGATCGTTGGTGTCCATACGGAGGTCTCGGATCGGGAGATCCTGCGGGAGCAGGTCGAGAACGCCAATCGCGCCCTGCGCGCGCTCCTGCGGGCGACGCGCGCCATCGTCTTTTCCCGGGACAAGCGCTCCATGTTCGATGCGGTATGCCGTGATCTCGCTGAAACGGGTGGTTTCCCTCTGGTCTGGATCGGCGCGGCAGATCGCGACGAGAATAAGACCGTCACTGTCGCTGCCAGCGCAGGTCCCTATAAAGACCTGCCAGGCCAAGTCTCCGTCTCATGGTCACAGGACGTTCCGGAAGGACACGGGCTGGTCGGCGAGGCGATCCGGTCCGGTCAGGTCCAGGTCTCCAGGACCCTGGCGGAGGATCCACGCGTGGCAGCCTGGAGCAAAGCCATCAATGAGAACGAACTCGGCTCCGAAATCGTGATTCCGATCGGGGGTGGCGAGCCGACTTGGGGGACCCTCTCGGTCTTTAGCCGGACGACCGAGGAACTGAGCGAGACCGACCACGAAATCCTCGCCAACGTGGGTGAGGATCTCTGGTATGCGATCCGGGCGATGGATCGTGAAGCGGAGGTTCAGGAGGCGGAGGCCGGTCGGATCGCCCTTCTGGAGCGCTCCGCCCAGCGCGAGCGCGAGCTGTTCGAAAAGACGATCGACGCGTTGGCGCGCACCATCGAGAAACGCGATCCGTTCACTGCCGGCCACCAGCGCCGCGTGGCGGACCTCGTCGAGGCGATCGCGCGCCGGCTGGATCTCCCCGCCGAGCGGATCGGCGACATGCGTCTCGGCGCGCTCATCCACGACATCGGCAAGATAGCCGTCCCGATCGATATCCTGACCAAGCCCGGCAAGCTGACAAAAGAAGAATATGCGCTGGTCCAGACCCATGCGCGCGCCGGATACGAGATCATCCAGGGTGTCGGCTTGAGCGACGACATCGTGCTGTCGGTCCTGCAGCATCACGAGCGGCTCGACGGAAGCGGCTACCCGTCCGGGCTCAAGGGAGATGACGTGGGCCTTCCGGGCCGCATCGTCGCCGTGGCCGACGCCATCGAAGCCATGACTTCACGACGCCCCTATCGCGATCCCGCCAGCCTCGAGGAGGCGCTCGCTGAGCTCGAGAAGGGCCGAGGCGAGCGCTACGATCCGGACGTGCTGGATGCCTGTCGGGCGGTGCTTTTCGAGGAGGGGTTCGACGAGGTGCTCAAGATGGACATGAACCCGCTGCCCAAGCGCGATGGCGGGATCTGACAACTCTCAGGTTCGCGGAAGAATATCGGGCAGGGCTGAGGCGCCAGACGCCTTCAAAATGGTGCTGCCGGAGAGATTTGAACTCTCGACCTCTCCCTTACCAAGGGAGTGCTCTACCCCTGAGCTACGGCAGCAGCCGGTCCCGTTCAGTTACAAGGAGCCTCGCTCCGGATCAAGGCGGCTTCGGGAAAAACCACCCCGTCCACTGTCCGCGATCTCCGGCTCCTTCATAAGAAGGGCCACCGGAAGGCCGCGCTGCCGTGAAGCGCAGGCCCGCCCGCCACCGGTTCGGATCGCCGTAGTGCCGATCCCAGGATCGGCCGGCCAGGTGAACGATGGATCGGCGGGAACGCCCGACTTGACGAACCGGCGTTGCCGCGCCATCCCGAGCGAGCCGCGTTGTGCCACAGGCTTTTGACCTGCGCAAGGCTCGTTGACCGTCCTTCGGAGGTCTGCGCACAGCCTCGCGCAATCCCGGCCCCGTGGCGTTCTTTGAGCGGGTCGGGCCGCGCTGTCGACGGAGACGGACCTTTTGACGAAAAATGAGAGATCACCCGGTGCGCCGCGCTCGCGCGACGACGAGCGGGCCGAACGCCTCGCAGCGGAACTGCGCGCCAATCTGCGACGCCGAAAGCAGCAGGCGCGGTCCCGCAAATCCGACGCGCCCGCCGACGCCGAGGCGAAGGCCAGCGATGGGCGCAGCGATGACGCGTGACGGGACGGAGCCGGCGCGGGTCCTGAAGCTCGCCTGTACCGTGGCCGCCGACCAGGCGGCCGCAGCCGAAGCCCGGCTGGAGACCGCGCTCGGCGATCGCGCCGCTGCGCTCTCGCGATTCGAGGTGGTGGACGAGGGGCCCTGGACCGTCGAGGCGCTTCTCTACGACGTGGACGATGCCGACGAGGTGCTTCGGGAGATCCGGGCCGGACTGGACGATCCCGATCTGGCCAAGAAACTCAACGCTGAATGGCTCGGGGACGAGGACTGGGTGGCGATGAGCCTGGCGGGCCTCGTACCGGTCCGCGCCGGGCGCTTCACGATTTTCGGGAGCCATGACCGGGCAAAGGTACCGCCGTCGCGCTGGCGGCTGGAGATCGATGCGGGACAGGCCTTCGGGACCGGACACCACGAGACCACGGTCGGCTGCCTGCTGGCGATCGAGGCGCTGGCGAAACAGGGCCTGCTGCCGGCGGAAGCGATCGATCTCGGCACTGGAACGGGCGTTCTGGCCGCCGCGATGGTCCGGCTCGGGGTGGCGCGCGTCGTCGCCAGCGACATCGATCCGATCGCCGTCGACGTGGCGCAGGCGAACCTGCGCGCCTTCGGTGTGGGCGGCCGGGTGGAGACGGTCGCCGCGGCCGGTTTCGCCCATAAGCTGCTTCGGGACGCGCAGCCCGGTCTGATCGTGGCGAACATCCTGGCCCGGCCGCTGGCCGCACTCGCTCCGGATGTCCGCCGCTCCATCGCACCGGACGGGCGCATCGTCCTGTCGGGGCTGCGCCTGGCGGATGAATGGCGGATCCGGTCGGTCTACGGCGCGCACCGGTTCGCGATGGTCAGGGCCTACCGCATCGGCGCCTGGGCCACGCTGGTGATGAGGGCCCGCTGAAAATGAAACGGGCGGCTGGCCTTGCGACCAACCGCCCGTAGTCGGGGTCCTTTGGGAGGAGGAAAGGACCCGTTTCTTGAATTCGTCCGAACGTTCGGTTCGGGATAGCTGCTCAAGCGCTCCGGTCAGAGAAACGGATAGCTGCCCGAGGCGTTCTTCTCGAGGCTCTTGCGCTCGTAGCCCAGCTGCTCGAGCGACTTGTCGTCGAGGCTCAGCAGGTAGGCGTTGATCGCGCGCTCAGCCTGGCGCTGGCGCGCAGTAATGATCCGGCTCATCAGTCGGTGCAGGGCCGAGTGCTCGCGCTCGCTGCCCGTCAGTCGAAAATCGCCGGACGTCGTCGTCATGGCCATGGTGAAATCCTTATCCCTTGGTGACACGATTCCGGGGCGTCGCTCCCGTTTCTTGCAGTGCAACATAAGGACCTCTGAGGTCTGAGCAACACGCGTGGCCGCATGCCAGCCCTGCCTATTTTGCAATGCAGCATAATTTTGATGCAGTGCCGTAGGCAGATGGCTGCCTGCTTAGGCATCGCATTGTCGTCGGGGCGGCTGACAACGCGGGTCCGGATGGCCCATATAGGCTCAGTTGTCAGGGTCGGAGCCGTTTTCGCCGGGTGGACCCATCCGGGCGACAGGAGATAGCGCCGGTTTCTGGAATTTGCTCAGCTGTCCGGCCGATCGGGCGCCGCTGCGAAGGAGAAAGACATGTTTCAGACGTTCGGCGACGGCGCGGATCCGAGTACGGGCGCTCAGCGACTGGGGCGCCTGAGGGCCGAACTCGCCCGGATCGGTGTCGATGGCTTCATCGTGCCCCGCGCCGACGAGTATCAGGGCGAATACGTTCCGCCGTCGGCCGAGCGCCTGGCCTGGCTGACCGGGTTCACCGGGTCCGCCGGCCTTGCCGTGGTTCTGGCCGACGAGGCGGCGGTGTTCGTGGACGGACGCTACACCACCCAGGTGCGCCGGCAGGTTGATACCGAAGCGTTCTCGCCCGTTGCGATCGCCGAGACGAAGCCGTCGGTCTGGCTCCAGGAGCGGCTGACCTCCGGCATGAAAATCGGCTTCGATCCGAGACTGCACACCCGGTCGGAGGTTCAGCGGTTCGAGGCGGCCTGCCGCAAGGCCGATGCGGAGCTGATCGCGCTCGACGCCAATCCCCTCGATGCCGTCTGGGACGACCGTCCCGAGCCGCCGCTGGCGGAAGTGGTGCTCTATCCCGAGCATCTGGCCGGACGGAGCGCGTCGGACAAGATCCGCGCGCTGCAGGGCGTGCTGCGGGACAAGGGCGCTGCCGCCGCTGTCCTTACGGCTACCGATTCCGTGGCCTGGCTGTTCAACATCCGGGGCTCCGACATTCCGCACACCCCGGTGACGCTCGCCAATGCGCTCGTCTTTGCCGATGGCCGTCCTGCGCTGTTCGTGGATTCACGGAAGCTCACGAACGAAGTCCGGGATGCGCTGGAGACGATCGCGGACGTGGCCGATCCCTCGACGCTTCAGACACGGCTGGCCGATCTCGGCAGCGCGGGCGCCACGGTCCTCGTCGACCCGGACCAGACCCCCGAGGTTTACGTGCGTTCGGTCGAGGCGGCCGGCGGGACAGTACTGGAAAACCAGGATCCGGTCGTCCCGCAGAAGGCGGTCAAGACGGTTGCGGAAATCGGCGGAAGCCGGGCTGCGCACCAGCGCGACGGTGTGGCGCTGGTTCGGTTCCTTCATTGGCTCGATCGGCAGGAAACCGGATTTTCCGAGATCGAGGCCGTGAAGGCGCTCGAGACGTTCCGGTCCGAGACCGGCGCGCTGAAGGAGATTTCCTTCGACACCATTTCCGGGGCCGGGGAACACGGTGCCATCGTCCACTACCGGGTCACGGAACGGACCGACCGGCGGATCGAGACGGGCGAGCTGTTTCTGATCGATTCCGGCGGCCAGTATCTCGACGGCACCACCGACGTGACCCGGACGGTGCCCTTCGGCGCGCCGAGCGACGAGATGAAGGTGCGCTTCACCCAGGTGCTCAAGGGCCACATCCAGATCGCGATGGCCCGGTTCCCGGATGGAACCTCAGGCGCCCAGCTCGACGCGCTGGCCCGGATCGCCCTCTGGCGCACAGGTCACGATTTCGATCACGGCACGGGTCACGGCGTGGGCGCCTATCTCTCCGTGCACGAGGGACCGCAGCGCATTTCCAAGCTCGGCCATGCCGCGCTGAAGCCGGGCATGATCGTTTCCAACGAGCCGGGCTACTATCGCCCCGACCACTACGGCATCCGGATCGAGAACCTGGTGCTCGTGACGCCGGCCGCTCCGATTCCCGGAGGCGAGCGCGAGATGCTCGGGTTCGAGACTCTGACGCTCGCACCGATCGATCGGCGCCTGATCCTGCCCCGTCTCCTGGCGCCGGCCGAGATCGCCTGGCTCGACTGCTATCACCTGAGGGTCCAGGGCGCGCTGGCGGGCAGCCTGGATCCGCAGGAACGTGCGTGGCTGATCGAGGCGACCCGGCCGATCGTGGGGTGAAAAGGCGGTTCACTTCGCCGTTTTGCGGATGCGAAAGGCTGCCCGGAAGAGCTGAATCGCACCTTAAACTAAACCAATAAGTGTATTTCTATTGATATACACGCATTAGGGGAGTACCTTCATAAGGTGCCGCTGAGGGTGCGGCTGCGCGGCGCCATGGCGCCATTCATCGATGGGGGATCGAATGACGGAGTTGTCGAAAATTCCACAGGAATTGCTGAGCTCCCTTGAGATCGATGGTCTTACCCAGAGGGTCGGCAAGATTACCGCCATCTGCGATTTTCCCAGCTCGGAAGGCTCCACGTTCTTCTTCCGGGACTCGGATGATCCCAGTTGGTACGTGTGGTTCCCGATGACCAGAGAGATGCATCCGACGATCCTCTCGATTCTGGAGAACCCCGATTACAGGACGCTTGTTCTGATCGATGGCGCGGGCAAGCTGAACCGGCTTCTCGTCTACAGCGCCTAACCTCCGGGTCCCACGCTTTCCACTCTGGTTGGGGCCTCATCGCGCTGCTGCATGCAGTTTGGTGCTAGAGCCCGGCGGCGCGCAGCAGGCCTGCCGTGGCCGCGCCGAGGACGACAACGGCGAGCAGCGGAAAGCGCAGCGCGGCGAGAAGGGCGACGGCTCCAGCGATCAGTTCCGCCAGCCCTCCTGCCAGTACGGCCGGGGCCACAAGCGCGGTCAGTACCGCGGCCGGGACCGCTTCAAGAGCATTGCGGAGCCGGCCGCTGGCCGGCACCCGGCGCACCAGCACAAGCCCCGCCAGCCGGGTGGAGTAGGTGGCAATGCCCATCAGCAGGATGGTCACGAGGGTGACTGGATCGACGTTCACAACTGCTGCTCTCTCTTCATGGGCCGCAGCGTGGCGGCGGCGACGCCTGCGACCGCGCCGGCGGCGATTGCGAGCGGACCGGGTGCGACGAGATGAACGAGCGTCGAGCCGGCCGCCGCTGCGACGACCACTGTCACGAAACCCGGCGTCGCGCGGAAGCTCATCAGAAGCCCGATGAACAGGGCCGTGAAAGCGAAATCGAAGCCGTAGCGGGTCGGATCGCCGACTCCGGCGCCGAGAAGGGCGCCAAGCGTGGTCCAGGCGAGCCAGGCGCTCGAGATCACGGCAGCCATCCCGGCATAGTAGGCCGGGGTCAGCGGTCCCTCCCGGGCGCGCTTTTCCGCGAGCGCCCAGACCTCGTCCACCAGAAAGAACAACGCGACCGGTTTCCAGCGCTTCGGGAACGCATCCATCTTCGGCAGAAGCGAGGTTCCCATCAGGATGTGGCGGGTGTTCACCAGGAAGGTGGCGACGACCACCGTCGCGATCGGGATCGGATGCGCCCACAAATCGATGGCGACGAACTGCGACGCGCCCGCGAGCACCACCGCCGACATCATCAGCGCTTCCAGGGGCGACAGGCCCTTTTGAGCCGCCAGTGCGCCCCAAAGGACGCCGAAGGGGATGGCGGCACCGGCGATCGGCAGGATCGCGAGGGCGCCGCTCGCCAGATCTGAGGAGCGGTTTGCAGGTCGTGACGGGGACGGCATGGTCGGTTTTCGCTCGCGGGGGATTTCGTGCGTGCACGTGTCGGACAGTTGCCGGAGGCCGGACGACGGTCCGGCGTCGTCACCGGACCCGGTAGGCTCCCGGCGTGACGCCGACGCGGGCCTTGAAGGCGCGGTTGAGATGGCTCTGATCGTAGAAGCCGCAGGAGAGCGCCACATCTGAGGGGGCCTCGCCGGCGGCTAGCGCGGCGCGTGCCGCCCGCACCCGCCGGTCGGTGAGCCAGGCATGCGGGGTCAGGCCGGTCGCGTCCCGGAAGGCCCGGATCAGGCCCGTCCGGGAGAGGCCGGCCACGCCGGCGAGTTCGGGCAGGCTGACATCGCTGCGATAATGGGCCTCCAGATAGTCGATCGCCATCCGGACGGCGGACGGCTCCGATCCGGTCGGCCGCACGACCACGCGCGCGTACCGCGCCAGCGCCTCGCTGTAGACGCCGAGGAGCGCTTCGTCCTGGCCGAGGCTGTCGCCGGTCTCCCCGAGCCGCCGGTGGGCGGCCACGAACCGTTCCGCAAGCTGCGGATCGCGCACGATCGGGGCCGGAAAGAAGGGGGTGCCCGTGCAGGGACGGTCGGTCAGTTCCTCCACCAGGCCGATCATCAGCGCCTGGGACGGATAGGTCATCCGGTAGCTGTAGCCGTCCTCTGCGGGGCTGCCGTCGTGGACCTCGTCCGGATTGACGAAGCAGAGCTCTCCCGGGACGGCATAATGCCGCTCCCCGCGGACGCGGAAGGTTTCGCATCCGGTGACGATTGTGCCCACCACGTAGGTCTCATGGGTGTGCTGGGCGTATTCGTGGGTGCGGAAGGTTGCCGACAGGCATTCGAGCGAGTCGAACCGCGGTGCACGCCAGAAGGCGACCCGGTCGCGGGCGGTCAATTCCGTGCGGCGAAGCGCCTCGCTCTGGCTCATCTGTTCCATGGCGGGAACTGTGAAGCATCGGCCGTTCGGCGTCTTGGAAAAAAGTCGCATGGCGAAATCGGCGCGCGGTGCCTTGCTTGACTCTGAATGGGGGCGGGTGCACCACGGTCGCCCATTCCCGCCCCGACCTGCAACCGCTCGACCCCTCTGGGACAATGACCGATACAGCATCCGCGCCTTCGCCCGCCGACCCCTCGAACCCGGAGGTCGAGCCGCGAGAGCGGGTGGTTGCGATGCCGGCGCTGTGCCTCATCGCCTTCCTGATCGGTCTGGTGGCGGCAGCCGGCGCGGTTGTATTCCGGGTCATGATCTCGGTGACCCACAATCTGCTTTTTCTCGGCACCTTCGGCTGGAGCTACGACGCCAACCAGTACGATCCGCCGAGCCTGTGGGGCCCGTTCGTCATCCTGGCGCCGGTGGTCGGCGGTCTCGTCGTGGTGTGGCTGGTGAAGACCTTTGCGCCGGAAGCCAAGGGTCACGGCGTTCCGGAGGTCATGTACGCCGTCTACCACAACTCCGGGAACGTTCGCGGAGTCGTGGCCATCGTGAAGTCGATCGCTTCGGCGATCTCCATCGGTTCCGGCGCCTCCGTCGGTCGCGAGGGGCCGATCATCCAGATCGGGGCCTCGTTCGGCTCCACCATGGCGCGCTGGCTGAACCTGCCGCGCTGGCAGAAGATCACGCTGCTGTCGGCCGGTGCCGGCGCCGGCATTGCGGCGACCTTCAACACGCCGCTCGGCGGCGTCCTGTTCGCGGTCGAGCTGCTTCTGCCGGAAGTTTCCAGCCGCACCTTCCTGCCTGTCGTCGTTGCGACCGCGACGGCGACCTATATCGGCCGCATCGTGTTCGGTCTCGATCCGGCCTTCCTGGTCCCGATTGCCGCCGATCCCAAACACGCAGCGCTTGCACCGGAGGCGCTGCTCGGGTTCGCGATCCTCGGCGTGCTGGGCGGCGTGGCGTCGTGGGCGTTCATCCGCTTCCTGGCGGCCACCGAGGACTTCTTCCCGAAGATTCCGGGCAACGACTACACCCGCTCCATCATCGGCATGCTGATGGTCGGCGGGCTCAGCTATCTGCTGTTCTCGGTCACCGGCCACTATCACACCGCCGGCGTCGGCTACGCGACGATCCAGGACATCCTCGACGGCGGCATGAGTGCCGCGCTCTTCCTGCTGGTGCTGCTCGTCGCCAAGATCGTCGCGACCAGTGTCAGCCTGGGTGCGGGTGCGTCCGGCGGCGTGTTCTCGCCGTCTCTCTTCATCGGGGCGACCCTCGGGGGTGCGGTGGGCGCGATCGGCGCGCAGATCCTGCCGGGTGTGTTCTCCGTCGAGGAGTTCGCCGTGGTCGGCATGGGGGCGCTCGTCGGCGGGGCCACGGGCGCGTCGATGACCGCGATCGTCATGATCTTCGAGATGACCCGCGACTACAACGTCATCGTGCCGCTGGTGCTGGCCGTCGCGCTCGCGGTCGGCGTCCGGCGCTATCTGATCGCGGTCAACATCTACACGGTGAAGCTGCGCCGCCGCGGCAAGCCGATCCCGATGGTGCGCCACACCAACATGTATCTGGTCCAGCCGGCCCGGGAACTGATGAGCCAGCGCTTCGTGATCCTGCCGGCCGACACCTCCGTCAGCGAGGCGCTGACCCACATCACGGGCGAACCGGGCACCCATGTCATCGTGACCGAGGATCAGCGCATCGCCGGCTACGTCCGGTTCGGCTCGGTGCCCTATCAGCCGGCCCACCAAGGCCAGACGCTGCGGTCGCTGATGGCCGGCGACTACGTGGTGGCGCCGGAGAGCAACATCCTCAACTCCATCATCACCCGGATGAACAAGCGCAGCCGCTCCTTCGCGATCATCCTGCGCGAAGGCGAGGCCGGCGTGCCGCGTCCGGAAGACGTGGTCGGGGTGATCGAGTCGCCCGAAATCGCCGGCGCGGTGGTGCGCAACCACTATTCCTGAGGCGGAGGGGGGCGCTTTCCGCCGATCGGGCGCGATCCGCGCATGATCAGCTGGGTCTCGAAATACGACCGGCCGAGCACGGCGAGCGACAGCCCGTTGGAGATCGCAACCGTGAGAAGCAGGGCGATCGACAGGCCGTAGCCGCCGGTCAGTTCGAACACGATCATCGTGGTCGAGATCGGCGCGCCGAGCATGGACGCGGCCACCCCGCCCATGCCGAGCAGCGAATAGAGCCCCTCGCTTGAGGCGAGTTCGGGAAACGCCTCGGCGGCGATCAGCCCGAACGCGCCGCCGGCCATCGCACCCAGATAGAGCGATGGCGAGAAGATCCCGCCGCCGAAGCGGGAGGCGAGCGAAATGCTCGTGGCCGCCGCTTTCACGACCAGCAGGATCAGCATCGCCTTGATCGACAGCTGGTTCTTGAGCGCGGCGTCGGTCGTCTCGTAGCCGACGCCCAGGATTTCCGGATAGGCGACGCCGATGCCGCCGACCGCCAGCCCGCCGAGCGCCGGCATGATCCAGACCGGCAGACGGGCGTGGGTGGCAATCCATTCCGAACCGAGCAGCGCCAGGTGAAACAGGATGGCCACGGCCGCACAGGCGACGCCGAGCAGCGCGAACGCGGGCAGCTCCCAGTAGGAGGTGATCTGGTGGGAGGGAATCACGAACGCCGCCACGTCTCCGAACCAGATGCGGGACAGGAGCGCGCCCACAACCGAGGCGATGACGATCGGCACGAAGGCCGTCAGCGCGTAGTGTCCGAGGACGACCTCGTGGGCGAACAGGACGCCGGCGATCGGCGCGTTGAACGACGCCGCGATCCCGCTCGCCACGCCGCACCCCAGCAGAATCCGCTTGCTGGCATCGGGAAGGCGGAAGGCGCGGGAAATGTCGGTGCCCAGCGTCGCGCCCAGATGCACGACCGGACCCTCGCGGCCGGCGCTGGCGCCGACACCGAGCGAGAACGCCGTTAGCAGCGCAGACGAGATGCCCGGCCAGAACGGCAGGCTTCGGCCGACCCGTTCGCTCGCCTCGATGACGTCCGCCACCGAGTAGGTGCGGCGTAGCGGCTGGATCGTGTGCAGCAGGATACCCACCACCAGGCCGCCCCCGGCCGGAACCAGGACGATCAGATACCAGGGCACGGTGGCTGCAGCAGTGACGACGTTCTCGCCGGTGGTGCCGAGCCAGGGGAACTGCACCAGCCCGATCAGGAGGCGGAAGATGATCGCAGCGACGGCGACCACCGCGCCGACCACCAGAGCCAGAATCCAGATCAGCGGCTGACGGCCGGCAAGGAAGGTGACGAGGTTCGGCCTGATGCCGCTCCACAGGAAGGTGACGGGCGGCTCCTCCGGCTCCCGCGACGCGTCCTCTGGGCGGTTCTTATCGTTCATGGTCTCGTGCGATTCAGCGCCGAATCGCTTTCATCTCGAATGGTTCATTAGCCTTCGGTTGCAGCGTGGAGGCAAGCCGCGGCCGGAGGCTTTCCCGCCCGCCCGGTCGGTCATCTCGGGATGCCGATCGCACGGCCCAGGCGTTCGGGACGGGGAAGTGCCCGGTGAGCGGACACGGCCGCGCGGATGCGCTCGTCGACGTCGCCTGACCACGGCACCGCCTTGCGGGCATCCATGTCGATGTGAAGGAAAAGCGTTTCCAGCGTTGCGGCGAGGAAGCCGTCAGTGGCGTGGTGCATCTCCTGGAAGGTGTGGAGACGCTTGTCGTCGTGATCGATGATCTGCATCGACGTCGTCACGCTGTCGCCCAGAGTCAGTTCCCTGACATAGGAGGTCCGGCTTTCCACCGTGAAGAAGGAGCATCCTTCCCGGGCCCGGTAGGCTCCGCCGATGTCGAGATGATCGAAGGCGTGATCGGTGCCCCGGTCGAAAAGCACGATGTAGTAGGCGACGTTCATGTGGCCGTTGTAGTCGATCCAGGCTTCTTCGACGCTGGCGTCTGGCGCCACGAGCGGGGCGGGAACGTCGATGAGTGCCATTGAGCCTTCCTTGTGCCAGGGACGTCGCATGGTGCAGCGGACAGGCCTTCCGCTTTGGAGATCATCGCCTTTTTGCTAGGGTCGCGAAAGGGTGCGGCCGGTCAACATCGATTGTGCGGCTCATCCCAAGGGACTTGCAATTGCGCAGATGTCTTCGCCCGTGCGAAACGCACGTGATAGGACTGACCGTCCGGCCGGAGCGCAAGGTGCGGGCGGAAGCCGGATCGCGCCCGGCCCGACCGGACAGGCGGCCGCGCGATGCGTCGCGTTTGGGAGATCGAATGACATGAGCGCGGAAACCATCCGCATGGCCCGCCCCGACGGGGAAGGGCTCGCCCGGGTCGTGGCCCGGCTTCAGGACCGCTTCGCGGAGCGCTGCCAGACAGGCGCGTCGATCCGCGAGCAGCACGGCAACACCACCACGTGGCTCGAAACGCTGCCGCCGGATGCGGTCGTGTTCGCCGAGACCGCCGAGGAGGTGTCGGAGATCGTGCGCCTGTGCGCCGAGCACCGGGTCCCCGTCATCCCGTTTGGAACGGGAACCTCTCTCGAAGGTCAGGTCAACGCGCCGCACGGCGGCGTGTCCATCGACGTGTCGCGGATGAACCGGATCGTTGCCGTGCATGCCGAGGATCTCGACTGCGTGATCGAGCCCGGGGTGACCCGCAAGCAGCTCAACGAATATCTGCGCGATCAGGGCCTTTTCTTTCCGATCGATCCCGGTGCCGACGCGAGCCTCGGCGGCATGGCCTCGACCCGTGCCTCCGGCACCAACGCGGTGCGCTACGGCACGATGAAGGACGTCGTGCTCTCGTTGAAGGCCGTCATGCCGGACGGACGCATCATCACCACCGGCACCCGCGCCAAGAAGAGCTCGGCCGGTTACGACCTGACCCGGCTCATGATCGGGGCGGAAGGCACGCTCGGCATCATCACGGAACTGACCCTCAGGCTGCACGGCATTCCCGAAGCGATCACCGCAGGCGTCTGTCCGTTCGAGACGCTGGAAGGCGCCTGCAACGCCGTCATCGCGACCATCCAGTCGGGCATCCCGGTCGCCCGGATCGAGCTTCTGGACGAGCAGCAGGTCAAGGCCTGCAACGCCTATTCGAAACTCGACATGGCCGAAGCCCCGACGCTGCTCCTGGAGTTCCACGGCTCGGAGAACGGGGTCCGGGAGCAGGCGGAAATGTTCGGCGAGATCGCCGCAGAGTTCGGAGGCGGCGGGTTCGAATGGGCCCGCGCGCCGGAAGACCGGACCCGGCTGTGGCAGGCCCGGCACGACGCTTATTGGGCCTGCGTGGCGCTTCGCCCCGGCTCCAAGGCGGTGGCCACCGACGTGTGCGTCCCGATCTCTCGACTGGCCGAGTGCATCACCGAGAGCCGCCGGGATCTCGACGAGACCGGCCTTTTCGGCCCGATCGTCGGCCATGTGGGAGACGGCAACTTCCACGTCGCGCTGCTGGTGAACATGGACGACCCGGAGGAGGTCGCGAAGGCCAAGGCGTACATGGGACGCCTCGTGGACCGGGCGATCGCCATGGACGGAACCTGCACCGGCGAGCACGGCATCGGACACGGCAAGGCCAAGTATCTGCGGGCGGAACTCGGCGATGCCGTCGATTTCATGGCCATGGTCAAACAGGCGATCGATCCGCTCGATATCATGAACCCGGGCAAGATCATCCGTGATGTGGTCGGGAGCTGAACCGAAACGACGTCGGCCAACCCTTTGAATTTCGGGCCATTTCCAGTCGCTCGGGTGTTTCCATCCGAGCGCAGAAGGCTCTAGGCTCGGCGTGCGGCCACGGCGAGTGGATGGAATGAGGCGCCGCTTGTCCGGAAACCGGTGATGTCACCCGGTCCGGCGCGGCTGGAGAGCAAGACGGAGGCGGGCGCTGAACGCGTTCTTCATCAGCCTCGGGGTTGCGGTGATAATGGTGCTCACCGCTGCGCTCGTCGGACCGTTCCTGGTCGATTGGACCGTCTATCGTGATCTCATCGAGGCCCAGGCGGAAAAGCTGCTCGGGGAGGAGGTCCGCGTTCTGGGCGAGGCCGACGTGCGTCTGCTTCCCGCTCCCCGTATTGCGCTCGACACCGTTCGGGTGGGTCCCCAGGACAATCCGATCCTCACTGCCGATCGCGTGGAGCTGGAAATCGATCTCTCGCCGCTCCTGAAGCGGCAGGTCGACGTGGTCGCGCTGACCTTCGTCGGTCCGGAGATCCGGCTGACCGTGGAACCCGACGGCAGCGTACGCGGCCCGACACTCAACCTCGCCGACGGGCCGCTCGAATGGGTAGATCCGGCAAATGTCCGCTTTGACGACATCGATGTGGTCGACGGGCGCCTCCTGATCGCCGACCGGCGGACCGGTGACACCACGCGTATCGACGACATTGCCCTGTCGGGGTCGGGCCGGTCCATTCACGGACCGTTCGATGCCCAGGGCGACCTTTCGGTCGAGGGGACCCCGTACGAATTCCGTGTGGTGTCCGGCAGCTACGTCGCCGGCTCGCCGCTGACCGTGAAGGCGCGGGTCAGTCCGGTCGGCCGCGCGGTGAATTACTCCCTCGACGGCCAGGCGGTCTTCTCCAGTTCGCCGGCCGAACTGACCGGCGCGCTCACGGTGGCGCCCCGTCCGCCCGAGACGGACGAGGAGGAAGACGCCGTACCTTGGCGGATAGAAGGGCTCCTGAGCGCGTCCGCCAACGGCCTCAGCGTCTCGGAGGCCGAGGTGCGCTATGGTCCGATCGACCGGCCGTTGGTGATGCAGGCCGCGCTGTCGGTTCCCTTCCTCACCGATCAAGGGTTCCGTCTCACCCTGTCCTCGCGCCAGATGGACGTCGACGGGCTCATGAACGCGATCGGCCGGGGCGGGGAGGCGGATCGCCCGATCGAGAAGCTCGCGCCGCTGACCGATTTCCTCGCGGCGGTCCCGCTGATCGGAAGCGAGGGTGTGGTCAATGCCCGGCTCGCCTCCGTCGTGGCCGGTGGCGCGCTGATCGAGAATCTGGTGGTCGAGGCGCGCCCAGTCGGCGATGGCTGGCGGATCGTGTCCGCCCGTGCGCGGCTTCCCGGCGAAACGGCCGCGGCCACGTCGGGCCGTCTCATCGTCACCGAGCCAATGCGCTATTCCGGTGAGGCGGAGATCGTCTCCGACAAGCCCGGCGCGTTCGTCCGCTGGTGGCAGGGGCGTGACGGCGGCGCGGTGCCGGTCCGCTCCCGCGTGCGTCTCGATGGCGCCATCGAGGTTGCCGCCGGGGACGTCGCCATGCCCGCCATGCGGCTTGAGACAGGCGAGACGACGCTGCTCGGCTCTGTGCGTTACCGTCCGCAGTCGGGCACCGTGCGCGGTGCTGTCGACATGGACCTGAGGGCCGACAGCTTGGACGTCCGGCCACTGCTTTCGCTTGCCGATACGGTTTCGGGCAGCGGCTTCCCGCTCGCCGGGCTGACCGGGCTGGATCACGATATCACGCTCTATCTGACCGCCGATGCGACCCGGATGGGCGGGATCGAGGCCGGGGCGCTGTCGCTCGATGCGGCCCTGATCGACGGGTCTCTCACGGTCGATACATTTGATCTGGCCGACCTCGGAGGAAGCCACATCCGTGCGTCCGGCCAGCTTGGCGAAGTGGATACCGGCGCAAGCGGTACGGTAACGGGCCGGATCACCGGTGACGACCTCGGCGCGCTGGCCGGGCTTGCCCAGACGCTGGCTCCCGGCAGCGCGGTCAGCCGGCGCCTGAGCGAAGCCGCACCCGATCTCGCGCCAGCCGACCTTTCGTTCGAGGTGTCCGGCCGTCAGCTGCGACGGGGCGGCACCCTCACGGCGAGCCTCGGGGGTACGCTGGCCGGCACGGAGCTGCAGGCCTCCTCGGAGATGACCGGATCCGTGTCCGACTGGCGCGAAGGGGAGATCGGCGTCCGTCTCCAGGCCAACAATCCCTCGGGCGACGTTCTGATGCGCCAGCTCGGCCTTGCTGCGCTGCCGGTCGGCGGCGGAACGGACGGCAGCCTCAGCCTGAGCGTCAGCGGCACGCCGCGCCGCGGCCTCGAGACAGATCTCGACGCGCGGCTCGCCGAAACCAGTGTGACGCTGTCCGGCGATGTGGCGCTTCCCGTGGAGGGCGCGCGGGTCGATCTCGAGGCGTCGCTTCAGACCGAGGATGTCTCCGTGCCGGCTCTCGCGCTCGGCCGCTCGCTCCCGCTTCTGGCAGGCGGTATACCAGTCACGCTGTCGGCCCATCTGTCCGGCCCGCCCGCCGCGTTGTCCGTCGAGGATTTCACCGGCGACCTCGCCGGCGTGTCGGTATCCGGTCAGGGAACCCTGGAGCAGTCGGACCAGGCCACACTCCTGGCCGGAGATCTCACGGTCGGGGAGGTCGATCTTCAGCTCCTCAGCGAACTCGTTCTGGGATCTGAGGCGTGGACCTACGCCGGCGCCGATGCGTCCGGCTGGCCGGATGCAGCCTTCGGCGGTCCGGCGCTATCCGGGGCGCGGCTGGAGCTGGACGTGACCACGGACCGGCTGTGGGTCGGTGCCCGCGAGCTGAGCGAGGCGACGTTCGGGCTGTCGCTGGCGCCGGAGCGGCTGTCTCTCTCCGATCTGAGCGCTTCCTACGCCGGCGGCTCTCTCGCAGGCGCCCTCGATCTGACCCGCAGCGACGGACAGGCCACGCTCTCCGGCCGTCTCGATCTGTCGGAGGCGGATCTCGCGTCGCTGGTCTGGTCGGTCGATGGTGCGCCGGTCGCAACGGGCGCGCTCGAACTTTCTGCCGAGTTCGAGGCGATCGGACGGTCGGTCTCGGCCATGGTGGCCGCCTCGTCGGGAAGCGGCACGTTCACGGCGCGGGACGGCGAGATCCGAGGGCTGAACCCTGGTGCCCTGCAAGCCGCTATCTCCGCCTCCGATCGGGGTGCGGCCGTCGACGAAACCTCCGTAAGGGATCTGGTGGCCGAGGCGCTGGACGACCGGCCTCTGCCGTACCGGCAGATTTCGGGTACCATCAATTTCGCCTCCGGCACGGCCCGGATCGGCGAGGTGGCGGTCGATGCCGGCGACACCGAGATCACCGGGGCGGGGGCGCTCGATTTCCTCAACTGGACCCTCGACGGCACGGTCGGCCTCAGCCTCGTACCGCCCGAGCCGGATCTGGTCCCGGACGTGACTGCCGATCTCCGCGTGCTCCTGGACGGACCGCTCCAGGCGCCCGAGGCGACGCTCGATGTGGGCCCGCTGGTCGGATATCTGACGCTGCGCCAGACCGAGCAGGAGCGCCGGCGGCTGGAAGAGATGGAGCGGCAGCTTCAGGAACGCCGCCGTCAGCAGGAAGAACTGCTGCGTCGCCTGGAAGAGGAGCGCCGGGCGGAGGAAGCACGTCAGCGTCGTGAGGAAGAGGCGCGACGCCAGGCCGAAGAGGAAGCGCGCCGGCAGGCGGCGGAAGAAGAGGCCAGGCGTCAGGCCGAGGAGCAGGCCCGGCAGGACGCGGAGGCCGCAGACGCAGCATCTGACACCGTCCCCGAGGGGTCGGTCCCCACCGAGACGCCGCTGCCGCCCATCCAGCCGCGAACTGATATTGCGCCCGACGGCGACAATGGCGCCGCTCCGGTCAACCTCCCGCCCGCAGGCACGCTTCGTGAGGAGCCGCAGGATGCGATCGGGTCGCTGATCGACCGTCGGTTCCGCCTTTTGCAGCCGGAGCCGCTGGGGCCGCTGGGCCCTCCGATCGAGATCGGGCCGGCGCCCGGCTCAAGGCCTAGCGCGCCGACGGTGCCGCCCGCCGGTCAGCGCTCCGATGCGGACCCGGCGTCCCAGCCTTTCGTCATCACGCCGAACGATCGGCCCTAGAGCAAATCCCAGGAAAAGTGGGACCCGGTTTTCCGTCCGGGATTTGCGGAGAGGATGGGTCCTGTCCGCTGACGGCGCATTGGAACTCGAGGCGCGGGCCTCATTCTCCGCTCATGCCGGCGAAGGCCGGCATCCAGGGCGACAGGACGGGACCCGGCGTCATGGCTTCGGCACCAGCCGGCGTCGGGGCTCAGCCGTCGGAGCGCTGCTTGAGCCGTTCCAGTACGGCCACCCGCAGGGTGGAGGCGAGCCGTTCGCTCTCCGGGCGCGTCCGGTCGATCTCCTCGATCACCGACGTCACCGATCGGCCGTCCCGATCCGCCCAGGCTTCCAGCTCGGCCCAGAATTCAGGCTCCAGGGCGACGCTGGTCTGATGCTGTTCGAGGGTGAGGGACCGCTTTTCCAAAGGCATTCTGGTGGTCCTTGGGCATCGTTGCGGGCCGCGGCAAGTCTGGACTGTGTCTCCCGGACCTACTGATCCGGGGAGCCGTCCTCCGGCGTGCGGCGGTGGCCCTCCAGCCTGCGCGCCTCGGCGTCGCGCCGGTCCTTCTCCATCGCCTTTTCGGTCTTGGTCAGTCCGTGAAGCGCGCGGTTTTCCGCCGCGCGCTCCTTGTCTCCGGCGCGCTTCTTCTGCTTGCGCGCCTGTCGCAGGTTCACGATCTCGGCCATCGCCTCGTCGTCTCCCCAATCCGGCCGGAAAACCGCGAGGGCGCTTTTCCAGGCTTTACTCTCAGCTCGGGCCGATCATCTTTTCCGGACGGACCACCTCGTCGAACTGCGCCTCGGTGACGAAGCCGAGCTTCACGGCTTCTTCGCGGAGCGTCGTGCCGTTCTTGTGGGCCGTCTTGGCGACCTTGGTGGCGTTGTCGTAGCCGATGGTCGGCGCAAGGGCCGTCACCAGCATCAGCGAGCGCTGCATGAGCTCGCTGATACGGGTCTCGTCGGCCTTGATGTCGACGACGCAATGGTCGGTGAAGGAGATCGAGGCGTCGGCGATCAGTCGGATCGACTGCATCATCGCATTGGCCATGACCGGCTTGTAGACGTTGAGCTCGAAATGGCCCTGGCTGCCGGCGACCGTGATCGTGGTCTGGTTGCCGAATACCTGGCAGCAGGCCATCGTCATCGCCTCGCACTGGGTCGGGTTGACCTTGCCCGGCATGATCGATGAGCCCGGCTCGTTTTCCGGCAGCACAAGCTCACCCAGGCCCGAGCGCGGGCCGGATCCCAGGAAGCGGATGTCGTTGGCGATCTTGAACAGCGACGTCGCGACCGTGTTCAGCGCACCGTGGGCGTAGACATAGGCGTCGTGGGCGGCCAGCGCCTCGAACTTGTTCGGCGCGGTGCGGAAGGGCAGGCCGGTGATGTCGGCCACGTTCGCGGCGAACTTCTCCGCAAAGCCCTTCTTGGTGTTGAGGCCGGTGCCGACGGCGGTGCCGCCCTGGGCGAGATCGTAGAGCCCGTCTAGGCCTTCCTTCACCCGTCGGATGCCGTGCTCGACCTGGGCGGCATAGCCGGAGAATTCCTGGCCGAGGGTGAGCGGCGTCGCGTCCTGGGTGTGGGTGCGGCCGATCTTGATGATGTCCTTGAACTCGTCCGACTTCGCCTTGAGCGCCTTGTGCAGGTGCTCCAGCGCCGGAACCAGCGTCTTGTTGAACTCTTCGGCGGCCGCGATGTGCATGGCGGTCGGGAAGGTGTCGTTTGAGGACTGGCCGCGGTTGACGTGGTCGTTGGGATGGACCGGATCCTTCGACGCCAGCTTGCCGCCGAGGAGCTCGATCGCGCGGTTCGAGATCACCTCGTTGGCGTTCATGTTCGACTGGGTGCCGGAGCCGGTTTGCCAGACCACCAGCGGGAAGTTGTCGTCGAGCTTGCCGTCGATCACCTCGCCGGCCGCCTCGATGATGGCGTCGGCGAGCTTCGGATCGATGTTGTCCTGCTCCTTGTTCGCCAGCGCCGCGGCCTTCTTGATGATGCCGAGCGCGCGAATGACCGGCGGCGACATCCGCTCGCCGGAGATCTTGAAGTTGCCGAGGGAGCGCTGGGTCTGGGCGCCCCAGTACTTGTCGGCGGGAACCTCGAGCGGGCCGAAGGAATCGGTTTCGGTGCGGGTCGCGGTCATGTCGGCTGGGTCTCCCAAATGGGCCGTTTGCGTGTTGCGCATGATCTAGCCGGAAGGGGAACTGCGCGCAATCCGGGGGGCCGATCGGCGAAACCGGTTGCATTCTCACCCGGAATGCAAATTATACGTGTATAATTGAGTGTGGAGCACGCACAGCGATTGTCAGGGGGTGGAAATGGCGGAGCAGGGGGCGGCAACCGCAACTAACGGAGTGTCGGAAGACCTACGCAAGGGGTCATTCCGGCGAAAGGTGGCGCAGAGTGTCATCCAGTGGTCCGGCGCCGTCCTGATCGCTCTGACAATTGTGATCAGTCTGGTGGCCGCCGCAGCCTATGATCCGAATAATCCGCAGAGCATCAATGCGGTCGCGGATATCGTCCAGACCTACGTCTACGCGGTCCTCCCGATGATCGGCACCTGGGTTGGCACGGTGCTGGCATTCTACTTCACGAACGACAGCTATCAGACCGCATCCACGGAAACCCGCCTCACGATATCGGAAAGTCGGGAAGCCAAGCTCAGGAAAGTGCCGGCCCGCGACGCGATGAAGTCGCTCAGTGGTGTGCACGCGATCGCCGAAGACAAGGCCAATTGGCCCAACCTGAACTTCAAGACCGGCGTTCTGGATTTTCTCGACGCCAAGAAAGTCGGGCGATTGCCGGTGTTCGATAAGGCCCGCAGTCGGGTCCACGGGATCGTCCACGACTCGGTGATCAAGGATTTCGCCCTTCGGAACAAGATTTCCCCGACGGTGGTGGACGGGAGCCCGTCAACAGCAACGCTGCAGAGCTTCCTGTCCGATCCGGAGGTCTCGGCGGTATTCGATCAGTCGGTCGCCATCGTCGGACCGGACGCCACACTCGCCGACGTCAAGAACGCGATGGATGCGATGAATGCCCGTGGCGTACCCTGCCGCGACGTGTTCGTGACTGAAGACGGCACCGCGAACGGCAAGCCGCTGGGCCTGATCACCAACATCGACCTTGAACGATTCAGCACCTACGGCTGATCCGCCGAAACGTCTGGCGCTTTCGGCGGGCGAGGACGCCCGGCCGGATCAGTAGCCTGGCAGGACGATGATGGTGGGCTCGTCGGGCAGGCTGTCGAGCGACACCTGCATCGTCGGGTCGCTGCGGATGTCGATCGCGAAATCGTCCGGCAGCCCGGAGAGGAACTGGCTGAGCCGCGCGGGCGAGAAATAGTGCATGGGCAGGACGATGCGGGCGCGCAGCTTGTCGACGACGTCGACGGCGGCCTGCTGGCTCATCGTGTAGGTCCCGTCGACTGCGATCATGACCACGTCGAGCCGCCCGATCAGGGCGATGTGATCCCCCTCGAGGAGTTGGTGCAGGTGGCCGAGATGGCCGATGCACAGATTTGCCACCTCGAAGATGAAGATCGAATTGCCGTCGGCCTCGAAACCGGAGCCCCATCGCCGCACGTCGGTGGTAACGTTCCGGATGAGCACGTCCTCAACCATAATGTGATGATCGGCGGGTTCGCCGTCGGTGCCCCAGCCGCGCAGGACATGCTCGATCCCGGGGTCGGGATGGTCCGTGTAGTGGCTGGAATGGGCATGGTTCATGGTCACCACCGTTGGCGTTCCACCACCCGAATAGCCGGCATAGTCGGTTGCAATGACCACGCCCGCCGGCGTTTCGATCCGGAAGGTGGAGTGTCCCACGAAGGTGATGGTAACCGTGTCGGCGGAAGCGGCCTCGCCGGTCGCGGCCGCCCGGAGCCGCGGGCCCGGCCTGTCCGGAAGGGGCGCGATCGAGGCAAACCGGGCGCCTGGAACCGATTGGGCCACCGCCTGGCACATGGAGGCCGCATAGGTCTGGGCCCGGGCGGGCTCGGGCGCCGCACCGGCGAGCACGACGGTCAGCGCCAGCAGGAAGAGCGTGGCTCGAATGCAGGGTCCCGCGCCGCGCGGAACAACCGGAAAACGTGTGGACAGTCCCATTCACAGCCCCTCCGACTGGTGTCGAAGGGGAAATAGGGGAGACGGGGGCGAAGGCGAGCCCGTCCCGGTCCCCGCGCGGTCAAATGGGCGACAGGACCGGCCGCACGGTGCAGCGGACGGCGTTACGGCTTCTTGCGGAAGGCGTCCAGCGAGACCACTTCGGCGCCTTCCTGACGGTCCTCGTCGACCGGCGGGGCGGATTCGGGGGCGCCGTCTGCGGAGCCGTCGGGGGCGTCGTCCTGCATCGCAGCCGCTTCCGGATGCGGTCCGGGCTCCGCCGGGGTGCCCTGGGCCGCGTCCTCGCCCTCCTCCTGGGGCTCGAACTGAAGTCCGAACTGGACGGAGGGGTCGAAGAACCCCTTGATCGAGGAGAAGGGAATCAGCAGGCGCTCCGGAATTCCGCCGAACGACAGCCCGATCTCGAACGCGTGCTCGGTGACTGCCAGATCCCAGAACTGGTGCTGGAGCACCACGGTCATCTCGTCGGGATACTGCTCGCGCAGACGGGAGGAAATCCGCACGCCGGGGGCGCCGGTCTGGAACGCGATGTAGAAATGGTGCTCGCCGGGTAGGCCGTTCTCGGCCACTTCCTTGAGCACCTTGCGGACGACCCCGCGCAGGGACTCCTGAACCAGGACGTCGTAGCGAATGAGGTCCTCGGCCATCTCGGAGATCCTCGGCTTGTGACAGTGGGGCGTCGCGGGGAGGCGCTTCGCATATCAACGGAGCCAAGCCAATAGCACATCGGCTCCGGAATCAAAGTGGGGGCTTCTGTTGCCAGGTGCCCCCGGGACCCCGCCTTACCGTGCTACCGGCAAGGGCTTAAAAGAGGTGTCGCGCTGCATTACGCAGCGAGACGAGCCTCAGCATAGTTGTCGTTGGCAACTATAATTTTGGTCCGATAACGGCGGTACCATGCCGAGCGAAAGCCTTGCCTTTACACCCTGGTCGAGCCTGTTTCGCCCCCACCGCAACCCGCGCGGAGCGCGGGCTGGGGTGGAGGCGCCGGGTACTGCCCCCGGGTCCCATGGGCTTATTACGCAAGCCGTTTATCGCCATAGCCAACCGTCGCTGGCAGAAAGGAATATAAGCGGCCGCGCGCCGGATCGAAAGCCCCATGGAGGAATTCCCTCCTGTTCGTAAGGCGGTTTGTCCACACACTCTCCACCCTGAAAACAGGGAGCCGCCCGGCGATCGATGGAGCCGCGGCGGAGAGTGTGGGAGAACAGGGAAACAGGCTCGGACGATTCGGAGGCGTTGGATGCGCCAGTACCACGATCTCATGGAGCGCGTGCTCGCGACCGGCGCGCGCAAGGGCGATCGCACCGGGACCGGCACCCGCTCGGTGTTCGGCCACCAGATGCGGTTCGACCTCGACGAGGGCTTTCCGCTCGTCACCACCAAGAAGATCCATCTGAAATCCGTCGTCCACGAGCTGCTCTGGTTCATCTCCGGCAGCACCAACGCCCGCGACCTCAACGCGCACGGCGTGTCGATCTGGGACGAATGGGCCGACCCGGACACCGGCGATCTCGGGCCGGTCTACGGCCACCAGTGGCGGTCCTGGCCGGCGCCGGACGGCGGCACGATCGATCAGCTCGCCGAGGTCATCGAGCAGATCCGGACCAACCCGAACTCGCGCCGCCTCATCGTGTCCGCCTGGAACCCGGCCGACATCTCGAAGATGGCGCTGCCGCCCTGCCACTGCCTGTTCCAGTTCTACGTCGCCGACGGGCGGCTCTCCTGCCAGCTCTATCAGCGCTCCGCCGACATCTTCCTGGGCGTACCCTTCAACATCGCCTCCTATGCGCTTCTCACGCATATGGTGGCCCAGGTGACCGGCCTCCGTCCCGGCGAGTTCATTCACACCCTCGGCGACGCCCATCTCTACGACAACCATATCGAGCAGGCGGAACTGCAGCTCTCGCGGGATCTCCGTCCGCTTCCGCAATTGATCCTCGACCCTTCGGTCGACGATCTCTTCAGCTTTCGCTACGAACACGTCCGGGTCGAGGACTACGATCCGCACCCGCATATCCGGGCAGAGGTGGCGGTCTGACTTCGGTTGGCCTATGGAGGGCGCGCAAATCGATTTGCGCGCCAGTGGAGGCACTCCGTTGCACTATCTCACTCTTGGCCTTGCGATCATGTTCGAGGTCATCGCCACCAGCATGCTGAAGGCCACCGACGGCTTCAGCCGCATCGGCCTGACCCTGGCGATGTTCGCCTGCTATCTCTGCTCCTTCTATTTCCTGACGCTCACGATCCGGCTGATGCCGATCGGCATCGTCTACGCGATCTGGGCCGGGCTCGGCATCGTGCTCGTGGCGATCGCGGGCGCCGTCATCTACAAGGAGATGCTCGACGTTCCGGCGATCCTCGGCATCTGCTGCATCATCGTCGGCGTGATCATCATCAACGTGTTTTCCAAGACGGTCTCCCACTGACCGGCTGCCCCTGACCTGCGGAGACGTCCGTGAGCCTCCAGATCCGTCCGGCCGAAGCCGGTGACGCTGCAACGATCGTCCGGCTGATCCGCGATCTCGCCGACTATGAGCGGCTTCTCCACGAGGTCCGGATCACCGAAGCCGATCTCACCGCCGCGCTGTTCTGCGAAACGCCGCGCGTCTTCTGCGACATCGCCCGCTGGAACGGCGAGCCGGTCGGCCTGGCGCTGTGGTTCTACACCTTCTCCACCTTCGTCGGCCGCCACGGCATCTGGCTTGAGGATCTGTTCGTCGAACCGGACAAGCGCGGCCTCGGCATCGGAAAGGCGCTCCTCACAGGGCTGGCTGAGCGCTGCGTCGCGGAGGGTCTCGGCCGCCTGGAATGGTCGGTCCTCGACTGGAACGCGCCGTCGATCGCCTTCTATGAAAGCCTCGGCGCCCGGCCCATGTCCGACTGGACCACCTACCGGCTTGCGGACGACGCGCTTGCGTCGGTCGGCCGGAAGGGTGTCTGAGCCGTGGCCGAGCCGGCGCCTGATATCGTCCTCGTCGCGGCCGTCGCCCGGAACGGCGTGATCGGCCGCGACAACGACATGCCCTGGCGGCTGTCGACGGACCTGAAGCGCTTCAAGGCGCTCACCATGGGCTGCCCGATGATCATGGGCCGCAAGACGTTCCAGGCGATCGGCAAACCGCTTCCCGGTCGGCGCACCATCGTCGTGACGCGCAACGCCGGTTTTTCCACCGGGGGGATCGAGATCGCCGAGAGCCTCGATGCCGCCCTGACCCTTGCCCGGAGCCTTGCGGGCGAGATGGGTGCAGCGGCGATCCCGATCGTCGGCGGCGGCGAGATCTACGCCGCCGCAATGCCGCTGGCTGACCGGCTGGAAATCACCGAAGTCGACTGCAGCCCGGATGGCGACGCCCGGTTTCCGCAGATCGATCCCGGTATCTGGCGGGAAACCGCTCGGAATGCGGTGCCGGCCGGCGAGAAGGACGATTTTCCCATGGCCTTCGTCAGCTATGTCCGTCGTACGCCAGAGGCTGGGACATGACCGAAACCGATGTCGTCGTGGTGGGGGCGGGCGCCGCGGGGCTGGCCGCCGGCGAATGGCTGGCCGCCAACAATCGTGATTTCCTCGTGCTGGAGGCCGCCGACCGGATCGGCGGTCGCGCGTTCACCGACACGTCGGTGTTCGGTGTCCCCTTCGATCACGGCTGCCACTGGCTCCATTCGGCATCGGTGAACCCGTTCCGTGAGATCGCGGACGCGCTCGGCCATCGCTACCTCAAGCGGGCGAGCCGGCGCGCCGCCCACATGTTCCTCAAGGACTGCGAGGCGAGCGACGAGGAGCGCCAGGCGGCCTGGGAGGCGGTCGAGGGTGCGTTCCGCGCGGCGGAGACGGCGGGCCGTCTCGGCCGTGACGTGGCCGCATCCCGTGTGGTGCGTCCGCCAGCACCCTGGAAGAGGCTCGCCAACCACTGGCTGAGGCTGCTCTCCTCCCTGGATCCGGACGAGATTTCCACCCTCGACCTGGCCCGCTACTCCGATACTGGGGAGAACTGGCCGGTCCTCGACGGTTACGGCGCGCTTGTCGCTGCGGCGGGCCGCACCGTTCCGGTGCGCACCGGCGTGGCGGTGACGGCAATCGACTGGTCCGGACCCGGCGTCCGGGTGGAGACGGCGTCCGGGTCGATCCGGGCGCGCGCGGTCATCGTCACCGTGTCCACTAACGTGCTCGCCTCCGGCGGCATCCGGTTCGAGCCGGGCCTGCCTGCGGACTATGCCGATGCCATCGCCGCCTGTCCGTGCGGCTATGCGGAGAAGGTGGCGATCTCCTTCGACCGGCCGCTCCCCGGCCTGGAGGACGTGGCCTATCTCGATACGATCGATCCCACCGACAAGGCGCGCCCGGCGGTCAACTTCACCGTCTATCCCGACGCGGACGGGCTCCCCGTCGCGGTGGGGCAGCTCGGCGGTGGCGTGTCCCGCGACCTGGAGCGGGCCGGCGAAGCGGCCATGATCGACTTTGCCCTTCAGGCGCTGGTGGACGCGTTCGGTTCAGACCTCGGCGACAGGGTCAAGCGGACCGCGGTGACGCGCTGGGCGTCGGACCCGCTGATCCAGGGCGCCTATTCGTGCGCGCTTCCCGGCAAGGCGCAGCGCCGGCTCAGGCTGTGCGATCCGATCGCCGACCGGGTGTTTCTGGCCGGCGAAGCGACATCCGCGGAGGCCTATTCGACGGCCCACGGAGCGCGCTTGAGCGGATTGCGCGCAGCGCGGCAGGCCGTTTCGGCCGCGTCAATGTGACCTCGACCACGTCTTGGCGCCTCGCAACGGCGGGCGACATGCCTATATCGTCTGTGATGTCATGCGCGCAGCGGGGCGGTTTCATTGAAAGCGGCCCGCTGGTTCCCTATAAACCGACCACCAAAATCAGCGGCTCGCGTGTGCAGCGCGGCCTTGACGACCTAAGTCCGGCCATGTCAGCGCCTGCGGCGCGGATGCGGCGTGTGGACGGATGCGGTCGCAGCGGAGCGACAAAGGAGAGCGGATGCCCTGGAGCAATCAGAGCGGGGGCGGCGGCAGAAGCGGCGGTCCCTGGGGCGGCGGTGGAAGCGGCGGCCCGTGGGGTGGCGGCGGCGGCAACAACGGCCCTTGGGGCGGTGGCCAGAAGCCCGGCGGTGGCGGCGGCAGCGGTGGTCAGTCGCCCGACCTCGAAGAGCTTCTGAGGCGAAGCCAGGATCGCATCAAGCGCATCTTTCCAGGTGACGGACGCGGTGGTGGCGGCGGCGGCCGCAGCGTCGGCATCAAGGGCGCCGGTGTCGCCATCGTTGCGGTCGTGGCGATCTGGCTTGCGACCGGTTTCTACCGGGTCAATCCGGGTGAGGTCGGTGTCGAACTCGTGCTCGGCGGCTATGCCGGCATGACCCAGCCGGGCCTGAACTACAACTGGCCCTATCCGATCGGCGAGGTCTATACACCGGACGTGCTCCGCATCCGCGAGCTGAACGTCGGCATCCGCGACGTGGGCGGCGCTTCGACGGCGGGACGCGACGTGCCGGAGGAGAGCCTGATGCTCACCGGCGACGAGAACATCGTCGACGTGGACTTCCGCGTTCAGTGGCGGATTTCCAACGCTGAGGACTATCTCTTCAACATCCAGAATCCCGAGGGCACCGTGAAGGCGGTTGCCGAAAGCGCCATGCGCGAAGTGGTCGGCACCAAGAACATCCAGCCGATCCTGACCCAGGAGCGCCAGCAGGTCGAAATGCAGGTTCAGGAACTGATGCAGTCGACGCTCGACCAGTACGAGGCGGGTATCGAGGTGGCTCAGGTCCAGCTTCAGAAAGTGGACCCGCCGCAGCAGGTCATCGACGCCTTCCGCGACGTCCAGGCGGCTCGCGCCGACCAGGAGCGTCTGCAGAACGAGGCCAACGCCTACGCCAACCGCGTGGTGCCGGAAGCCCGAGGCGAGGCGGCGCAGGTCGTGCAGCAGGCCAACGCCTATAAGGACCGGGTCGTCGCAGAGGCGCGCGGTCAGGCCGATCGCTTCGTTTCGATCTACGACGAGTATGCGCTCGCCCCCGACGTGACCCGTCAGCGCCTCTATCTGGAGACGCTCGAGCGGGTGCTTGGCCGCACCGACAAGGTGATCATCGGTGACGACGCCGCCGGCGGACAGGGGGTCGTGCCGTATCTGCCGCTGGATCAGATCCAGTCCGGCCGAACCACCTCGTCGCGGACCACGAGCCAGACCTCGGGAGGCCAGTAATGCGTGCAGGTCTGATTGCTCTCATCGCCATCATCGTCGGCGTGCTGATCCTAATCAACACGTCGCTGTTCGTCCTCAACCCGACCCAGCAGGCGCTGATCCTGCAGTTCGGTCAGGTCCGTCGCGCGGTCACCGAACCGGGCCTCTACTTCAAGATCCCGTTCGTCCAGAACGTCCTGTTCCTGGACAAGCGGATCCTTGATCTGGACGTGCCGGCCCAGGAGATCATCGCCGAAGACCAGAAGCGGCTCGTGGTCGACGCCTTCGCACGGTACAAGATCAGCAACCCGGTTCTGTTCTACCAGTCGGTGAACAACATCGCGGAAGGTGCCAGCCGTCTGTCGACCTTCATGCAGTCGGCGCTGCGTGCCGTGCTGGCCGACGCGTCCTTCACGGAGATCGTGCGGGACGACCGGCCGGAGCTGATGGACCGCATCCGCCGCGAGGTGCAGAGCCGTGCTGACAGTCTCGGTATTCAGGTGGTCGACGTGCGCATCCGCCGCGCCGATCTGCCGGAAGCCAACAGCCAGGCCATTTTCCGCCGCATGCAGACCGAGCGTCAGCAGGAAGCGACGGAGATCCGTGCCGAGGGTGAAGAAGCGGCCCAGCGCATCCGGGCCAACGCGGATCGTCAGGCAACCGTCATCGTCGCCGAGGCGAACCGGGAGGCCGAACAGGTCCGTGGTCAGGGCGACGCCCAGCGAAGCTCGATCTTCGCAGAGGCCTACAACCGCGATCCGGGCTTCTTCGCGTTCTACCGGTCCATGCAGGCCTATGAGAGCAGCATGCACTCCGATGACACGCGGATGGTGATCTCGCCGCAGTCGGAGTTCTTCCGCTACTTCATCAGCCCGACCGGCGGTCAGGACCCCCGCGGTCTGCCCGATCCCCGCCAGGCGCAGAGCCTGCCGTCTCTGGGCACGCCGACACCCCCGGCCAACGTCCCCGCGGTCCAGCCGGGCTCGTCGGGCGGTCCGTCGGCAAACGACAACGGTGCGGCTGCGACGCCGGCTCCGTCGGGACCGCTGGAAAGCGGGTCGGCCGCAGGTGACAGCTCCTCGCTCGATTCCACGGTCGAGGACGAAGTCCGGGCTGTCGAGGAGCAGGCCGAGCGCGAGACCGAGGCTGCCGAGCAGCAGTCCGACTCTTCGGCGGCCGGCACCGGCAACGATGCCTCGGGCGGCTCGACGTCCGGATCGTCTTCAGGTGCGTCCGGCTCTTCCGGAAATGCCGGCGGCACGTCGTCCAACGACAACGCGTCGCCGTCGTCAGATACCGGGGGGAACGCTTCCTCCGGGTCGAGTGACGACACGAACACGCAGGCGCCCGCTGCCGCGCAATGAGCGATTTCCTGGTCGCGCTGGGACTCGTCCTGGCGATTGAGGGAACGCTCTACGCCCTTCTGCCGGGAGGCCTGAAGGCAATGATGCGGCAGGCGGTGGACACGCCCGACAATGTGTTGCGCGCCGGCGGTGTCGGCGCGCTCGCACTTGGTGTGATGATCGTCTGGCTGGTACGCGGCTGACGCCGCCACCGACCGGTTTGGAGGGCCGCCCCAGCGCACACGCGGGATCACACTCTGGCGAGGATCGTTCGCCGTTCTTGCGACGCAATCGCCTGAGAGACACGTTGGTCCCCAAGTCGCGGGCACGGCTTGAGGACAGCCTGCACCGCAGTGCCGGGGTGTCACGGCTCCATCTCCTTGGCCGTTCGGGCGGATCCGCCGGGTCGGACGGGGGAAGGGGCGGGCTCCGTCGTTTGCGTCTGTCCCTCGGTACGGGCCGAATGGGTCCGACCGGGACACTGCTCAAGATGCCGGCCGGGCTCGGCCGGTTCGCGAAGCCTCATTGGAGGATAGGCATGCTAGATCTCGTTGCGAACGCGTCATCGTCGCTTTCGCGCTTCACCCGGACGGCCACGGTCGCAGCGTTTGCCGCGATGGTCGCGCTGCCGGCGGCTGCGCAGGGACCTCAGTCGGTCGCCGACATCGCGGAGCCGCTGTTCGATTCCGTCGTCAACATCTCCACCTCCCAGGAGGTCACCGGACGACGCTCGGCCCCCGTTCCCCAGATTCCGGAAGGGTCTCCGTTCCAGGAGTTCTTCGACGAATTCTTCAACAATCAGCAGCAGCAGGACGACCGGCCGCGCCGGGTCCAGTCGCTGGGCTCCGGCTTCGTCATCTCCGAGGACGGCCTGATCGTCACCAACAACCACGTCATCGAGGATGCCGACGAGATTGTCGTCAACTTCAATGACGACACCAGCCTGACGGCGGAGGTGCTCGGTCACGATCCCAAGACCGATCTCGCCCTTCTCAAGGTCGAGCCGGAGACGCCGCTCAAGGCGCTGGAATTCGGCCCGGCCGACGATCTCAGGATCGGCGACTGGGTGATGGCGATCGGCAATCCGTTCGGCCTGTCCGGTACGCTGTCGGTCGGCGTCGTGTCGGCCCAGGACCGCGACATCAATTCCGGTCCCTATGATGACTTCATTCAGACCGACGCGGCCATCAACCGGGGCAATTCCGGCGGCCCGCTGTTCAACATGCAGGGCCAGGTGGTCGGCGTGAACACGGCCATCATCTCGCCGTCGGGCGGCTCGATCGGCATCGGCTTCGCGATCCCCTCCGAGATCGCGATGAACGTGATCGATCAGCTGCGCGAGTACGGCGAGACCCGGCGCGGCTGGCTCGGCGTCCGGATCCAGACCGTTACCGACGACATCGCTGATTCCTTGGAGATGGACGAGCCGCACGGCGCGCTGGTCGCCGGCGTCACCGAGGACGGCCCGGCCGAGGCCGCCGGCATCGAGGCGGGCGACGTGATCGTTTCCTTCGACGGCAAGCGGGTCCCCTCCATGCGCGACCTTCCGCGCATGGTCGCCGACACCGAGATCGGCAAGGAGGTCGACGTCGTCCTTCTGCGCAAGGGCGAGGAAGTGACGATCCCCGTGGAACTCGGTCGTCTCGAGGAGGCCGAAGTGGCCGAGGCGGGTGAGACCACGGGCTCCGGCGAGGATGAAGCGGAAGCCGAAGAGAGCGAGACCCGCGAGGTGCTCGGCATGACGCTCTCCGAGATCACGCCGGAGCTGCGCGACGAATACGATCTCGACGAAAGCGTCGAGGGCGTGGTCGTGGTCGGCCTGGACCCGTCGGGGCCGGCTGCGGAGAAGCGCGTCACGGAAGGCGACGTCATCGTCGAGGTGGCCCAGGAGACCGTGGCGACGCCTGCCGACGTGGCGGAGAAGGTCGAGAGCCTCACCGAGGACGGGCGCAAGACGGCGCTCCTGCTCCTGTCCAACGGCACGGGCGAGCTCCGGTTCGTCGCCGTCCGCCTGGAGGAATAGGGCAGGGCCCATTTTCCGATCTGTCTGAATGCGAAGCGGCGCGGAGAGTGATCTCCGCGCCGCTTTTCTTTGGGCGGCACGCCTTAGCGCCGCAGGATGAACTCCGACCATTCGCAGATGGCGTAGTCGTTGCTCCGCTCGGCCATGTCGACGTGGATGTGGTCGGAATGGGCGGCATCGGCGCCGGGACCCAGCACCGTACTGAAGCGCTCGCACGCCGCCTGCCGCACTTTTCGCCAGAAGCTCTTCTCCTCTCCCGTCGAGCGTCCGATGCCGACCACCGTGAGGAACTGGTCGTCGGCCAGACGCAGCGCCTGGAGATCGAACGCATTGCCGAAGGCGTGCTCGGACAGCTGGGCATCCGGATCGTTGTTGCGGCCGCGGCAGGCATAGGCCGTACCGGGGCCGATCTCGACGACCGGGCTCTTCAGATGGGTCTCCGCGGCCGGCTGGACGTCGTCGACCAGGAACGCCGCGAAGGCGTTGGCGAAGGCGCACGAGACGAGCGGCGGATTGGCGAAGACGATCGCCGGGTCGGACCCGACCGACGTGATCTCGACGGCGTTGTCGATCCCGCACCGGTTTTCTTCCTCGAAATGGCCCTTCGCCGTGAAGGCGACGGACAGCCGTTCAGGAAAGACGCACTGGCGCTCGGCGATCAGCGGGTTTTCCTCCGGTGGCCCGTAGGGTGCGCGCGCGGTGAGCTTGCTATCGTCCAGGGGCGGACGCGGCGGCGGATCGTAGTCGGGCCGGTCCAGCGGGACGGTTGGCCCGGGCCTCTCGGGCGCGGGTTCGCCCAGGGGGCCATCGTCCGGGATGGCGGCCGCCGGAGCGGGAGTGGTTGCGTCAGGGGCGTCCGCTCCGGTCCGGTCGTTTGCCGCGGTGGCAGGTTCCCCGGCCTCTGCATCGGCTGGTGGCGCGTCATCTTCGGAAAGCGGCGCGAGCGGGGCGCTCTCGATTTCGGTGCCGTCCTGGCTCGACGACGGAGCATCCGCCTCGGGCGTGGGGCGCTCCACCGGCACGTTCTCCGGTTCGCGTCGGGGCGCATCCGTGCCGACCGGCTCGCGAGCCGCTTGGGTCGGCTGAGGGTCCGCTGCCGGTTCGGCCTCGGGCCGATCGGCGTCTTCGGCGGATGCAGGCTCCTCTGGCTGCGGTGCGGTCGGCGGCACCGCCGTCACCGGGCGCTCCGCAGGGACCGGCGAGCTTTCCGGCGAGCGCCGGGGGCGGGGCGGATCGGCGATCTGTGTGCGGATCTTATCGTCGACACCGGTCACCGGCTTCGGGTCGGGCGCCGGAGGAACGTCATCCGCGCGCGCCATCTGGCCGAGCGCCACCAGGGCGCAGATCGAGATGGCAAGTCCGGCACTTGATCGAAACGCGGCGATGATGCTCGATCCTCCGGGCGGGACGCGGGGGCGGAATGCCAAATCTCTTGCGTTCTGGAAACGTCTCGGACCTGATCCGGGTTCGGGTGAGGCTGTCAAAAGGGGAACTGCGCGGATGACCATCGATGTCTTTGCGGCCTATGTGGTCGCCACCCTGGTCGTACTCGCGATACCGGGTCCAACCGTTCTTCTGGTCGTCTCCTATGCGGTCTCGCGTGGCCGCCGCGCAACCCTGCCTTCCGTGGTCGGCGTTGCGCTGGGGGATGCAACGGCGGCCACCGTGTCGCTTCTCGGCCTCGGCGCCCTGCTTGCCGCCTCGGCGAGCCTTTTCGTTCTGCTCAAATGGATCGGTGCGGCCTATCTCGTCTATCTCGGCGTGAAGATGTGGCGGCAGGGGGCAACCCCGCTCGACCTGGCCGCTCCGCCCGAAAAGGACGGGCGCCGGATCCTGCTGCACGCCTGGCTGGTCACGGCCCTCAATCCGAAGGGGATCGTGTTCTTCATCGCCTTCCTGCCGCAGTTCGTCTCGCCGGCCTCCGCGGTCGCACCGCAGCTTCTGCTTCTCGGGGCGACGTTCGTCCTGCTCGCCATCGTCAACGCGGCCCTCTACGCGGTTCTGGCCTCGGCGGTGCGCGACCGCGTGCGCCGGCCCGCCACGCTGGCCGCGGCGCAGCGCATCGGCGGCTCGGTCCTGATCGCCGCCGGCGTGGCGACGGCGACGGTCAACCGGACGGCCTGAGGGACGGACCTTCCTGGGACATGGTCAGAACGGCGGCGCCTTTGAGCCGTCCCGCCCGCAGATCGTCGAGCGCCCGGTTCGCCTCGGCCAGCGGATAGGGCACCGTCTGCGTGCGGATGCCGGCCTTCGGCGCAATGGCCAGGAATTCCGTCGCGTCGGCGCGGGTCAGGTTCGCGACCGACCGGATCACCCGCTCCTCCCAGAGGTCGCGATAGGGAAAGCTCGGGATATCCGACATGTGGATGCCGCCGGAGACGACGGTGCCCCCCTTGCGGACGGCCTTGAGGGCCGCCGGGATCAGCGCTCCGACGGGCGCGAAGATCAAGGCGGCGTCGAGCGGTTCGGGCGAGGGCTTGTCGGAATCGCCCGCATAGACGCAGCCGAGGCTCAAGGCGAACTCCTGGGCCTGGGTGTCGCCCGGCCGGGTGAAGGCGAGGATCCGCCGCCCCTCGAACCGGGCCTCCTGGGCGACGATGTGAGCGGCTGCGCCGAACCCGTAGATCCCGATCGTCTCCGCCGGGCCGGCAAGTTTCAGGGTGCGGTGACCGATCAGGCCGGCGCACAGGAGGGGGGCGGCTTCGACGTCGCTGTAGCCCTCCGGGATCGGGAAGGCAAAGGCCGCGTCGGCGATCATGTGGCTCGCATAGCCGCCGTCGCGGGTGTAGCCGGTGAACTCAGGCGCATCGCAGAGATTCTCCCGGCCCGACCCGCAGTAACGGCAGCTCCCGCAGGTGTGGCCGAGCCAGGGCACGCCGACCCGGGTTCCGATCTCGAAGCCCTCCACGCCGGCCCCGAGCGCGGCGATGGTGCCGACGATCTCGTGTCCGGGCACGATCGGCAGCTTCGGATCGGGAAGCTCGCCGTCGACAACATGCAGGTCGGTGCGGCACACGCCGCAGGCCGTGATCTCGACCAGCACCTGACCGGCACCCGGGGACGGTGTGGCCCGTTCAACCAGGTGAAGCGGTTCGCCGGGGCGGTCCAGTACCATCGCGCGCATCGTCTGCCTCCGTCCTCGAGCGTGCGGTTGCCATGCTCACGCCACGTGGAATGATATGATCATGGCGCACAGGCGGATTGGAAGGCCCTCATGTTCACGCGCTCTGTTCTTCTCGCCGCTCTGGTCGGCGTTGTCGCGACCCCCGTACTCGCCCAGGACGACGGACCGGCCAACAACGGCCGCTACAGTCTTCAGGAGGTTCGTGCGGGCTATCTTCGCCTCGACCGACAGTCGGGCGGCGTCTCGCTGTGTCGCGAACGGGGCGACACCTGGGCCTGCGAACTGGTGGCGGACGACCGGTCGGCGCTGTCCGACGAGATCGACCGGCTCAGCGACGAGAACGCCGGCCTGAGGCAGCGGGTGGAGGCGCTGGAGGCGCGGCTGGCCGCGGTCTCCGAGCTGGCGCGGCGCCCGGTCGACAGCGAGGTCGCGCCCGGCCCCACGGCGGAGACGGCACCCGGCGACGGCGCGCGCGCCCTGGCGGAGGAGGATCTCGATCAGGCGCTCGACATGACCGAACAGGTCATGCGCCGGTTCTTCGGCATGATCCAGGACCTGAAGCGGGATCTGGAAGAAAGCCAGCCGAACCAGTAGCGCGTTGCGCCAGGCGCCACACTGCGAGCGCGGTCACATGTAGCGCTCGATCAGCGCGGTGACCTCCCGGTCGCGCTCGCGACCGGTCTTCCCGCCCATCACCACCACGATCAGCCTTCGCCCGCCCCGGCGCACCGACACCGCGAGATGGAAGCCGGAGGCGCGGATGTAGCCGGTCTTGATGCCATCGACGCCGCGGACCGTGCCGAGCAGGTCGTTCGTCGCCTCGTAGCGGCGGCCGTTGTAGGTGAATTCCTCTGCCCGAAAATATGGAGCGAAGCGGGGAAAGCGGGTCTTCAGGGCGCGACCGAGGATCGCCATGTCGCGCGCCGTACTGACCTGCATCGGGTCGGGAAGGCCCGACGCGTTGACGAACCGGGTCCGGTACATGCCCAGTTCGCGGGCCCGTGCGGTCATCTTCTGCGCGAACGCTTGTTCCGATCCGGAGATCGCCTCGGCCACGACCACCGCCACGTCGTTGGCCGACTTGATGGCCATGGCCTGTGCCGCGTCGGTCACCCGGATCGTCGAACCCGCCCTGAGGCCGAGCTTGGACGGCGGCCGCGACGCCGCCTCCTGGGACACCGGAAGCTCGTCCGAAAGCGCCAGGCGGCCGGCCTCGACCTCTTCGAAGAGCAGAAAGAGCGTCATCATCTTGGTGAGCGACGCCGGAAAGCGCAGGGCCTCGGCATTCTCCTCGAAGAGCGCCTTTCCGGTGATCATGTCCGCCACATAGACCGAATGCCCCCGGACCTCCGCGGTGCCGAGGAGGACGGAGATCGGAGCGGACTGGATCACGGGCGCAGGTGCCACCGCCACGGCGGCGGGCTCCGGCTCCCGGGTCGACTGGCAGGCGGCGAGCGCCAGCGCCGCCGTCAGCAGGACCAGCGATCGCCAGAGTTGGCGCACCGCGCCGGAGCCGCTCATCCGGCCCTCTCGCCGAGAATGGGCGCGCCGGCGATCGCATCGGCGGGAAAGCGGACGGCCTTGCGGGTGGTGAGATCCATGGCGAGACCCACCGCATCCCCGATGGTGACGAGCCGGCCGGTCCGGGCCTCGAACTGGTGATGCCGGAACCAAAGGGTCCGCTCGTTGATCTGGACGAGACCGCTGATCTGCTCGACCAGGTCGCCCGCCCGGAACCGGTCGAAACGGGTCAGTCGCATCTCAACGGCGACACGTCCGTATCCGAGCGAATTGATCAGCTCTTTCGTGACGCCGCTCCGCTCCCAGACAACCGAAGCGCCGTCGGAGAAGTATCCGACGAGAGCGCGTTGCTGGGCGCAACCGTCCGCATCGGTGTCGGCCGGATGGATGATGCCGCGGGTGGAGACGAAACCGCCGCTGGCGAGAAGATGTTCCCGTGAGATCGCACCCGGAACAGGGGCGGTGACACCGCGTGGTCCGCACAGGCGCGGATCGACGTCGGCGGCTGCGTCCGCAGTCTGCGCCACGCCCCTCAGGCTTTCGGCGGCTGATGCGTGATAGGCGTCCCAGGCTGTGGCGATGACCTTGCCGGTCGACAGCTCGAGCAGGGTATGCACCACACCGGGCGCCAGCGGCCCCTCCGTTACGACGCAGCTTTCGGCCCGCACCAGGTCGCCCTCGGCCAGCTCGGCATGGTAGCGGACGTGGCGAGCGCCCGGGCGGAGCGAGGCCGGCAGGCCGACAAGGGTGCGGAAATGCGCATCCGCCGTTTCGAACCGCGCAAAATAGAACTGCACGTTGAGATGCGCGTTCTCATCGCACTCCCAGGAGTTGACGAAAGAGACGAGGGATTCGAGTGCCGGCATCCGGGGATCCTGAAGGGCTTGGGCAAGTCGGCGATCAGAAAGGGGAATAGCCCATGACGGCGGATCGGCAAATGGTCCCGCTCGAAACAGGGGCGATCAGGCAGGCGCTCTGCCGGATCACCATCGCAACCCGGGCCCGCCATGTCCACGACGTGAGCGACGAGGTGGACCGGTGGCTCGCGGAGATCGGGGCAGGTGAGGGGCTGTTGACCGCGTTCGTGCGCCATACGTCCTGTTCCCTGACGGTTCAGGAAAACGCGGATCCCTCGGTGCTGGCGGATCTGCTCGATGCCCTGGACCGGCTGGCGCCGGCCGGCGCGGGCTATCGCCACGGCAGCGAAGGACCGGACGACATGCCGGCCCACATCAAGACGATGCTCACCGGGGCAAGCATCGCGATCCCGGTGGTCGGCGGGCAGATGGATTTCGGGACCTGGCAGGCGCTCTATCTGATCGAGCATCGCGCCCGGGGCCGCCCGCGCACGATCACTCTGCATTATCTGGGATCTTAAGCGATCCGTCGCCGGACAAGGGCCGTAGGGTCGTCATGAGTCGCACGGGCCGGTGCTCAAGAGGGGCGGGGGCGAAAGCGAAGGAGGGACTTCCATGAGGGCTTTGATCGCCGGTCTCGGCATCCTGCTCGCCGTTCTCGTCGGCTGGGCGATGACCCAGGCTCCGCTCCTGGAGAGCTTCGGCCGGGTGATTGCCGATCCATGGGGACTTGTGGCCCTTGCCGACCTCTATCTCGGCTTCGTGCTTCTGTCCGTCGTGATCGCGCTCACGGAGCGGAGCCGCATCCTCGCGGTCATCCTGATCGTCGCGCTCTTTCTGCTCGGTAACATCGTCGGAGCGCTGTGGGTCGCGGCGCGGTGGCCCTTGCTGCGGGATGGGTTGCGGCGTATGACGGCGGCCTCAGCGAGCTGAGGCTTGGCCGACCTGGAGAAAAGGACGCTGCGCAGCCGACCCGTGCAGGTCACCGGCCAGCCGCATTGGCTTGTCGCGCCCGTTGTGGTGAAGGGTCGACTAGGAAACCAGGAAACGATTTCCCGGCACAGCCCCTTGCTTGCGATGAGGGCAGCGGCAGCAAGGCCCGCGGCTGGAGGCAGCTCCGGTCCGCGCGGTCGGCATTTTTGAGAGCAACGGCCGCCGCCCTATTGAAATCGGTGAACGCCACAGTATGTGGAGCGGATCACTCGTAGTAGTGGAGTATTGTCCAGATTGGACAATTAAAGGTTTTATTCACGCTCAAAAAGCAGTCCCCGGTCATTAAACATTCACCGATGAATAATCATCGGTTTCTTTACCGGGCCCATTAAGCTGCGTACTGTCAATGTATCAGCCCGCGCGGCATTAGCTCGGACTGAAGGAAGCGGAAGAGACGCGAATGCGCGACGAACCCGGCCGCAACCCATCGGATTCACAGGCGGTGTCGGAAGCGCGTTTGCTGAGTGTGCTTGATACTGCCGTCGATGGCATCATCGTCATCGACGAGACAGGGTGCGTCTTGATCTACAACAAGGCTTGCGAGCGGATGTTTGGCTATCGTGCGGAAGAAATCATCGGCGAGAACGTGAAGGCGATCATGCCGCCGCGCTATGCCCATGAGCACGACGACTACATCGCCAACTATCGCCGCACCGGATCTGCCAAGATCATCGGCATCGGCCGCCGCGTGGAGGCACGGCACCGCGACGGAACGGTCTTCCCGGTCGAACTTTCGGTCGGAGAAGCGCACACGCCGCAGGGGCGGCAGTTCATCGGCATTCTGCGGGATGACCGTCCCCGCGAGTCCTACGAGAAGCGGCTTGCGGAGCTGCAGGCGGAACTTGTCCATCTTGCCCGCGTGAACGCCATGGACGAGATGGGGTCGGCCATTGCCCACGAACTCAATCAGCCGCTGACGGCCGCCATGCTCTACCTTCAGGCGGCGACGCGGCGGCTGCGGAGCGACGGAGAGGCCGAAGATCCGTTCGCGCTGGAAGTGATCGGTAAGGCGATGCGGGAAGCCGAGCGCGCCGCCTCGATCATCCAGCGCATGCGCGGCTTCATTGAGAAGCGCGCTCCGAACCGCCGCTCCTGCCACATGGCGACGCTGGTCGACGAGGCGCTCGAATTGGCGCTGGTCGGAGGCAAGGGCCGGAATATCGAGATCGTGCGCGACCTCGATCCCGAGTTGCCGGCCATTCCGGTGGACCCCATTCAGATCGAGCAGATCCTGGTGAACCTGGTTCGCAACGCCATCGAGGTGGTGGAAGGCCGCGAGCATCGCAGGATCGAGATTTCAGGGGTCGTCCACGAGGACGGCATTCGTGTATCCGTAGCCGACTCCGGTCCCGGCATTCACCCTGATCGTCTGCCCGACCTGTTCAAGGCGTTTTCCTCCAACAAGAGCACCGGATTGGGGCTTGGGTTGGCGATCTCGAGATCGATCGCTCAAAATCACGGTGGCGAGTTGTCCGTTGATCCGGGTGGCGGCGGACGTGGCGCATGTTTTCGCTTGGATCTGCCGCTGCATGTCGATCCGTCCGACGACGAGGCAGTGGACTAGAGCGTGGTGGAACGGATGACTCTCAGCTTCAGCGCCGATCTGGAACCGATGTCGGAGACCGCAGGCGATTCCCTCGTCTACGTCGTCGATGACGACTCCGCGGTCCGTGAGGCGTTGGTCGACCTGTTGCAGGTCGATGGGTTTCAGGTGGAAGCGTTCGCGGACGGCGCGTCCTTCGTCTCCCGGGCCCAGCAGCGCCCGGCCTGCGCGCTCATCGATGTTCACATGCCGGGCAGTTCGGGGCTCGATATCCTCAAGCTGCTGCGGGCCGAGGTCTATCCGGAGCCGATCTTCATGATGTCGGGCCAGGCCGACATCCAGATGGCGGTGAGCGCCATCAAGGACGGCGCCTTCGACTTTCTGGAGAAGCCGTTCGACGCGGACTATGCGCTGACGCGGATCCACGAGGCGTTCGAGACGCGCGCCGAGCGGCTTCTGGCCGAAGACGCGATCTCGAATTCCTTTCATGCCGCCGGTTGGCTTACGCCCCAGGAGCGGCAGGTGCTGTCCGAAGTGGCTTCAGGCGCGTCCAACGTCGAGGCAGGACGCCGGCTCGGCATCAGCCTGCGCACGATCGCGATCCATCGCGCCCGCATCATGGAAAAACTGGGCGCCCGCAACACCGCGGATCTGATCCGGATCGTGCTGACGGGTCGCCTCAACGGCGCCTGAGGCCGAGAGAACCGGCCCGACGCCGGTTCTCTCCGAGGTTTGGCTCTACCGGGCTTCCAGCACGCAAAGCCGGCATTCGTAGCCTTCCTTCAGATGGTACGGCGCCACGGGCGTCTCGTGGACCTTGAGCACCCCGTCCGCTTCCATCTTCTTCAGTTCGCCGGCATAGCCTTCCTTGTCCCAGACGTTCTCGTGCACCGTCGCCACGATCATGCCGCCCGGCTTGACGACGCGGGCGATCTCGCGGATCGCGTCGGGACCGACGTGTCCGTTGGTGAACACACCCACGCAGACGGCGCCATCGTAAGCGTCATCCTCGAGAGGAAAGCGCCGGGTCATGTCGGCTTCGGCAAGCTCGCCGTAGACGCCTTTTCCGCGCGCTTCCTCCAGCATTTCCGGGGAGACGTCGATGCCGTCGATCCGGGTAAAGCCCTGTTTGGCGAGTTCGGCGCCGGCAAGCCCCGTGCCGCAGCCCGCATCCAGAATCCGGGTTGAAGTGTCGGCTACCTTGGCCAGCGTCTCTGCGACCAGGGCTGGTCCGACGTAGCCGAAGCCGACCGTGTCCTGATCGTATTGTCCGGCCCAGTCCGCGTAGATGTCGCGGCACGCATCGGGGCCGCCTTCCATGCTGTAGACGCGGTCGAGAATAGACGAGTTGTCACCCATTCGGCTTTCGCCTCCTGATTGTCGAGAGAGGATGGTGAACCCGCAGTTTCGCAAATTGCGGCCGGAATCTCAAAACAGCGCCCCGGCGGCGCCATGCCGGGGAGCTTCGGGCCGGCTGCCGCGGCTCGTTCGGCGCGCGCGTTGACCTGCGTCATTTTTTGGCGAGCGGGGGTTCGCTAGGACTGAACCCGATCCAACTCTGAGCAACGGCCGTGACGATCCACATCCTTGAAGACGACACCAGTGTTCTCGATGCCTTGCGGGTGCTTGTCGAACTGGACGGGGTGCGGCCGGCCGTCCATCGCTCGGCGGAGAGTTTCTTCCGCAGTCCGCCACCGGATCGCGATGACCTTGTAATCGTCGATGTCGAGCTTCCGGGGATCGGAGGCGTCGCCGTCATACGATGGCTGCGGCGGCTCCAGGCGCCGCCGCGGATCGTCGCCATTTCCGCCCAGTCGGAGCACTATCTGTCGCGGGTGTTCAAGCGCGAGCCGATGCCGCTGATGTTGCAGAAACCGCTCCGGGAGGATGCGCTGGCGGCGGTGTTCGAGGACGGCAGGCTGGGGCGCGAGGGACACGATGCACCGTTGCCCGACGGGAGCGGACCAGGGCGTCCCGACGGCATGTGACGATCGGTCATCCGGAAAAGTCCTTAGGGGCAAGATCGTACGTAGACAGCCTAATTTCTCGCACCGAGCACGCGGCGTATGGTTCCGGTCATGGCCAGACCCGGCCGCCAGCACTTGACCCGCGAGAGACCGACCATGACCACCTTGTATTCGGCCTGTGACGTCAGCGAGAAGGCCCCGCAGCCGGCAGCAGCCGGCGGTGAGACCTGGGCGGACTTCGTTCGGTCCGCGCGCACCAAATCGCTGCGGCTGGCGGAGCACACCATCGTCTACTACGAGGGCGATCCGGCCGACCGCTTCTACGAGATCGCGGAAGGCGCCGTGATGCTGTTCAAGCTGCTGCCGGACGGCCGCCGTCAGGTCGTGGGACTGCTTGGGCCGGGCGACGTTTTCGGCCTGCCGGCGGGAGAAGATCACGACAGTGCGTCGGAGACGCTGGTGCCGTCCGTCCTCAAGGCGATCGAGCGCCGGGACGTGGAAGCCTCCGTGGATCTTCAGCGCCACGTCAACCAGTGCCTGCTGCGTCAGATCGCGGCCCTGCGCGACCACGCCGTGCTGCTCGGCCGGAAGTCGGCGTTCGAGCGCGTCGCCAGCTATCTGATGCGCATGGTTCCGAACCGCGGCGTGGGCGATCATTGCCGGGGGCGTCCCGATGTCGGGGTCGACGAGGCCGTCCTGCGGATCACCATGACCCGTCAGGAAATCGCCGATTATCTGGGTCTGACGATCGAGACCGTCAGCCGCATCATCTCCGACATGAAGCGGAAGGGGTACCTGGTGGCGGATCGGCAGGACCGGCTGCGCATCACCGATGTCTGCCATCTCTGCCGCCAGAGCGGGATGCACTGAGGCCGGAACCGCGCCGCGGGCCGCCGCGCCGATCCCCTTCGCATGTTCGAATTTGCCGAACGCGCCGTGGAGCTTCTACGGCGCGTTCTTGATTTTTGGGGTGTGCGCCCCCTATTGGAGATCGCCAGCCGGCCGGACGGCCGCTCCGGCATGTGCCGAAAGGCCGCCGGGGAGGAAAGTCCGGGCTCCATGGAAACACGGTGCCGGGTAACGCCCGGCGGGGGCAACCCCAGGGAAAGTGCCACAGAAAGCAAACCGCCGGCGCATCGTCGCCGGTAAGGGTGAAAGGGTGGGGTAAGAGCCCACCGCGGGACTGGCAACAGGACCGGCATGGTAAACCCCACCGGGAGCAAGACCGAATAGGGACGGCGCGGAGGCCTTGTGAGGGCTCCAGCCGGTTTTCAGGCCAGCCGTCCGGGTAGGTCGCGCGAGGCGTCCGGCAACGGACGTCCCAGATGAATGGCCGTCACGTGCCCGGATCCTGTCCGGGTGCCTTACAGAACCCGGCTTACAGGCCGGCTGGCGATCCTTCCTTCATGTCCCTTTCCCGCCGCGCCTGAGCGCAGCGGAGTGGGCGCCTGGCCGCCCCTTCGAAGCCGCCGATCCGGCGTGGACCCTTTTTTAACGGCTCCCGCCGCATTCTTTCCGACGATTTCAAATCGGCGCTTTCCGGGTCCTCTCGAGGGGCGCCTGGCCTGATTCTGACACACGTGTCCCAAGAGATTCCATTGACGCCCAAGCACCCCCATGCTATCCCAAATCCACCCGGTCAGTTGGGCGTGCGGGAGGTCTGCCATTCGGTAGCGGTCTGCAATTTTCGACGTCGTGGACGGGGTGGGGTCGACACCATGCGCAGCTTCTTCAAGTCGCAGCTGGCGTGTTCGATCCGGTCAGTGGCCCGGCGATCGATGTGCGGAGTAACCGATGCACGGGTTCGTGTCGCACTACACGAACAGGCTGGACTCCAAGGGACGCGTGTCGATTCCGGCGCAGTTCCGGGCCGTGCTCACCCGCGACGGCTACGAAGGGCTCTACTGCTTTCCTTCGCCTCACCAGCCCGTCGTGGACGCGGGGGGGAACGCGCTCATCGAGCAAATCGATGCCCTGCTGAAGGAGATGAAGGCGTTTTCGTTCGAACACGACACGATGTCGACCGCGCTGTACGGCAACAGTGAGATTTTCAGGGTGGATGGAGAAGGTCGCGTGATGTTGTCGGATAAGATCAAGAGATATGCCGGCATCACCGACCAGGTCGTTTTCGTCGGGCTCGGGTATAAATTCCAGATCATGTCGCCTGACTATTTCGCGGAGCGCAGTATGAACGCTCTGCGTCATGCCTTCGGCGCCGGCGGTCAGTCGTCGGCTTCCGGCGAGGGAGGGGCATGATGGCGGCTTGGGACAGCGCCCCACCGCCCCGGCAGGAGGGCTTCCATCTTCCGGTCATGCGTGACGAAGTCGTCGCGCGCCTGGCGCCCGGTGCCGGTGACGTGGTGATCGACGGCACCTTCGGCGCCGGCGGCTATTCCAGGGCCTTCCTGGAGGCCGGCGCGACGGTCATCGCCATCGATCGGGACCCGGATGCGGTCCGCCGCGCCGAGGCAATGGCCGGCGACTGGAATGGCCGCCTGATCGTGAAGTCCGGCCGGTTCTCCGAACTCGACGCTCTGTCCGCCGAGGCCGGCCATCAGGCCGTCGACGGCGTCGTGCTCGACGTGGGCGTCTCGTCGATCCAGCTCGACACCGCCGAGCGGGGCTTTTCTTTCCGCGGCTCCGGGCCCCTCGACATGCGCATGGGCCGGGATGGGCCGAGCGCTGCCGACCTGGTCAACACGGCGCCGGAACAGGCGCTGTCGCAGATCATCTCCCGGCTGGGTGAAGAGCGCCGCGCCCGGGCCGTGGCGCGCGCCATCGTTGCGGAGCGCGAGCGCTCCCCGATCGAGACCACAGACCGTCTGGCGGACCTGGTGGCGCGGGTGGTTCCTGCCGCCCGCGACCAGATCCATCCGGCGACCCGCACCTTCCAGGCGCTGCGGATCTACGTGAACCGCGAGCTCGATGAACTTGCGGAAGCTCTGGGTGCCGCCGAGCAGGCCCTGAAGGAGGCCGGGCGTCTGGTCGTCGTGGCCTTCCACAGCCTCGAGGACCGGATCGTGAAGCGGTTCCTGTCCGAGCGCAGCCGGGTGCGTCCCGGCGGCTCCCGGCACATGCCGGAGACGGAGATCGCCGACGCGACCTTCACGCTTCTGACCCGCAAGCCCGATCTGCCGGGCGACGCGGAGTGCCGCATCAATCCTCGGGCGCGCTCCGCCCGGCTGCGCGCGGCGGTCCGCACCGCCGCTCCCGCGCGCCCCATCGATCCCCACGCGCTCGGTGTCCCCAGGGTTCCCGAACTCGCCGGGTGGGAGGCATGAAGATGTACCGCATCGTTCTGATCGTCCTGTTCGCCGCCGTTCTGGTCACCGCGTCGGCCGTCTTTGCCGTCAAGAAGGACGCCGAACGCGCCGCCGGGCGCGCGCATCTGCTCAGCCAGCAGATTGCCGAGGAGAAGGCGAAGATTGCGGAACTCCGCGCCGCATGGAGCACGGCCGACGATCCCGGCCGTCTGCAGAAGCTCGTCGACCAGAACGAGGACATTCTCGGGCTGGCCCCGATCGAGCCGGGCCAGATCGGCACCTTCGACGACATTCCGCGCCAGCCGGTGATTCAGCCGGACGCTGACGCAGCAACCGATACCGACACCGGTCACGGCCGACAGGAGGGATGAGAATGACCACCGGCAGCCGGACCGCTGACCTTCGCAGCAAGATGCGTCAGGACCCGCAGCAGACCGAGGTCGCGCGCGGGCGCAGCCGGATTCTCCTCGCGATGTCGGTCTTCGTGATCGTCTACCTGGTGATCGCCGGGCGGCTCGTGACGCTGGGCCTGAGCGAGGTCCGTCCGAACGTGGCCTACGAGACGGCTCAGGAGGCTGTCGCGGCCGCGCGCCCGGACATCGTCGATCGCAACGGCGAGATCCTCGCGACCGACCTGTCGACCGCCTCGCTCTACGCCGAACCGCGCCGGCTTCTCGACGTGGACGAGGCGATCGAGTCCCTGGCCACCGTGATGCCCGATCTCGCCAGCGCCTCCACCCGCCGGCGTCTGGCTTCGGATGCGGGCTTCGTCTGGCTGAAGCGGGAGATCACGCCGGAGCAGCGTGACCGGATCCATGCCCTCGGCATTCCGGGCCTGGACTTCCTGACGGAGAACCGCCGCTTCTATCCCGGCGGTGCGCTTGCGGGGCACGTTCTCGGACTTGTCGACGTCGACAATGCCGGCATCGCGGGTCTGGAGAAATATATCGACGACAATGGTCTGGCGGCGCTTCACAAGGCGGGCCTCGCACGCACCGGCGAAGACCTGGCTCCGGTCAAGCTGTCCCTGGATCTCAGGGTGCAGCATGCCGTCCGAGACGAGCTGGCCCGGGCGATGGACCGCTATCAGGCCATCGCGGCCATCGGGATCGTGCTCGACGTGCACACCGGTGAGGTCATGGCGATGTCCTCGCTGCCGGACTACGACCCCAACGATCCCGCTCAGGCGCTGGAGAAGGACCGCATGAACCGGGCCACCGCCGGCGTGTTCGAACTCGGTTCCGTCTTCAAGACGTTCACGACCGCGATGGCGCTGGATTCCGGCAAGGTCAGCCTCTCCGACAGCTTCGATGCGCGCGCCCCGATCCGGATCGCCTCCTACACCATCAACGACTTCCACGGAAAACACCGCGTTCTGACGGTTCCGGAGGTGTTCATCTACTCCTCCAACATCGGCACCGCCCGCATGGCGCTGACCGCCGGCATCGACACCCAGAAGGAATTCCTGGGCAGGCTTGGGCTTCTGGATCCGATCAAGACGGAGCTGCCGGAGACGGCCGCGCCGATGCTGCCGCCGCGCTGGTCCGATATCGCCGCCATGACAATCTCGTTCGGCCACGGCCTGTCGGTCAGCCCGATGCATGCCGCGGTTGCGGCGGCGGCGCTGATGAACGGCGGCAATCTCATTCCGCCGACCTTCTTCCCCCGGTCCCGCTCCGAGGCTCTGGAGATCGCCAAGCCGGTGGTCTCGCCTGCGACCAGCAAGGCCATGCGGGACCTGTTTCTGCTGAATGGTGAGAAGGGCTCCGGCCGCAACGCCCAGGTCGAGGGCTACCGCGTCGGCGGCAAGACCGGGACCGCGGAGAAAGTGGTCAACGGCCGCTACATCAGCAACAAGCGCTTCAACAGCTTTCTTTCCGCCTTCCCGATGGACGATCCCCAGTATGTCGTTCTCGTCGTGATCGACGAACCGAAGCCGGAGGAAGGCAAACATTATGCGACGGCAGGCATGAACGCGGCGCCGACGGTGAGCAACATCGTCCGCCGGACCGCGCCCATGCTCGGTGTCGCGCCGAAATTTGAGGAGCCTGCCGGCGAAACGCTGATGGTCTCCTACGACGACCGCTGAGTCCGGCCAGGCCCGCGGCCGCGGGTGACGGGCGGAGGCGCCACGCGTCGTTAGACGCGCGGCGGCGGTTGAATGAGTGGATAGATGTGTCATGGCTGGCGGCCCTGGTCGCCGGCGACCTTTTTTTGAGTCGGGTTCCGACGTGGTTAACGGTCGATGGGCGAGACCTGTCGAAACCAATCGAAAGGCACGGACATGCGGCTTGCGGATCTCGTCCCGGACAAGGATCTCGGCGCTGCCGGCGGCGTCGAGATCACCGGCGTGACCGCGGACAGCCGCGATGTCCGTCCCGGCTACCTGTTTGCCGCGCTGCCTGGGACACGCGTCGATGGCGCGCGCTTCATCCCGCAGGCGCTTTCCGCAGGGGCCGCAGCCATCCTGGCGGGCACGGCGGCCGAACTGCCCCAGGAGATTGATCGGCCCGTCGTTCGCGACGCCGACCCGCACGGTCGACTGGCCCGTATCGCCGCGCGTTTCGCCGGTCGGCAGCCGGAGACCGTGGTGGCGGTGACCGGTACCGCGGGAAAGACCTCCGTCGCCGCCTTCACCCGCCAGATCTTCTCCCAGGCCGGCCACCGCGCCGCCAGCCTCGGCACCCTCGGCGTCGTGACCGATGAGGGGACGGATTATGGCAGCCTGACCACGCCCGACCCGGTCCATCTCCACCAGAAGCTTTCGGTTCTGGCCAACGATGGCGTGACCCATCTCGCGCTGGAAGCCTCCAGCCACGGGATCGACCAACGCCGTCTCGACGGGGTGGCGATCCGGGCGGCCGCCTTCACCAATATCGGTCGCGATCACCTCGACTATCATCCGACCGTCGAGGCCTATCTCGCCGCAAAGCTTCGTCTGTTCGAAACGCTGTTGCCGGAAGACGGTGCCGTGGTCGTCGATCCGCTCAGCCCCGGCGGGGACGCGGTCGCCCGAGTGGCCGCAGAGCGGGGCTTGCGGCTGTTGACCGTCGGCAGGTCCGGCGCGGCGCTGCGGCTGCTGGAGTGCCGGCCCACGACCAGCGGCCAGACGGTGTCGATCGAGGCTGCCGGCCGGGTCTACGATCTGACCATCCCGCTTCTCGGCGGCTTCCAGGTCGACAACGCTCTTCTGTCGGCGTGTCTCGCGATCGCGGTCGGCGTGCCGGCCTCCGAAGCCCTTGCGGCGCTCGAAAGCCTGGAGGGTGCTCCCGGACGCCTGGAGCTCGTCGCTCGGACGGCGGATGGGGCACCGGTCTTCGTGGACTATGCCCACAAGCCCGACGCGCTGAAGACGGTTCTTGAGACCCTTCGCGAGATCACCGACGGACGCCTGATCGTCGTATTCGGTGCCGGCGGGGACCGCGACCGGGGCAAGCGCTCGCTGATGGGTGAGGTTGCCGCGGCGGGCGCCGACGTGGTGATCGTCACCGACGACAACCCGCGCACCGAGGAACCCGCCGCCATACGGACCGAAATCCTGGCGGCCGCGCCCGGCGCGCAGGAGATCGGCGACCGCCGCGAAGCGATCCGCACGGCCATCGCCTCGATGGGGCCGGGGGACGTCTGCGTGGTGGCCGGCAAGGGACACGAAACCGGTCAGATCTTCGGGACGCAGACCCACCCCTTCTCCGACGCGGACGAGGTGCGGGAAGCGGTCGGCCTGGTGTCCGATGCCGCCGCCAAACCGGCGGCCCCGCTTTGGACCATCGGTGCGATCGCCCAGGCGACCGGCGGACGGCTGACGGGGTCGGACGGGGCGGTCACGGGCATTTCGATCGATACCCGCACGCTCGCTCCGGGTGATGCCTTCTTCGCGATCAAGGGCGACCGGTTCGACGGTCACGCCTTCGTTTCGGCCGCCTATGAGGCCGGCGCGTCGGTCGCGGTGGTGTCCGCACCCGTCGACCGGCCGGAGGCCAGAGCGGCGATCGAAGTCGGCGACGTGCTCCAGGCGATGGGCGACGTCGGCCGGGCCGCCCGAGCCCGGTCACAGGCGAAGGTTGTCGCGGTCACCGGCAGCGTCGGCAAGACCGGAACCAAGGAAGCCCTGCGCCGAGCCCTTTCCGCGACAGGGCCGACTCATGCATCCTCGGCGTCCCACAACAACCATTGGGGCGTCCCGCTGACCTTGTCGCGCCTTTCCCAGCAAGACGCCTTCGGCGTGTTTGAAATCGGCATGAACCACGCCGGCGAGATCACTCCGCTGACCCGGATGGTGCGCCCACACGTAGCGGTGGTGACCACGGTCGGACCCGTCCACATCGAGTTCTTCGACAGCGTCGAAGACATCGCCCGGGCGAAGGCCGAGATCTTCCTCGGGCTGGAGCCGGGCGGCGTGGCGGTCGTGAATGGCGACGATGCGATCACGTCCATCCTCATCGACGAGGCCGGGAAGGCGGGTGTCGATCGGATCGTCCGGTTCGGGTCCGGCGCGGACGCCGATGTGCGCCTGATCGCCTGCGACGAGAGCGCGGGCGGCTCGGACGTCACCGCCGACGTGTTCGGTCGCGAGATCCGCTACCGCGTCGGCGCGCCGGGGCGGCATTCCGCGATGAACTCGCTGGCGGTGCTGGCGGCGGTCGACCTCGTCGGTGCGGATGTGGAGAAGGGCGCCGCCGAACTGGCCGACCTCGAGGCGGGTGCGGGTCGCGGACTGCAGAGCGAAATCGCGGTTCCGGGCGGAACGATCCGTCTCATCGACGACGCCTTCAACGCCAATCCGAGTTCGATGCGGGCCGCGTTCGAGGTGCTGGCCCGAACGCCGGTCGAACCGGAGGCCAAGCGCGTCGCGGTTCTGGGCGACATGTTCGAGCTCGGCGACGAGGCGCCCCGCTATCACCGGGAGCTGTCCGACGCGCTGCAGGCGGCGGATATCGATCTAGTGTTCTGCGCCGGGCCGCTCATGCGCAATCTCTACGATGCGCTTCCCGGGGCGCTCCGCGGCGCTCATGCCGATACCGCCGCCGATCTGGTCGAGCCGGTCCGGGCGGCGCTGACGGCCGGCGATGCGGTGCTCGTCAAGGGATCGAAAGCAAGCAAGATGACGGAGGTCGTTGCAGCGCTCACCGAGCACGCGGCGTCCCCTTCACGACATCAGCCACAGGGTTGAGGGGGACCTGAATGCTCTATCTTCTGGGCGATCTCGCCGGACAAGTCTCGGTACTGAACGTCTTCCGCTACATCACCTTCCGGACGGGCGGAGCGCTTCTGACCGCGCTGTTCCTCGTGTTCCTTTTCGGTCCGCGCATCATCGCCAGCCTCCGCCTCCGGCAGGGCAAGGGCCAGCCCATCCGGGCCGACGGTCCGGCGAGCCACCTGATGACCAAGAAGGGCACGCCGACCATGGGCGGGCTCATGATCCTGTTCGGGCTGCTGGCGGCGACGCTGCTGTGGGCGGACCTGTCGAACCCCTATGTGTGGATTGTCCTGTTCGTCACCCTGAGCTTCGGCCTGATCGGGTTCTACGACGACTATCTGAAGGTAACCAAGGCGACCGACCGCGGCTTTTCCGGCCGCATGCGCCTGCTGATCGAGGCGATCGTCGCGGCCCTGGCGGCAGCGGCCGTTGCCTGGCTCGGCCAGGACGATCTCGCCACCGCGCTCGCGCTGCCCTTCTTCAAGGACTTCGTGATCAATCTCGGCCTGTTCTTCATCCCGTTCGCCATGCTGGTGATCGTGGGCGCCGGGAATGCGGTGAACCTGACCGACGGCCTGGACGGTCTCGCGATCGTGCCGGTGATGATCGCGGCCGGATCGTTCGGCGTGATCGCCTATCTCTCGGGTAACGCGGTCTTCGCCGATTATCTCCAGATCCATTTCGTGATCGGCGTCGGCGAACTGGCGGTCGTGTGCGGCGCGGTGATCGGCGCGGGCATCGGCTTCCTGTGGTTCAACGCCCCGCCGGCGGCGATCTTCATGGGCGACACCGGTTCGCTGGCGCTGGGCGGCATGCTCGGCTCCATCGCGGTCGCCACCAAGCACGAGATCGTGCTGGCCATCATCGGCGGGCTGTTCGTGCTGGAGGCCGTCTCGGTGATCATCCAGGTCGCCTCCTACAAGCTCACCGGCAAGCGCGTCTTCAAGATGGCGCCGATCCATCACCATTTCGAACAGCTCGGCTGGACGGAGCCTCAGGTCGTGATCCGCTTCTGGATCATCGCCGTCGTGCTCGCCCTGATCGGCCTGTCCACCCTGAAACTGCGGTAGGGAGACGCGACGTGGCGGCGTGGAGGCCCGATACGGGACCTGAAGTCGGACCGGACCGGAACGGGGGGCGGTCATGATCCCCGTGACGACCCTTGCCGACCGGACGGTCGCCCTGTTCGGGCTGGGCGGATCCGGCCTGTCGACGGCGCGCGCCCTGCTGGCAGGAGGCGCCCGCGTCCTTGCGTTCGACGACAATCCGGCCAAGGTGGCGGAGGCTGCGGGTGCGGGCATTCCGACCGCCGATCTGGCTCAGACCGACTTCGAAGATGTCGCCGCGCTCGTGCTGTCCCCCGGCGTTCCGCTGACCCATCCCAAGCCGCACTGGACCGTGGAGCGCGCGCGGGAGGCGAATGTGCCGGTCATCGGCGACATCGAACTCTTCGAACGCGAGCGGCGGGCCGGGCCCGCGGACACCGCGCTGGTCGCCATCACCGGAACCAACGGCAAGTCCACCACGACCGCGCTTGTCGGCTATCTGCTCTCCGAACTCGGGGTTCCGACCCATGTCGGCGGCAACATCGGCACGCCCGCGCTGGAGCTTCCCGTTCTGGCGGCCGGCGAGACGACGGTGCTCGAAGTCTCCTCCTACCAGATCGATCTGGCGCCCTCGCTCGCGCCCACCGTCGGCGTCCATCTGAACATTTCCGAGGACCATCTCGACCGGCACGGCAGTCTGGAAAACTACGCCGCGATCAAGGAGCGTGTCGTGGCGGCTGCCGGCACGGCCGTCGTCGGCGTCGACGATCCCTGGTCGCGCGCCATGGCGGAGCGGCGCGAAGCGCGCGGCCTGCCCACGCTCCGGGTGTCCACCTCCGGCGCGGTCGAAAACGGCGTCCATGCCGCGGACGGGGCGCTTCACCTCGCCGCCGACGGCTCTTCCAGCAAGATCCTCGATCTCGCCGGCATCGGCAGCCTGCGCGGCGAGCACAACGCCCAGAACGCCGCAGCCGCCTTCGCCGTGCTTGCGGCGCTCGGCCTCGACATCGACGCAGCGGCCGAGCGGGTGTCGGGCTTTCCCGGCCTCGCCCATCGCCTGGAGCAGGTCGGGCGGCGCGGTCGGGTTCTCTTCGTCAACGATTCCAAGGCGACCAACGCGGACTCCGCGCGCCGCGCGCTGGCGAGCTTCGAGCGGATTTACTGGATCGCCGGCGGCCGGCCGAAGACCGGCGGCATCGCCTCGCTCGCCGATCTCTTCCCGCGCGTGGCCAGGGCCTATCTCGTCGGCGAGGCCGAGGCGGACTTCGCCGCAACGCTCGACGGGCTGGTTCCCGTTGTGCGGTCCGGCGACATCGCGGCGGCCCTCGCCGAAGCGGCGGAAGACGCGGCCGCCGATCCCTCGGAGGAACCGGTAGTGCTGCTTTCGCCCGCCTGCGCCTCGTTCGACCAGTTTCCGAATTTCGAAGCCCGCGGCGACGCCTTCAAAGCGCTCGTCTACGGCCTGTCCGGCCTTGAACGGAGGGTTGCCTGATGGTGTCGCGCGCCGACCGGAGTCTCGTTGCCGACTGGTGGTGGACCGTTGACCGCCTGATGCTGGCCGCCCTGGTCGCGCTGATGGCGGGCGGCGTCGTCCTGTCCTTCGCCGCAAGTCCGCCGGTCGCCGAACGGCTCGGACTCGCCAGCTATCATTTCGTGCTCCGCCAGGCCTTCTTCGCAGTCCCCGCGCTGGCGGTCATGATCGCCGTGTCGTTCCTGCCGATCCGGAAGGTCCGGCGCGCCGCGCTGATCCTGTTCGCGGTGATGCTGGTGGCGACGATCGCCACGCTCTTTCTCGGCGACGAGGCCAAGGGCGCGCGCCGCTGGCTGTCCATCGTCGGTTTCTCGCTGCAGCCGTCGGAGTTCCTGAAGCCGGCGTTCGTGATCCTGACGGCGTTCCTGTTCGCCGAGGGCGGGCGCCGGCCGGAACTGCCCGGCAAGCTCTTCGCGGTGCTGCTCCTGGCCATGGTGACGGCGCCCCTCGTCGCCCAGCCGGACTTCGGCCAGACCATGCTGGTCGCCATCGTGTGGTGCGCGCTGTTCTTCCTGGCCGGTATGCCCTGGAAATGGGTGGTCGCGCTCGGCATGCTCGGCGGCGCCGGGCTGGCGGCCGCCTACGCCAACCTTCCGCACGTGGCCAAGCGCATCAACCGCTTCCTCGATCCCAGTTCCGGCGACACCTTCCAGATCGACACCGCCATCGAATCCTTCGTGCGCGGCGGCTGGTTCGGGCGCGGCCCGGGCGAGGGGACCGTGAAGCGGATCCTGCCCGACTCCCACACCGACTTCGTCTTCGCCGTCACGGCAGAGGAGTTCGGTGTGGTGGTCTGTCTCCTGCTGCTGGCGGTGTTCGCCTTCGTGGTCCTCAGGGGCCTCACTCACGCGATGCGCGAGCGTGACCCGTTCGTGCGTCTCGCGGTCGCTGGCCTCGTCATCCTGTTCGGCGTTCAGGGCGTGATCAACATGGCCGTGAACCTGCATCTGATGCCGGCCAAGGGTATGACCCTGCCGTTCATCTCCTATGGCGGCTCGTCGCTCCTCGCCATCGCGATCGAGATGGGCTTCGTGCTGGCGCTCACCCGGCGGCGGCCGCGTCCGGTCCAGATCAGTCCGATGGCGAACCCGGTGTCGCACGCGCGACCGCAGCCGGCATAGCGGGTGGACCGATGACGCGTGGAACCATTCTCCTGGCGGCCGGCGGCACGGGTGGGCATCTCTTCCCCGCCGAAGCCGTCGCGCACGAACTCGGCAAGCGCGGCTTTGCGGTGGAGCTTGTCACCGATCCGCGCGCCGAACCCTTCCGCGCGACCTTTCCCGCCCGCGCCATGCACGTCGTTTCGTCCGGCTCACTCAGTATGCGCATGTCGCCGGCAGCGCTGGTCTCGTCTGCGGTCAAACTCGGGTCCGGCTTCGTCCGGGCCGCCCGGTTGATCCGCAGGATCAAGCCCGACGCTGTCGTTGGCTTCGGCGGTTATCCGACGCTGCCGCCGGTCCTCGCCGCGCGGATGCTCGGCCGGCCGGCCGTCGTCCATGAGGCCAACGCCGTCCTGGGCCGGGCCAACAAGCTCCTGTCGCGCTATGCCCGGGTGGCTGTCGCGTTCCCGAACGCCCGCGGTCTTTCGCCGAAGGCCGAACCGCCGGTCCACACCGGCATGCCGGTCCGCCCCAGCGTCTTCGCCGCCGCCACCGACTACCATGCTCCCGATCCGGACGGGCCGGTCCGTCTGGTCGTCTTCGGCGGCAGCCAGGGCGCGCGCGTCTTTTCCGACATCGTGCCGCCTGCGGTCGAACAGCTTCCCGCGGACCTTCGCAAGCGTCTGTCGATCGTGCAGCAGTGCCGACCGGAGGACCTGGACGAGGTCAGGGGGCGCTATCAGGCGGCCGGCGTGGAAGCGGAGATCGCCCCGTTCTTCAAAGACCTTCCGGAACGCATTTCCGCCGCCCACCTGGTCGTGAGCCGGTCCGGCGCGTCGACGGTCGCCGAGCTCGCCACCATCGGCCGTCCCGCGTTCCTGGTGCCGCTGCCGCACGCGCTTGATCAGGACCAGCGCGCCAACGCCACCGCGTTCCAGGAGGCCGGCGGCGGCTGGATGGTCGACCAGGCGGACCTGACCCCCGAAAGCCTTGCCCGGGAGCTCGAGGCCGTCTGCAGCGACCCGGCGCGCCTCGCCTCGGCCGCGGGCGCGGCCCGTTCCCTTGCCCAACCGGACGCCTCCGCGCGTCTCGCCGACTTCGTGGAAGAAATCGCCGGTCTCTCGCGCGATCCCTCCCAAGACCAAGGACACCACTGATGAAGCTGCCCTCCGATATCGGACCCATTCATTTCGTCGGGATCGGCGGCATCGGCATGAGCGGGATCGCCGAGGTCCTGGACAATCTCGGCTACACGGTCCAGGGCACCGACATCGCGGAAAACGCGAACGTCAAGCGCTTGCGCGAAAAGGGCGTGCGCATCGAGATCGGCCACGATGCGGCCCATCTGCGCAATGCGGCGGTTGTGGTGGTGTCCTCCGCCGTCAAGCGCGACAATCCCGAGCTGATGGCGGCGCGCGCGCGCCTGCTCCCGGTCGTGCGCCGCGCGGAGATGCTCGCCGAGCTCATGCGCCTCAAGCAGTCGGTGGCCGTTGCCGGCACCCACGGCAAGACCACCACCACGTCCATGGTCGCCGCCCTTCTGGAGGCCGGCGCACTCGACCCGACGGTCATCAACGGCGGCATCATCAACTCCTACGGCACCAACGCGCGACTGGGCGACGGCTCCTGGATGGTGGTCGAAGCGGACGAGTCCGACGGGACGTTCGTCAAGCTGCCGGCCGATATCGCGATCGTCACCAACATCGATCCCGAGCATTTGGATCACTACGGCACCTTCGACGCCGAGCGGCAGGCCTTCTTCCAGTTCGTCGAGAACGTGCCGTTCTACGGCTTTGCCGTGATGTGCGTGGACCATCCGGAGGTGCAGGCGCTGGTCGGCCGGATCGAGGACCGGCGCATCATCACCTATGGCACCAATCCCCAGGCGGACGTGCGCTTCACCGACGTGGTCAGCGATCGCGGGACCAGCCGGTTCAACGTCCGCGTCTACGACCGGGCGAGCGGCGAGGAGCACCGGATCGACGACCTGATGTTGCCGATGCCGGGCCTGCACAATATTTCCAACGCGACCGCGGCAATCGCGGTCGCCGATCGGCTGGGGATATCCGCCGATGCGATCCGTTCCGGCCTGAAGGCGTTCGGCGGTGTGAAGCGGCGCTTCACCCACACCGGGACCTGGAACGGCGTCGACATTTTCGACGACTACGGCCACCACCCGGTCGAGATTTCCGCGGTTCTCAAGGCGGCCCGGGCCTCTACCGACGGCAAGGTGATCGCGGTGGTGCAGCCGCACCGCTATTCGCGCCTGAAGGCGCTGTTCGACGATTTCTGCACCTGCTTCAACGATGCCGATGCGGTGGTCGTCGCCGAGGTCTACGCGGCCGGCGAGAGCCCGATCTCCGGGGCCGACCGCGATGCGCTTGCGGCCGGGCTCAGGACCCATGGCCACCGCGCCGTCACGGCGCTGGACGACCCGAAGGATCTTGCCGGCGTGATCGCGCAAACGGCGCAGCCCGGTGATCTGGTCGTGTGTCTCGGCGCCGGCTCCATCACCCAGTGGGCCCACGCGCTTCCGGGTCAGCTCGAGGCCTTCCCGGCCGGGGAGGGCCAGTGAGCGGCGCCGATATCCTCGATGCGCTCGGAGCTGCACGCGCGGACATCCGCGGCGTGCTGGAGCCTGACCGGATGCTGGCCGATATCGCCTGGTTCCGCGTCGGCGGTCCGGCGGACCTCCTGTTCCAGCCGGCCGACGAGGAGGACCTCGCGACCTTCCTGGCCGCGCTTCCGCAGGACTTTCCCGTGATGCCGATTGGGCTCGGGTCGAACCTGCTCGTCCGCGACGGCGGCGTGCCGGGCGTGGTGGTGCGTCTCTCCGCGCGCGGCTTCGGCAAGACCGTTGCGGAGGAGGGGCATCGCCTGCGCACCGGTACGGCCGTTCCGGACGTGCGCCTGGCCAAAGCTGCGGCGGATGCGGGGCTCGCCGGTCTCGCCTTCTATCGCGGGATCCCCGGGGGAATCGGCGGCGCGCTCAGGATGAACGCCGGGGCCTATGGCGGCGAAACCAAGGACCGGTTGATCGAGGCGCGTGCTGTCGACCGGAAGGGGCAGGTCCACATCCTGCGCAACGAGGACTTCGGATACGCCTACCGCCACTCCGAGGCGCCGGCCGATCTGATCTTCACCGAGGCGGTCTTTCAGGGCGAACCGGGCGACCCGGCCGAGATCCGCGAGGCCATGGCGAAGATCACCGAAAGCCGCGAAGCCACGCAGCCGGTCAAGAGCCGGACCGGCGGATCCACCTTCAAGAACCCGCCCGGCGGCAAGGCGTGGCAGCTCGTCGATCAGGCCGGCTGCCGCGGTCTCACCATCGGCGGCGCTCAGGTGTCGGAACTGCACTGCAATTTCCTGCTCAACACCGGGAATGCGACGGCGAGCGATCTCGAGCGTCTCGGGGAAACGGTGCGGGCGCGGGTGCTGGCCACGTCCAGGGTGCGGCTCGACTGGGAAATCAAGCGGATCGGGACATGGCCGGCGGGCGTCGTCATCCCGGAATTCACGGAGGCCGCCGCATGAGCGCAGGAACCCACGTCGCAGTCCTCATGGGGGGGTGGTCGGCCGAGCGGCCGGTGAGCCTCAGTTCCGGCAAGGCCTGTGCCGATGCGCTGGAGCGCGCCGGCTACCGGGTCACGCGAATCGATGTCGATCGGGACATCGGGTCGCGTCTGGCCGAGCTGAAGCCGGATGTCGCCTTCAACGCCCTGCACGGCCCCTTCGGCGAGGACGGATGCGTCCAGGGGATCCTGGAGGTCCTGTCCATCCCCTACACCCATTCCGGGGTGCTCGCGTCCGCGCTCGCCATGAACAAGATCAAGGCCAAGGCCGTGCTGGAGGCGGCGGGCGTGCCCGTCACGGTCCACGCCCTGGCGGATCGTGCTGAGGTCGCGAAAGCGCACGTGATGGAGCCGCCCTATGTGGTCAAGCCGGTCGCGGAAGGATCCAGCTTCGGCGTCATCATCGTGCGCGAGGGCGCGACCCATCCGCCCCAGGAACTCTATCGCGAGGACTGGCAGTTCGGCGAAGCGGTGATGGTCGAACGCTACATCCCGGGGCGGGAGCTTACCTGCGCCGTCATGGGCGACGAAGCGCTCGGCGTGATCGACATCGTGCCGGTCGGAGAGGCCTTCTACGATTACGACGCGAAATACCGTCCGGGTGGCTCAAAACACATCCTGCCAGCAGAACTTAAACCGAATATTTACCATCACGTTCAAAGATTGGCCCTTGAAGCACACCAGGCACTCGGGTGTCGCGGCGTCTCCCGGGCCGACTTTCGCTACGACGACGCCACCGACACGTTGATCTGCCTTGAGGTGAATACCCAGCCGGGCATGACGGAAACGTCGCTCGTGCCGGAGATGGCGGCATACGCCGGATACGGTTTCGAACGCCTGGTGAGTTGGTTGGTGGAGGACGCGAGTTGCGGCCGGTAGCGGGACGACATGGTCGAACACGACGCCGTGCGCTCAATCGATTTGAGCGCGCACGGTCCCTGCCGCTCGGCCTCGGCTCCCTGGCTGCGGTCGCGGTGATCGCGGGATCCGTCGCCGCCGGCGTGTCCTACGGCGGACATGGCCCGCTGGTGCTCGATGCCTTCGGCACCACGGCCGGCTTCGCCATTGACCAGGTTCATCTGGAAGGTCAGCGCGAAACGTCCGAAAGCGCGATTCTCGCCGCCCTCGGCATCGGGCCGGATTCCTCGCTGCTGACAGTGGATGCCGATGCGGCCCGCGCCAATCTTGTGGCGCTGCCGTGGATCGCGAACGCCACCGTGCGCAAGACCTTTCCCGGCACCGTCGTCGTCAAGATCGAGGAGAAGACCCCGGCCGCGATCTGGCAGCACGGCCGTCAGATCGCCGTTGTTGACGACAACGGGGATGTTCTTTCCGACAGGCTGGATCCGCGGTTCGTCGATCTGCCCCTGGTCGTCGGCGCCGAAGCCAATCAGCATCTCGACGATATCCTGGGCCTGCTTTCCGATTTTCCCGAGATCGCCGTTCAGACCCGGGCGGCGGTGTTCGTCGGGTCGCGCCGCTGGGATCTCGTGCTGGCCAACGGCATCCAGGTGCGGCTGCCGGCGGACAACGCGCGCACGGCACTCGCGGTGCTGATCGAGATCGACGGCCGCGAGGACCTGTTCACCCGCGACGTTGCCTCCATCGACGTCCGGCTTCCCGACCGCATCGCGATCCTGCCGACCGACGGCGCCCTGGAGCGCGCAAAAGAAGGCGGCTCGGGCAAGGGTCGGCGGGAGGCGAGCATATGAGCGTCTTTCTGCCCCACCGAAACGGACTGGAGACGACCCGGCTGTCCGCGCGCCGTCCGTCGATCGTGACGGTGCTCGACATCGGATCGACCAAGGTCGCCTGCCTGATTGCCCGGCTTAAGCCCCGGCCGCCGGAAGAGGTGCTGCCGGGCCGGTCCCACTCCATCGAGGTGATCGGATACGGCTATCAGCGCGCCCGCGGCATCAAGTCCGGCGTCATCATCGATCTCGATCAGGCCGAGCACGCGGTCCGGCTGGCCGTGGACGCTGCAGAAAGGATGGCCGGAGTTACGGTCGAATCACTTATCCTTACGCAAACGTGCGGTCGGTTGGGGAGCGAAACCTTTACCGCCAAAGTCGATCTGAATGCTGAATCGGTCAGTGATCAGGATATTCGAAAGGTTTTGGCGGCCGGAAGCACACACTCGGTGAGACAAGGACGTTCGGTCGTGCATGCGCTGCCGACAGGGTACACGTTGGACGGACAGCGGGGCATCCGCGATCCGCGTGGCATGCTTGGTCGCCGGCTGGGTGTGGACGTGCACGTGGTCACCTCCGACGAGGCGCCGCAGCGCAATCTCGGACTGGCCGTCAACCGCTGCCATCTCGATGTCGAAGCGATGGTGGCGACGCCTTATGCCGCAGGACTCGCGACCCTGGTCGACGACGAGGCGGAGATGGGCGCGGCCGTGGTCGACATCGGCGGCGGCACCAGCTCGATCGCGGTGTTCGGGGACGGCCGGCTGCTCCATGTCGACGCCATCGCCATCGGCGGCCATCACGTCACCCTGGATATCGCCCACGGACTTTCGATCCGGCTCGACGACGCGGAGCGGCTGAAAACCCTTCACGGCTCCTGCGTTTCGGTGTCCAGCGACGAATACGACATGCTGACCATCCATCCCGTCGGCGAGGAGGATGGCGGCGCTCCGCTGCAGATTCCGCGCTCCGCGCTCAACGCGATCATCCGTCCGCGGGCGGAGGAGATCATGGAGCTGGTGCGCGATCGGCTGGTGGCCTCCGGGTGCTCCAGCCGTGTGGGGCGCCGGATCGTTCTCACGGGGGGCGGAAGCCAGCTGACCGGGCTGCTCGACGTGGCCCGTTCGCTTTTCGGCCGCAGCGTCCGACTGGGTCGGCCGCTCGGCATCGCCGGCCTGCCGCAAGCGGCGAAAGGTCCGTCCTTTTCCGCCGTGGTTGGCCTCCTGATCTTTCCGCAGGTTGCCGTTCTCGACACCGCAGGGTCGGAGCGCGCGTCCACCTTCGCCCTGACCGGCACGGACGGCTACCTCGCCCGCGTCGGACGCTGGCTGAAGGAGAGTTTCTGATGAGCCACGAAGACGAACCGGATTTCGGCACCGAATGGGATTCGCCGATCAGCTCCCGCGATAGCGGCGGGGATAAGAATAGTGAGGGTGCTATGCCGTCAATCAACCTGAAGACCCCCGACCTGACCGAGCTGAAGCCGCGCATCCAGGTGTTCGGTGTCGGCGGCGCGGGCTGTAACGCCGTCAACAACATGATCCAGGCCGGCCTGCAGGGCTGCGACTTCCTGGTCGCGAACACCGACGCCCAGTCGCTCAGCCTGTCGAAGGCGGAACGCATCATCCAGATGGGCATCGCCGTGACCGAAGGCCTCGGCGCCGGATCCCAGCCGGATGTCGGCCGGGCCGCCGCGGAGGAGGTGATCGACGAGATCGCCGACCACCTGTCCGGCGCCCACATGGCGTTCATCACCGCCGGTATGGGCGGCGGCACCGGCACAGGTGCTGCCCCGGTCATCGCCCGCGCGGCGCGCGACCAGGGCATCCTGACCGTCGGCGTCGTCACCAAGCCGTTCCAGTTCGAAGGCCATCGGCGGATGAAGCTCGCCGATTCCGGCATCGAGGAGCTGTCGCATCACGTCGATACGCTGATCGTCATCCCGAACCAGAACCTGTTCCGGATCGCCAACGAGCGGACCACCTTCGCCGATGCCTTCGCGATGGCCGACCAGGTGCTCTATTCTGGCGTGGCCTGCATCACCGACCTGATGGTGAAGGAAGGCCTCATCAACCTCGACTTCGCCGACGTGCGCTCGATCATGCGCGGCATGGGCAAGGCGATGATGGGCACCGGCGAAGCGTCGGGTGAGGGCCGTGCCATGCAGGCGGCCGAGGCGGCGATCTCCAACCCGCTGCTCGACGAGACGTCCATGAAGGGCGCCCGCGGCCTGCTGGTTTCCGTGACCGGCGGCATGGACCTGACGCTGTTCGAGGTCGACGAGGCCACCACGCGCATCCGCGAGGAGGTCGATCCGGAGGCCAACATCATCTTCGGCGCGACCTTCGACGAATCCCTGGACGGCATGATGCGGGTGTCCGTGGTGGCCACCGGGATCGACAAGCCGTTCGAGAATGCCGATTACGAGGACGACGGCGACCGGGTGGTTGCGCTGTCGGAGCGCCTGCGCCACCAGGCCCAGGGCGCTGGCGGCGGCGGGCGTCCGCGGGCGTCGGCGGTCAAGGAAGCGACTCTCTCCGCGGTCGCCCAGGATCTCGGTGCCGATCTGGAAGCCGAAGAGGCCGATGAGCACGAATTCGCTGCCGAAGTGGAGTTCGAGGCCGATCAGGTCCCTTTCGATGCGGCCGATGAGCTGATCGAAGAGGAAGAGGACTTCGCGTTCGAGGCCGAGGACGAGATCGAGGCGCGTGAGCCGGTCGCTCCGGTTCAGCCGCAGCCTGTCGAGAAGCGGTCTGCCGCGCCCACCCGTGTGCCGCGCATGCCCGAGATCGAGGAAGTTCGCCCCGCCGCCCCGCGCGAGGTGCGCCGGCGCGACGATCACAGCGAGGCCGACGACCGCCGTCCGATGGGGCTGCTGCGCCGTCTTGCCAACGGTCTTGGCCGCCGCGACGAGGATGACGCCGACGTTGCCGCCGCCGAGCAGGCCGTGGCCCGGGCACGCTCCGCGCCGGCTCCGGAAGAAGCGCCGGCTCCGGCCCCTGCACCCGCTCCCCGGGCGGCTCCGCGGGCCGAGGCGCAGCCCCAGGCGCCGCGCCGGGTCCAGGAAGGCAACGAGTTCGCCCGCCGGTCCCAGCCCCAGCGTCCCCAGGGCGAGAGCTACCGCCGGCCCCGCGCCGCCGGCCAGGAGCCCGAGGCTCGCACCCGTCCGGCCGCGCGTCCCCAGAGCGACGACGACCAGCTGGAGATCCCGGCCTTCCTGCGCCGCCAGGCGACCTGACCGAAGCCGGACCATCGAATCAAAAGGGCCGTCGAGCGATCGACGGCCCTTTTTTCGTTTGAGGGCGGCGCGTCTCAAAGGCTCGGCTGATTGACCCGCCTGGAGGCCGCTTCGGCGCTTTCCATGCGCTCCGAATAGCGATCGGTCAGGGCCGCCGACCGGCCACGTACCATGTAGGTGAACTTCGTCAGCTCCTCCATCACGTCCACGATTCGGTTGTAGAACGGGGAGGGGCGCATCCGGCCATCGTCCGCGAACTCCTGCCAGGCCTTGGCGACCGAGGACTGGTTCGGGATCGTGACCATCCGCATCCAGCGGCCGAGAACGCGCATCTGACCGAGCGCATTGAAGCTCTGGGAGCCCCCGCACACCTGGATAAGAGCCAGCGTCTTTCCCTGTGTCGGGCGCACGCCGCCCAGCGACAGCGGCAGCCAGTCGATCTGTGCCTTCAGGATCGCCGACATGGCGCCATGCCGCTCCGGGCTGGACCAGACCATGCCTTCCGACCACGTGGCCAGATCCCGCAGTTCCGCGACTTTGGGATGCTCCGGGTCGGCCCCGTCCGGGAGCGGCAAGCCGGTCGGGTCGAAGGTGCGGGTCTCCGCTCCGAACCATGTCAGCAGGCGGGCGGCCTCTTCGGTGGCGAAGCGCGAGTAGGACTTCCCGCGCAGCGAGCCGTAGAGAAGAAGGATCCGGGGTGGATGTCCGGGATCGTCCGGTGCCGCGTACACCGTGGGATCGATCGGCCTCAGGCAGTCGACGTCGATGTTCGGTAGATCGGTCAAAGGGTGCTCCAGAGCTGAAACAGGAGGCCTGAGGCAAGGGACCCGGTAAGGGCGAGGGCCAGATAGAGCCCGAATACCGGGGGTCTGACCAGCGCCCAGACCGCAAGCGCCGCCGGAACCGAGGTAACGCCACCGGCAACAAGAAACGCCAGCCCGGCTCCGGGGCTCATCCCCTGTCCGACCAGTCCGCCGACGAGAGGCAGCGCCGCATACCCGTTCAGATAGGCCGGGACGCCAAGGAGGGTAGCCGTGACAACCGGCATGATCCCGGTTCCGCCGAGCATGTCCGTGATCAGATCGGCCGGCACCCAGGCAAGCATGACGCTTTCCAGCAGGAAGGCGAGGGTAAGCCAGCGAAGGAGGAAGAGGCCGTTCTTCCCGCTTTCCCGCCAGAACCGCTTGCGGCGCTCGGGCTCGGACCAGAAGCGCCAGACCACAGGTCGGGGCGTACGGACCCGCGCGCCGCCGCAGCCCCCGTTTCCGACCCCGTCCCGGAGCGGATCACCGAGATGACGGCCCCGCGCCAGCAAGTGTACCGTCAACCCGCCGAAAAGGCCGAGCCCGATTGCGGCGAGCGTCTTGGCAACCGCGAAGTCCACGCCCAGAACGCCGCTCGTCAGAAGAAACATCGATGGGTCCATGACCGGCGACGCAAGCCAGAAGGCCATGACGGCGGATAACGGAATGCCCATTGCCAGGAGGGCTGCGATCAGGGGTATGACGCCGCACGAGCAGAAGGGTGACAGGGCGCCCGCGAGCGCCGCCACCGCGATCATTGCCCGCGGCGACCCCGTGAACGCGCGGCCGATCAGAGCGTCCGCCCCTGTCGCGGCGGCCAGCGCGGCGAACCCGACGGACAGGAGCAGGAAGGGAGCGATCTCGACCAAGTTGTCGAAAGTGAACCTGATGCTCTCGATCGCCTGAATCGGGGAGACCATCGTCAGTGCTGCAACGACCGCCACGCAGGCCAGCACGACCCCGTCGATCCGTTTGAGCCAGCGGCCACGGACGAGAAGATCCGGTGGAGCAATCAGAGGCCGGTCGATCATGACGACATCCCTAGAATATTAGTTATAACGATCCAAAAAAAAGCAGTCGGTCACTGCGCGTCTTCGCTGACCAGCGTCACGCCGGTGCAGCATTCGGCGGACAGGAACGACATCGTCCGGCGCATGACCGCATAGTCGACGCGGTTGACGATCTCCCGGCCGCGGCGGTCCTGGATGACGAGGCCGGCATCGACGAGCGCGCCGAGATGATGGGCGAGGGTCGATGGCGGCATGGCGAGATGCCGCCCGATCTCGCCGACATTCAGGCCCCCGTCTCCGGCACGCACGAGCAGCCGGTAGATGTCGAGCCGGGTTTCGTGGCCCAGCGCAGCGAGCGAACGGGCAGCGGAAGCAGTGGTGATCATGGGTCGATTAAAAACTATAAAACTAGTTATGTAAATATATGGCGTGGCTTTCGGCGTTGCGATCCGGCCGCACGACAGCGCCGCGCCGGTTTTGTGCGGGTTGCAAGGGTGGGGAAAGGGCTGGCGGTTACCCTTCGTCCACCACGTTACATTCCGTAACACAGCTTGTTTTGGTGCTGTGCGGTCGTGTCGCTAGGTTCCGGCCATCAGATTCGACCGATCGGCGGATTCGCGTTCACTCGCGCGCCGGTCGTTCCCACCCCAGAGCCCTCCTTAGCGGGCAGTAAGGCGAGACGATGGTGCATCACGACCCGGCCCAGCAGACGACCGTAGCTCGCGCAGTCGAGCTGACGGGGGTCGGCGTTCATTCGGGGGCCGACGTCACGCTGACCATCCTGCCGGCCGGAGCCGACACCGGCATCCGCTTCGTGCGCACCGACGGACCCGCCGGTCCGGCGGTTCCCGCGATCTGGCAGTCCGTCGCCGCGACCGAGCTGTGCACCATGCTCGAGGGAACCGACGGCCGCACGATCGGCACCATCGAGCATCTCATGGCGGCGTTCCGCGGTCTCGGCATCGACAATGCGCTGGTCGAGGTCGATGGTCCCGAGCTGCCGATCATGGACGGCAGCGCGGCTGCGTTCGTCGAGGAACTGGACCTTGCCGGCACCTATCCGCTCGGCATGCGCCGCCGCATGATTCGCGTTCTCAAGCCGGTCCGCGTCGAGATCGGCGCGTCGATCGGCGAACTGCTGCCCTGCGACATGCCGCGCTTCGACATCACGATCGATTTCCCGAGCGAGGTGGTCGGCCGCCAGTCCATGGTGTTCGACCTGACCCCCGGCGTCTTCCGCAAGGAACTGGCGCAGGCGCGGACCTTCGGCTGGCTGCACGAGGTCGAGGCTCTCTGGAAGATGGGCTTCGCCCGCGGCTCGTCGCTGGAAAATGCCGTGGCGATCGACGGCGACCGGGTCCTGAACGAAGAGGGCACCCGCTGGCCCGACGAGTTCGTTCGCCACAAGGCGCTCGACGCCGTCGGCGATCTTGCCCTGGCGGGCCGCTCGATTCTCGGCCTCTACCGGTCCTACAAGGGTGGTCACCGGCTCAACGTGGCCATGGTGAAGGCGCTTCTGGCCGACAGCTCGGCCTACGATCTTGTTCCCGCGCCGACCGAGGTGGCCAAGGCCCCGGCCCGCGAGATGCTGCTCGACGCGCGCGTCTGAGTTTCTGCGCGCGGGCTCCCGCCGCCGCTTCTCCCTTATGTGATCGCGTCCGGAAGACGGGTTCCCGCACGGTTTTGGGCGTACCGGGTGCTCGGGCGGGCAGGCTGCCACAGTTCTGCTCAAATCAGGGCTCAGCACCGGCGCTCACGGTTGGGCGTGACAGGGCGCGGCTGGGACGTTAAGACCCCGTTTGCCCGGATATGTTTGAGCTCGGTGTCCGGCCGCCGTCAGGGGGCCTTGTCGGTGGTTCGCCGGGCAACACCTGTTCTGGACGATTCGACCGCCTGTTTCCGTGCCGGTTGCGGAAATTGTGCGGCCCGTCTCCACGACGTCGCGAGGGAGCGAATTTTCGGCCGATGAAGCGTAGCCTTATAGCCCTCCTGGCCGTCCTCTTTCTGGCCGCATGCTCGTCTGACGACGCGGATCAGCTCGCGTTCCAGGACGTTCCGGCCGATCAGCTCTACAACGAAGCGCTCGTTCTGATGAACGACGGCAGCTACCGCGAAGCCATCGTCAAGCTGCGCGAGCTCGACCGCCTTCATCCCTATACCGAGTATGCCCGCCGGGCGATGGTCATGCTGGCCTTCTCCAACTACTCCACCGGGCGATACGACGAGGCGATCAATTCCGCACGGCGCTATCTGGCGCTCTATCCGGGCCACAAGGATGCGGCTTACGCCCAGTACATCATCGGCAATTCCTACTTCCGCCAGATCCCGGACGTGACCCGCGACCAGGAGATGACCCAGAAAGCGCTCGCCGCGATGGACGAGCTGGTGCGGAACTACCCGGATTCGGAGTACGCGACCGACGCGCGCCGCAAGATCCAGGTGACGCGCGACCAGCTGGCCGGCAAGGAGATGGACGTCGGACGCTACTATCTGCAGCGCGACGACTATCTGGCCGCCATCAACCGGTTCCGCACGGTCGTGGAGCAGTACCAGGACACCCGGCACATCGAGGAGGCGCTGTTCCGCCTGACGGAAGCGTACTATGCCCTCGGCATCGTCCCGGAGGCCCAGACCGCGGCCGCCGTTCTCGGGCACAACTTCCCCGATTCGCAGTGGTATAAGGATGCCTACTCTCTGCTGAAGGAGGGCGGGTATGAACCGAGCGAGAACAGGAAGAGCTGGATCAGTCGCGCGTTCGACGGCATCAACGTGCTCTAGGACGCGTCGGGGCCAGGTAGATACCGGCTGGCCCTCCGCAGACGTGTTGCAACGAAGCGCCGGGATGGCGGACACGGGGACGGGGATCGATGTCGCCTGTGTCCGGAAACGGCCCGATGCGGGTGGACGGTACGGGAGCCTTTTGCAGGTGAATTCGTTGGGTCGGGTGAGCCTGGACCTTTCTCACGAGCGCCGAACCGCCCGCATGCCGACATGCTGACCCGACTTTCCATCCGCGACATCGTTCTCATCGACCGTCTCGACATCGATTTCACCGATGGGCTGACCGTGCTCACCGGAGAGACCGGCGCGGGTAAGTCGATCCTCCTTGATTCGCTGTCGCTCGCGCTGGGTGCGCGCGGCGATGCGGAACTCGTGCGGAACGGCTGCGAGCGCGGCCAGGTGACGGCGGTGTTCGATGTCGGACCGGCCCACCCGCTGCTCGCCCATCTCGCGGAGGACGGCATCGAGACCGAGGGTGACCTGATCCTGCGCCGCGTGCAGTCGGCGGACGGACGCTCCAAGGCCTTCGTGAACGATCAGCCGGTCAGCGTCGGGCGCCTGCGCGAAGTGGGCGCAGCCCTGGTCGAAATCCACGGTCAGCACGCCGATCGCGCGCTGGTGGATCCGGCGGTTCATCGCGAACTCGTCGACGCGTTCGGGGGGCTCTCGGACGACGTGAAGGCAGTCCGGGCCGCCTGGCAGACCCGCCGCAGGGCCGAGCGCGAGCTTTCCGAGCAGGAGGCCCGGATCGAGGCCGCGCGCCGCGAGGCCGATTATCTGAGGGCTGCGGTGGAGGAACTTGTCGCGCTGGACCCGATGCCGGGCGAGGAGACCGAACTCGCCGAAAAGCGCCAGCAGATGATGCAGGTGGAGAAGGTCGCCGGCGACCTGTCTGAGGCGTTTTCGGAACTCGACGGGCAGGGCTCGCCGATCCCGACGCTGTCCAGCCTCATGCGGCGCCTCGCGCGCAAGGCGGAAGCCGCGCCCGACCTGCTTCAGGCACCGGCCGATGCCATCGGCCGCGCGCTCGACAGTCTGGAAGAGGCGCGCACTGCGCTGGAAGACGCGCTGGCGCGGACCGAGTTCGATCCAAGGGTGCTCGAACAGACCGAGGAACGCCTGTTCGCCCTCAGGGCGGCCGCCCGCAAATACCAGGTTCAGGTGGACGATCTGGCCGCGTTGCGGGACCGGATGAGTGCCGATCTAGCCGATCTCGATGCGGGCGAAGAAAAGCTCGCCGCGCTCGGCCGCGCGGTCGAGGAAGCCAAGCAGGCCTATTCCGCCGCTGCCGAACGTCTGACCGAAGGCCGGGTCGAGGCCGCGCGGACACTGGAAGAGACAGTGGGCCGCGAGCTTCCGGCGCTAAAGCTGGAGCGCGCCGCCTTCATTGCGGAGATCAAGACCGATCCCGATGGTGGCAGCGCCGACGGCAACGATCAGATCGAATTCTGGGTGCGGACGAATCCGGGCACGAGGCCGGGGCCGATGATGAAGGTTGCGTCCGGCGGCGAGCTGTCGCGCTTCCTGCTCGCGCTCAAGGTCTCGCTTGCCGGCCGCGGATCCGCGCCGACCCTGGTTTTCGACGAGATCGATTCCGGCGTGGGCGGCGCGGTCTCCGAGGCGATCGGCCACCGTCTGGCCAAGCTCGCCGACAGCGTTCAGGTGCTCACCGTCACCCATGCGCCCCAGGTGGCGGCCCGTGCGGCCGGTCACATGCTGATCGCCAAGGAGTCGCTGGAGATGAACGCCGTCGCCACCCGGGTGAAGGTGATCGACGGCGATCATCGTCTGGAGGAAATCGCCCGGATGCTGTCCGGCGCGACCATCACCGACGAGGCGCGGGCCGCCGCTTCCAAGCTGATGACGGCGGCCGAGTAGGGCCGGGACCGCCAGAGCATTCGCGTTCAGATTGACTCACTCTGAACGAAAAGGAATTGCTCAACCTGTTGAATCTGGAGCCATTTCTTATCGATCAGGTGTTTCCACCTGATCGGAAAAGGCTCTACCGGCCCCAGCTCATCCGTTTCAGGATGTCGTCGCGATCGACGAAATGGTGCTTGAGCGCGGCGGCGAGATGCAGCGCCAGGATCGCGATCATGATCCAGGCCGACCAGGCGTGGACGGCTTCCGCCGCCTCCGCCACGGATCGCACGCCCGGAACCCAGGGATCCGGCATGGCGAACAGGCCGAACACGCTGTTTTCGATGCCGAGATAGTCCTGGGTCGGGGAGGCGGCCGACATGACCCAGCCCGACAGGGGCATGACCAGGATCAGCAGATAGAGCAGCCCATGGCTCGCGTGGGAGGCGATCGCCTGCCAGCGCGGGGTCTCGGCCGGGAGCCGGGGCGACCGGCGGTTGGCCAGTCGCCAGGCAACGCGAAGCACCGCCAGACAGAACACGACGAAGCCCCAGCTCTTGTGGAGCTGGAACAGGCTGAACTGCCTCGCCGTGTCGGACACGAAGTCCGTCATGTAGAGGCCCAGCCCGAGCTGGAAGAGGATGACGGCCGCGATCGACCAGTGGAGAGCGCGGGCCGGCCAGCCCCAGCTCTGCGTCGTGTTCGTTGTCTGCACGGGAGTGCTCCGGAGGGCTCGATCAGTCCTTGTTCATCAGCTCGACGTTGATGGTCACCGGAATCACGGCGCCGATCGCAGGGGCATAGGCGTCGACGCCGAACTCGGTACGGTCGACTTCGCCGTTCAGCGTGAAGCCAGCGACGTTGGTGCCCTGCATGACCGGGCTCTCGCCGATCTTGTTGACGGTCGCCTCGAAGGTGACCGGCTTGGTCACGTCCTTGATGGTCAGGTCGCCGGTGATGTCGGCCGTGTTGTCACCGGTCTCGGTGATCTCGGTGGCGACGAAGGTGATCTCCGGATATTCCGACACGTCCAGGAAGTCGGAGCCCTTGATGTGCTCGTCGCGTGCTTCCCAGAAGGTCGTGATCGCGGTGGCGTCGAGGGTGACGGTGAACTTGGCGCTCTCCAGGTTCTCCGGATCGAAGTTCTCGATTTCGGCCTGGACCTTCGGGAACACGCCGGTCACGTCGGAGTAGCCGAAATGCTCGACTTCGAAGACAACAGCGGTGTGGGACGGGTCGATCTGCCAGTCGGCGAGGGCGGCCGCCGGGGTCAGGGCAATGACGCTGGAAAGGGCGAGGGCACGGAAGTTCATCGGGAATGGCTCCTGTTGCAGTGCGATATCGGGCTCAAATTGTGCGTTCTGAGAGCCATGTGAACCGGCGCCGGGGAAACAGGCTGTTCTCGATCCGGCGACAGTCGCGAAACGGCGGAATGTGTGCGAGAGAAGTCGCGAAAGAGTGATGTCAGCGGAGCGACGGGTGGCTCAGGATCGCGAAGACAAAGAGGTTTCGGATCTCGGCAGGGCGGAGGCGGAAGCGGAAGTCGCGCGCCTCGCCGACGAAATCCGGGCTCATGACAAGCGCTACTATCAACAGGACGCGCCGAGCGTCAGCGACGCGGACTATGACGCGCTGCGCCGGCGCCTCGAGGCCATTGAGGCTGCCTTTCCCGATCTGATCCAACCCGACAGTCCCACCCAGACGGTCGGTGCCGCACCCAGCGACGCGTTCTCGGAAGTGCGGCACGCCGTTCCGATGCTGTCGCTCGACAACGCCTTTTCCGACGAGGACGTGGTCGATTTCGTCGCCCGCATCCGCCGCTTCCTCCGGCTGTCGGACGACGACGACCTCACCTTCACCGCCGAGCCGAAGATCGACGGCCTGTCCCTGAACCTGCGCTACGAGGACGGCCGGCTCACGGTCGCTGCCACCCGCGGCGACGGCACCGTCGGCGAGGCGGTGACCGCGAACGCCCGCACCATCGACGACATCCCCGTCAAGCTGCCGAAGGACGCCCCGGATCGGGTGGAGGTGCGCGGCGAGGTCTACATGACCCACGCCGATTTCCGCGCCCTCAACGAACGGATGGAGGCCGAGAGCGGCCGGGTCTTCGCCAATCCGCGCAACGCCGCCGCCGGATCCCTGCGCCAGCTCGATTCCAGCGTTACGAAGAGCCGGCCGCTCAAGTTCTTCGCCTATGCCTGGGGAGAAATCCCGGACCTGCCGCGCGACACCCAGTTCGACATGGTGGAGATGTTCAAGTCCTGGGGCTTCGTGACCAATCCGCTAATGCGCCGCTGCCGCACGCCGGACGAGCTGATCGCCGTCTATCACGAGATCGAGGAGGGGCGGGCCGGTCTCGGCTACGACATCGACGGCGTCGTCTACAAGGTGGACCGGCTCGACTATCAGCGCCGGCTCGGCTTCGTGTCGCGCTCGCCTCGCTGGGCCGTCGCCCACAAGTTCCCGGCCGAGAAGGCGACCACGGTCGTCAACGCGATCGAGATCCAGGTCGGCCGCACGGGCGCGCTGACGCCGGTCGCCAAGCTGGAACCGGTCACCGTCGGCGGCGTCGTGGTCTCCAACGCCACCCTCCACAACGAGGACGAGATCGCCCGCAAGGACGTGCGCGTCGGCGACACGGTCGTTGTGCAGCGCGCCGGCGACGTCATCCCCCAGGTGGTCCAGGTGCTGCTGGACCATCGGCCGGACGGGACCGAGCCGTTCGAGTTCCCGACCCTCTGCCCGGTCTGCGGCAGCCATGCCGTGCGCGACATCAATCCGCGCACCGGCAAGGAGGACGTGGTCCGCCGCTGCACCGGCGGTCTCGTCTGTGCGGCCCAGGCGGTGGAGCGGCTGAAGCACTTCGTTTCGCGCGCCGCCTTCGACATCGAGGGTCTCGGGGCGAAACAGGTCGAGGCCTTCTACCAGGACGGACTGGTGCAGACGCCGGCCGACATCTTCAGGCTCGAGAAAGAGGAGAACAACCCGGACGGGCTGACGAAGCTCAGAAACCGGGAAGGGTGGGGCCCCACCTCGGTGAAAAACCTGTTCGAATCGATCAATTCCCGGCGGCAGATCGCGCTTCGCCGCTTCATCTTCGCGCTCGGCATCCGCCATGTCGGCGACATCACGGCCAAGATCCTGGCGCAGGGCTATGGCAGCTGGGCCGCCTTCGAGGAGGCGATGCACAAGCTTTCGGAAGGCGACGAGGCTGCCCACGACGATCTCGTCGCCTATGACGGCATCGGGGAAACAGTCGCGGAAGCCCTCAAAGAATTCTTCGCCGAAGACCGCAACCGCGAGGCCGTCGCGGAGCTCCTCAAGGAAGTCGCGCCGGAGGACGAGAGCACCGACACGGTTTCAAGCCCGGTCGCCGGCAAGACGGTCGTCTTCACGGGATCGCTGGAGAAGATGACCCGCGACGAGGCCAAGGCGCGGGCGGAATCCCTCGGCGCGAAGGTGTCCGGTTCGGTGTCCTCGAAGACCGATATCGTGGTCGCCGGGCCTGGTGCCGGGTCCAAGCTCAAGAAGGCGCAAGACCTCGGCCTGCAGGTCATGGACGAGGACGCGTGGCTCGCCCTTGTAGACGGCGCCTGATAGACAGGCCTCCCCACCGGCCCCTTTCCAGAGACCTCAGGATCCAATGCAAGCCCCTGCCATCACCGCCTTCCTGCCGGCGACCCTCGAGGCCGGCGCGGAAATCATGCGCATCTATGAGAGCGGCGAGACCGCGACGGAGATCAAGGATGGCGGGTCTCCGGTGACGGCGGCGGACAAGGCGGCGGAGGCCGTCATCCTGCGCCATCTGGCCGAGCTTGCACCCGGTATCCCTGTTGTGGCTGAGGAGGAGGTCGCCGCCGGCCGCATTCCGGAGACCCCGGCCGCCTTCTTCCTTGTGGATCCGCTCGACGGCACCAAGGAGTTCCTGAACCGCAACGGCGAGTTCACCGTCAATATTGCGCTGATCGTCAATGCCGCTCCGGTGGCAGGCATCGTCTATGCGCCGGCGCTCGGAGAGCTTTGCTTCGGCACGACCGGCGAGGGCGCCGAGTGCGCCCTGGTCAGGGACGGTGTCCTGGCCGACCGTCGTTCCGTCCGGGTGCGTGCGCCGTCGGCGGAAGGACCGCTTGCGCTCGCGAGCCGCTCGCACCGGTCGCCGGAGACGGACGCCTTTCTCGACCGGGCCGGGGTCAGCGGGATCGTCAGCGCCGGATCTTCCCTGAAATTCTGCCGGATCGCCGCCGGCGAGGCGGACCTCTATCCGCGACTTGCGCCGACCATGGAGTGGGACACGGCGGCCGGCGATGCGGTCCTGCGGGCGGCCGGCGGCCGGACCGTCACGCTCGACGGGGCGCCGCTCCGCTACGGCAAGCGCGGCCGGGCCGATGCGGCCGATTTCCTCAATCCCTGGTTTGTTGCGTCCGGAGCCGTTGTGGACCCGGAAATCCTGTCCGCTGCCGGCGCCTGATCATTCGGTTCTGGCCTCCCGCCGTCGGGTGGCCATTGCGCGTTCGAGCCGCTATCCCTGACCGGCGTGTACGCTGCTGCGGATCCCGAGGGAGGGGCCATCATGCGCTTGGGGCTATTGGGAGCTTTCCTGGCCGGATCCATGATCCTGCCGGCCGCTGCGGCCGACGGTCCTCCAATTTACCGCGAGAGCGGAGACTGGAGCGGCTACTGCCTGAGTTCGGGCGTGTGCGCAATCCAGACCGAAACAGAGCAGGGGCAGCTCGTCGTCTTCCGTGCACCGGCGGCGGAGGCACCGGCGTTTGCCTGCTATCAGCCGGTCTCGCCGGATGGCACCGGCACCTGGCTCCTGGCCGTTGAAGGGGCTACGATCATGGCCAGTGCCGGATTGTCGAGCCCGCAGGTCGCCTGGACCGATCTTCTGCAGACTGCGCCGGAAAGCCCGCTGGCCGCCTACGCCCGCCATCTCCAGGGAAACGGCCTGACGCCGTGTGCGAACCCGCTCCAACTCCGCTCGCTCGAGGCAAGCCTGCTCGCCCAGGGGCGCCATGCCCAGCTGGAGACCGGAGACCGGGACACGTCGGAGCGGCTGTCGCTCAACGGGTTCAAGACCCTTGCCGACTGGCTCGATCAGCGCCAGAGGCGCGCGGGCACCGAGACGGCAGTCTCTCAGCGCGGGCCGGCTGAGCCGGTCGACGGCCCGGCGTCGCCCGTGATCGTCTCAACCCAGGCGCTTCCCGACGACGTGCGATCGGCATGGTCCGAGCCGACCCTGTCCTGCAGTGAGATCGAACCCGAGGCGTTTTCGCAGTCAGATGCGGTCGCCGTGCCTCTGGGCGACAGCGCCACGCTTTATGTATTGCCCTGCGGCCAACCGGGAAACAACGCGCCTTTCGTGGCGGTCATGAATGACGGCGCTCAGGCCGCCACACTGGTCGAATTCGGTCAGCCCGGCGACCCGTCAGTGGCCTCGACCACGGTTGGCCGGCTCTCCTGGGACGGGCTCAACCGTGCGCTCGTGTCGGTCTGGTCAACCGGGGCGGACTGTTCGGAGATCACCGTCTGGCCCTACGCGGATGGCGCATTCGGGACCGGCGAAACTCTCCAGTCGCCCGGCTGCTGATCCCTACACCAGGAAGATAAGCAGCAGCCCGACGACGACGATCCCGGCCAGTCCGCCGCCGAACAGGCTCCGCCGCGCACGACTGGACAGATTGACTTCGCCCTGCCTTACCTTTTTTGCGCTGTAGACGGGTCGTCCGTCGGCATCGCGGTCGTCAGGCGCGGTCACGAAGACCTCCCGCACCGGCTCTTTCGGCGCAGTGGGCGCAGCAGTAGACGGTCTCGTTCTGCTCGACGCCATGACCCGTGATCCGGACGCCGCAGGCGTTGCAGACGGGTGCGAGGGCGTGGGTGGCGCACTCGAAGCTGTCGAACGTGTAGGTCCGGCCGTCTTTCAGGATCTGGAAGGACTTGTCGTAGTCGTTGCCGCATTGATCGCAAACAGCCATGGTCTGCTCCTCTCGTCGGCTGGCGGGGGCCGGATTGACCGGCCTGACCGCCCAACGGCGACTGCGGCGGATTGTTCCCGAAAAGCCTCAGCCTTCGGTGATCGAGCGGATGCGGACGACGCGGTCGGCCTCGAATGCGCTTTTCACGTCGTCCGGGATGGGCCGCGATCGGATGCGGGAGCGGTCGTCCGGATCGACGCCGCTCCAGACCCGGGTCTGCCTGGCTTCGACGATGAGGGTGTCGCCCAGAAAGAACCGGTGCTCGAGGTCCAGGGAGGATCGGCCGAGACGGGCGATCCGGCAGGTACGCACAAGAACGTCGCCGAAGCGGGCGGGGGCGTGGAAGTCCGCGCTCGCCTTGACCAGCGGGACGCCTCTGAAATCCGGATCGGTCGCGAGAACCTTGTCGATCCCTGTTCCGGCGGCGTCCAGGAGCTGGTTGATGCTCCGCTCCATCCAGTCGTAGAAATTCGGGTTGTAGACGATGGTTGCGGGATCGCACTCGCTCCAGTCGACCTGGAACTCGCATTGCACTTCGAGCATGTCCGTCCTTCGCTTGAGCCGGGCCTGATGGTCCCGGCGATTGGATGGCTCCGTCAGGAGATGAGATCGTCAGGCCGAAACCGGGGCGGGCGCGCCGATCTCCGGAATGGCGCGGACGATGGCACCTGCGGCGGCGTCCAGGGCGCCCGACCCGTGCGGGATCTGCAGTGCCTGCAGGCCGGCTTCCATGGTTGCCAGCACGCCGAGCGTCATGTGGGCGTTGACGTGGCCCATGTGGCCGACCCGGAAAAAGTCGTCGTGAGTGGGATCGTCGGCAAGCGCCATTCCGAGCCCGATCCCGAGCGTCACCCCCGCCTGGGTCTCGACCCAGCCGCGGAGCGCCTCGCCGCCGCCATTTCGGATCCGGGCTGCCGTGACCGCGCGCGAGCGCATGGCCGGGTCGGCCACATTGAGGCTGATCGGCCCGTCCTGCCCCCAGACGTCGAACGCAGCCCACACCGCGCCGGCAAGCGCCCGGTGGCGCGCCCAGATGTGCTCGAGGCCTTCCTCCTCGATCATGTCGAGGGCCTCGCGCAAGGCGAACAGGTGATGGGTGGGCGAGGTGCCCCCGAACGTGTGGGAGAAGACCCGCGCCTCGATGCGTGGGATCCAGCTCCAGTAGGGGGTGGCGAGATCGGCCGAACGGGATTGTTCCAGCGCCTTGTCGGAGAACCACAGGAAGCCGAGCCCGGGCGGCGTCATCAGGCCCTTCTGGCTGGCGGCGACCAGAACGTCGATGCCCCAGTCGTCGAAGTGGAGCGGATCGCAGCCGAGCGAGGCGATGGCGTCGACGGCGAGAAGGGCCGGGTGGCCGGCCGCGTCGATTGCTGCGCGCACGGCCTGAATGTCGTTGCGCACGGAACTCGCGGTATCGACATGGGTAACAAGAACCGCCTTGATTTCGTGGTCCCGATCCGCCTTCAGCGTCTCGCTGAGCCGGTCAGTATCGATCGGCGCTGATCGGCCGAAATCGAGGGTCTCGACGTCGATGCCCATGCGGCGGGCCGCGTCGGCCCAGCCGAGCCCGAAATGCCCGTTCGCGCAGGCGAGCATCCGGTCTCCGCGCGAGGCCATGTTGCAGAGCGAGGCTTCCCAGGCGCCGTGGCCGTTGCAGATATAGAGCGCGACGTGGGCGGTGCACTTTGCCACGCGCTTGAGGTCGGCCAGGATGGAATGGGTGAGATCGACGATCGCGCCGCGATAGATGTTGGGCGCGGGCCGTTGCATGGCGGCCAGAACGCGGTCGGGCATCACCGAAGGCCCGGGGATGGCGACGTAGGGCCGTCCGTTCGAAAGGGTCATGCGTGAGAGTGTCCTCGAAACGAGCAGGGGGCGAGGGGATCGCCCGGAGATACTTTATCGCTCTCGCCGGAGCCGACAATGGGGCGAACGGCCATTCCCGCCCGAAGTGCCGAGACGGTCGCAGGGGTCGGCGCCGACGCGAACGCCCGCTATGGTGGGGAGGCGCGGATGCGTGTCGGTCGGTTGGGGGGAGCGAACATGAGACGGTTACTGATCGCGGCTTGTCTGTCGACGGCGCTGGCGGGACTGGACGGGGGCCTGCACTCCGCCGCCGCGGAGCTTCAGTTCTGCAACGAGACGGATGTCGGGGTCAGCGTGGCGGTCGGCTACGAGGCCGACGATGGAGAATGGGCGTCGGAGGGCTGGTGGCGGATTGAGCCGGATGCCTGCAAGACGACGCTGAAGGGCGAGCTGACGCGGCAGAGCTATTACTGGCGCGCGACCTCCTCCCGCTATGACTGGGAGGAGTCCCGGTTCATGTTCTGCACGTCGCCGGAGGTCTTCACGATCAGGGGCGACACGAACTGCGCGGCGCGGGGCTACGAACGGTCCACCTTCAACCGGATCGAACTGCCCGAAGGCGTTCTGAGCTTCCGGTACCGTCTGACGGCCGACGCGGCGAAGGAGCCGGCGCAGGCTGCCAGCCAGAAGGCCGCCGCTCCCGGTGAGGTCGACCGGGATCCGCCCGGCACCCATGGCGAGCCCTACACCATCGCCGGTCTGCTCGGCGGCTGCGAGGGGACCGACACCACGTTCTGGTGCGATCTCTACGCCAACGGCTACCGGTACCGCGCGACAACCGGCGGGGCGACGCCCACGGCCACCATCGAGCGCCTGATGGACGTGCCCGTGAACACGCCGATGGTCTGGTCCGGCGACATGATCTCCTACGCGGGCTCTCTGGCCGAGGTCACGATCCGCGGTGCCCGCGAAGAGGGCGATGACCCGTTCGCAGACGTCCGTGCCCGTCTCCAGGGCTACTGGATCTCCACGGAAGATCAGGCCTACACGCTCCTGATCGCTGGAGCCCTGTTCGAGGAGTATTACGACAACGTGCCGACCGACAGCCTCGTGGTGGAGATCGCCGGCACCTGCCAAGGCTCGCGCGGAGCCGGTCCCTACCTGATCGCCCACCCGCTCGCCCGGGACGACGAGCCCCGCTGCTTCGAGATCGTGGAGGCGACGGACGACGCGCTCACGCTCTTTCCGCTCGGCACGATGGGCTTTCTCGATTTCCGGCGCGGAAGCTAGCCCGTCTTCTTCTCCGCCGCGTCGTCCGACGCCACAGCCGCTGCTGCGGCCGCCCGCGTGGTCGCCGCCTTCTGGGGATCGTGATCCTCCATCTCGGCCGCGTTCGGCACGTCCACGATGACGCGCTTCGGCGCGAAGTGGATGTCGTTCTCCTGGAAGGCCTTCTGGACCTTCTGGTAGACCGCCTTGCGGATGCCCCACTGCCGGTTCGGCTTGGCCATGAACTTGCCGGAGACGATGAAGGCGGAATCGTCCATCTTGATCACGCCCTGCGACTTGAACGGCTGGAGGAAGTCCGGCCCGATATCCGGATCTTCCAGGAGCTCCTGACCGATCTTCTTGAAGATCTTGCGGACCTTGTCGATGTCGGTGTCGTAGGGGACCCGGAAGCGCAGCTTCATGATCACCCAGTCGCGGCTGTAGTTGGTGACCTTGCCGAGGTCGCCGTAGGGGACCGTGTAGACGGCGCCCAGATAGCCGCGCAGCACCAGCGAGCGCGCGTTGAACCGCTCGACGGTGCCGGCCGTCCCGCTCGCCTCGATGTACTCGCCGATCCGGAACGCATCGTCCATCAGGAAGAACAGGCCGGAGATCAGGTCCTTCACCAGCGTCTGGGAGCCGAAGCCGATGGCCAGGCCGAAGATGCCGGCGCCGGCAATCAGCGGGGCGATGTTCACGCCCATGGCCGAAAGCACCACCATGACGGCCATCACCAGGATGATGATCTGCACCGCGCGGCGGAAGATCGGCAGGATGGTCTGCAGCCGGGTGCCGGCGGGGCCGCCGGGTCCGTCGTCGGACACCTGGCCTTCCGGCTTGTTGGCCTCTTCCTGCGCCAGCTTCCGGTCGATCCAGGCGGCGATCATCGCCCAGGCCACGTAGCTCAGAAGCGCGATGACGCCGATGTTCAGAAGCACGCGGATCGCGAACTGGGCGATCGGATATTCATGGGTCGATGAAAACGCATCCACACCGATCACGAAGGCAAACAGCGCCAGCGAGATCACCAGGGCGGAGATAGAGATGACCCGGCCGAGAACCCGCTTGTCGCGCAGCACGGCCTTGGAGGCCTCGCTCATCTCCTTCGGCTCGGCGTCTGCCGTCCCCTCGGCCTGTTGGTCCTCCGTTGCGGTTTCGCTGCCGCGATCGCTGCGCGTCATCACCATGCGTTCGCCGTCGTCCGGATCGGTGATGACGATCTGCATCGGCCCCTTGGCTGTCGCGACGGCCTCCTCTCCCATGAAGATCAGCTTGCCGAGGGAGCTGAGGTACGGGTTCAGAACGAACAGCACCAGGAAACCGGCGGCGGCCTTGATCGGATCGAACGGAAGGCCCATCAGCAGCGCGTAGACGCCGATCAGGAAGGCGACCATCACGTAGCCGAGGGCCAGGCCGTACCAGCTCCAGCCGGCTGCGCCCTGCGCCCATGCCGGAACCCCCCCGCTTCCGATTGCGGCACGCAAGGTGCGCAGCGCATGGCGACGGTAGCGCCACAGGAAGAAGCTGAAGGAGGCGGTGAACAGGATGGCGCTCAGCAGACAGCCGAGCCGCCAGATGTCCGGTTCCACGCCCCACATCCGTCCCAGAGTTCCGAACAGGAGAAGCACCACGCCAAGCGTGACCTGACGTCTTGTGCCGCGCACGAAGTGGGCTGCGGCCTCGTCGTCGACCGGCATGATGCGCCAGGCGGGATGGTTGGGCAGGAACACGAACCGGACGACCGCCACGGTGACCCGTGTGATCAGGATCGCCAAGAGAACGACGATCAGAAAGTCGCGCCGCGGGACGTCGCCGCCCCAGATCACGAAGAAGACGCCCACATAGCCGAGCGCGAAGGCAACGATGGCGCCCAGGCCGTGCAGCAACTGGCCGAACGCTCGCGACAGTTTCTGGCGAACCGTGTCCATCGGTGCCGCCTCGTAGCGGGAGACCATCGACCGGGTCAGGAACCGGTAGACGGCCTCGACCACCACGCCCGCCAGCGCCAGGCCGAGGATCGTCCCGAAAACGAGCAGAAGACCGCCCTGGCCGACGCTGACGCGCAGACGCTCCTGCATCTTGCCGACATAGTCGCCGATGACGTTTCCGAACTGGGACAGCACCGCGGCCAGGTTCTTGCGAAGCGCCGTGCCTTTCGCCTGCAGCAGCTTCAGCGAAGCTGCGGCCGTGTGACCCTGGGCGGTGCTTGCGGCGTCGGCGGCCGGAGCGTTCTCGGAGAGATAGTAGAGCAGCAGGTCGCGCGCCTGGGAGTCCGTCATCTTTCCGATCAGCGCGGACCGTTGCTCGGCGGTGAGGGGAGCCAGCTCGCTGGCGACCGAGGCGGCACTCTCGTCGCTGTCACTGCTGCCGGACCCGCCTTCGGCCGCCGCGATCGCCGCGGCTTCCTGGGCCTGCACCGGTCCCGCCGCGATCCCGAAGCCGCAGAGAACCAGAAAGAGCACCAGCCAGAGACCCGTGCTGCGACCTGTCATAACCATTCATAGCCCCCTCAGCGACCGCGGATCTTCGCCGGTCGCATTGAACATTCCATGTGGCTGGCCCCGTGTCGTTCAGAGACCGCCGCAAACCGTCGCGCCGCGTGCATAGGTGCGATGTCGGCCGGCCTCAGAACCGATAGACGACACCGAGTATCGGACCCTGAATCGTCACGTCGTATTCGAACGTTCCGCTCTGGTAGTCGACGCCGGCGGCCCTGTAGCCGGCCACGGCCGAGAACCGGTCGTTCAGGTCGTAGCCGACGCCGCCGAGCACGTCCCATCCGAAATCGGCACCGCCTGCGCCTGCCAGCGCCCAGCCCGTGAGATAGGCGCGTTCGGTCATGTCGAACCGGCCCTTGAGCCCGCCCATGGCATCGACCCAGGTGCCGTTGTCGGTGACCTTGATACCGTCGAGCCGCCCGCCCTGGAAGGAGAGGGCGTTCTCGACGTTCCAGAAGCGCGCGCCGCCCACCACGTCGAGCCGGAGCTTGTCGTTGTCCACCAGCGCGTAACCGGCGAGCGCGGTGAATTCCAGCGTCTTCGTGCCGACCTTAGCCGTGGACGCGAGCCGCCCGAATGGCGTCGCGTTCTTCGACGTGGTCTTCAGATAGAGGAAGTCGGTGGAAACGCTGAAGCGTCCGTAGCGCGCCTGCCCGGCGAGCATCAGCGAGAAATCCAGGGCATCGACGATGTCGGAGAAACTCTGGTCGATATGGACCGAAGGGGCTCCGAAATTCGCCGTCGTACCGGAAAGGCCGGACATCCATACATAGGGGGCGATCGATCCGGTCCAGGCGGAGGCCGGGACCTCGGCCACGACCGGAGCAGGTTCGACCGGGTCCGCCGCCTCCGCGCGGCCCGACTCGAGCGCCAGGAGGCCGACCGCAGCGAGCAGGGCGCATGCCGAACGCACGCCGGCCGAGTTGCAAAATGAATAGTGTCTGGTCATCGCCCTGTTCCCGCCGCCTGCGAGCGTCTGCAAGATCGACCGCAGTTGCCTGATCCGGACGCAGGCGCAATGCGCCGCGAGCCAAATCACGCGCCTGCCGATTTAGCCGACGCATCCGCCTGCAAACTTAGCATTTTACGCCAGTGGCTGGCACGCCCAGATTGGACGGGTTGCGCGTTTGCCTCCGGAGCGGGTCACGGGGGACACACGTCCGGGACGGGCCGAACGGCTTCTGCGTCAGGCGCCCCAGCGGAGCGCGGGCGTAATCACGGGTGCGTCCCAGTAGCCGGTGATTTCATCGTCGAGAAGGGTGAGCGTGACCGACGCGCCGGCCATGTCCAGGGAGGTCACGTAGTTTCCGACCAGCGAGCGCTCGATCTCGAGGCCGGCGGCCTCACACTCCTTGCGCGCGGCGCCGTAAAGCAGGGTCAGCTCCATCAGCGGCGTCGCCCCCATGCCGTTGATCAGAAGCAGCGCCTTCTGGCCCTTCTGGGGCTTCAGGTCTTCCAGGATCGCCTCGACCAGGAGCTTGGCGATGGAATCGGCCGGGGCCAGCTTTTCGCGGTGCCGCCCCGGTTCGCCGTGAATGCCGACGCCCACTTCCATCTCGTCCTCGCCGAGATCGAACATCGGCTTGCCGGCAGCCGGAACCGTGCAGGAGGTGAGCGCCACGCCCATCGAGCCGGTCTTGTCGTTGACCTTCTCGCCCAGCGCCTTGAGAGAGGCGAGGTCGAGTCTGTCCTCTGCAGCGGCGCCGACCACTTTTTCCACGATCAGGGTGCCGGCGACGCCGCGCCGGCCGGAGGTGAAGCTGGAATCCTCCACCGCGACGTCGTCGTCCACGAGGACCGTGGCGGCGCCGTCGCCGATCATCTCGGAGGCCATGTCGAAGTTCATCACGTCGCCGGTGTAGTTCTTGACGATGAACAGGATGCCCGCGCCGCCGTCGACGGCCTCCGCCGCGGCGATCATCTGGTCCGGCGTGGGCGAGGTGAACACCTGACCCGGGCAGGCCGCGTCGAGCATGCCCTTGCCCACGAAGCCGCCATGCAGCGGCTCGTGGCCGCTGCCGCCGCCCGACACCAGCGCCACCTTGCCGGAGACCGGACCGCCGGTGCGCAGGAGAAAGGTCGGGTCTTCCCGCAGGCGCACGATCGGAGCGTAGGCGGAAGCGAAACCGTGCAGGCTCTCGGAGAGCACGTCGTCCACGGAATTGATGAATTTCTTCATGGGTCTATTCCTCCTTGGCGCTGTCGCTCTGCATGCGGGCGATGGCGACCAGCCGTGAAACCGTGTCGCGCACCAGATCCTCCAGCGCGGCCTGGGCCGACGGGTCCGGCAGCACGGGGATCTCGATGTGCACGGTCTTGAGCGGCAGGTCGGTGTCGGTCTTGAGCTTGGCGGACTGTTTCGGGTGGGCCTGGTGGTAGGCGGCCAGAAAGCGCTCCCGCTCGTTCGGCGAGGCGTGCACCAGTTCCAGGATCAGGGCAACGTGGCGCGCAGGTATCGCGGTCGGATCGGCCGGATTGGTGATCTGCGAGACGAAGCTGCGATGGGTGCCGAGCACGCGCGCGATCTTCTGGCGCGCGCCTGACGGCCGCCGGTCCAGGCAGTCGCGCAGGATCTCCTTGTAGAACTGGATGCGCTCCTGGCGAGAGGCTGCGGCGCGTTCGGAGGATGACGGCATGACGGGCCTTCTCCGCCCCTATCCGAGCCGGTGCGCGGCGATGGCGCGCTTGGTCCGGCCGACCGCCGCCGGCGGCACCGACAGCGTCCGGATCCCGCAATCGAGCAGCGCCGGGATGACCTCCGGCAGGCTCGCCGCCTCGCCGCACACGCTCACCTCGACACCGCGCGTCCGTCCGGCGGTTGCGACCTCGGCGATCAGCCGGAGGACTGCCGGCGACAGCGGGTCCTGCAGATAGGCGACGCTGGCGGTGTCGCGGGCGGCGGCCGTCACGTACTGGATCAGGTCGTTGGTGCCGATGGAGTAGAACTCTGCGGCCTCGAACCGCGCCGCCTCCAGCGCCGCGGCCGGGGTCTCCACCATGATGCCGAGCGGCGCATCTCCGGTCGGCACGCCTGCCTTTGCGAGGCTTTCTGCAGCTTCATCCATGAGCGCGCGGGCCTGCACCAGTTCCTCCGGCACCGTCACCATCGGCAGCATGATCTTGACCGGTCCGTGAGCCGCGGCCCGCAGAAGCGCGCGCAACTGGGTCCGGAAGAGATCCGGATGGGCCAGGGACAGCCTCAGGCCGCGCAGGCCGAGGAAGGGATTGGTCTCGCCGTCCGGCGTGATCCCGGGCACCGGCTTGTCGCCGCCCGCGTCGAGGGTCCGGATCGTGACCGGCCGCCCGTCCGCCCATTCCACGATCCGTCGATAGGTCTCGTATTGGGCGTCCTCGTCCGCCGGTCCGTCGGCGAACAGGAACTCCGTGCGCGTCAGTCCCACGCCGTCGCACACGTCTGGATCCGCATCCGCGATGGTGGCGAGCCCGTCGACATTGACCAGCACCGTGATCGCGGTGCCATCGCCGGTCCGGGCCGGCTCTCCTTCCAGTCGGCGGGATTCGGCGTCTTCGGCTGCGGCGTCTGAAGCGGCCTTGCGCGCCGAGGCGAGGGTTTCCGCATCGGGATCGATCACGAGCTGATCGAGCGATCCGACTGAGAGCACGGCGGGGGATCCGTCGGTCAGGTCGTCGAGCGCGTCTTCTGTCAGATCGAGGCCGACCAGCAGCGGCAGGCCGCGGGCCCGGGCAAGCATGGCGACATGGCTGGTGGGCGAGCCGATGCGCGAAGCGATGCCGCGCACGTGGGCGAAGTCCAGCTCCAGAAACCGGGACGGGGTGAGTTCGTCCATGACGAGGATGATGGCGCCCTCGGCGATCTGGGACGGGTCGACGGCATTGGACAGGGCGCGCAGAACCCGTGCCTTGAGGTCCCTGAGATCGGACGCACGGGCGCGGAAATACTCGTCGTCGGCGGTGGCGTAGTCGTCGATCAGGCTGCCGATTCCAAGGCTGAACGCGGCTGCGGCGCCGCGACCGTCGGCAAGGGCGGCCTCGCCCGGCGCGATCAGCTCCGGATCGTCGAGAAGGGCGAGCTGAAAGCCCAGGATCTCGCCGGCCAGGTCGTCGGCATCGGCGAGCAGGGCGGTGAGTTCCGCCTTCGCCCGCTCGATCGCCGCCGCCAGCCGCGCCCGCTCGTGGGCCTCGTCGCCGATCGCGCCGGCTTCCTCGCTCGCGGTGCGTTCGACCGCCAGCGTGCCCACGGCAGTTCCGCGCGAGGCGAGGGTGCCCCCGATGCGGACCGGCCCGGCGGGGTCCCGGCGGCGAAGCGGTTCAGCCATCGAAATCGCGCTCCACAAGCGATACCAGCGCCGCCACGGCCTCCTCCGCATCCTCGCCTTCCGCGCGCAGATGCACGGTCGATCCCGTCCGCGCCTTCAGCTTCATCAGTTTCACCACGCTCTTGGCGTTGTGCCACGTCCCGGTGTCGTCGATCGACAGCTCGATGGTCGAGGAAAACTTCGCCGCTTCCTGGGTGAGCTTCACGGCGGGCCGGGCATGCAGGCCGACCTCGCTGGTCAGGACGACACTGGCTTCCGCCGTCGATGCGGTTGCGCTCATGCTTCTATCCTCCGAGCTCTTCCGCAGCCTCGACGACCGCGGCGAGCGAGGCGCCCGTGGACGCCATGGTTCCGGCGGTCACCGCGCCTTCCACGATCGGAGCGTTGGCGATGCGGACCACGCCCTGACGCTCTTCCGGGAGCGATTCGATGGCCATTTCGGTGTTCATCTCCGCGCCGCCCAGATCGACGAGGACGACCACCCCGGCGGGCCGCCAGAGCTTCTCGATCATCGCCCCGATCTCGGTGGCGTCGGTGCCGAGGCCACCGTCCGGATTGCCGCCGGTAAACGCCACGACGACGCTGTCGCCGACCATCTGGCGCACCATGTCGGCGGCGCCTCGGGCGACGTCCTTGGAATGGGAGACGATGCCGATGGCGACATGGTCTTCGCTGCTCGTATCGCTCACGGCGCTACTCCTTTACTCACGAGATCCGACAGCGTCTGCACGATCAGCTCGCTGGACCGGGCGCCGGGATCGAGATGGCCGATCGACCGTTCGCCCAGATAGGCGGCGCGCCCCTTGGTGGCCTTCATCTCCCGGGTGGCTTCCAGACCTGTCTCGGCGGCCGACCGGGCCGCGGCGGCCGCGTCCGCGCCGCTCTTGTCCGACGCCTCTTTGAGGGCGGCGACGACCGGCTCCCAGACGTCGATCATGGTCTTCTCGCCGGCGGTCGCCTTGCCGCGCGCCTTGACGCCGTCCAGCCCGCCTTCGACCGCCGCCGCGACCGCGGCCACGCTCGGCGTGCCGTCCCAGCTCTTGCCGGCCTGCATGAACAGGGTCCCGTAGAGCGGGCCGGATGCGCCGCCCACCTTGCCCACCAGCGTCATGCCGATCTTCTGCAGCGCCTTGGGCGGCTCTTCGGCGGCGATCTGGTCGATCTGCTCGAGCACCGCCTGGAACCCGCGCTTCATGTTGTGGCCGTGGTCGCCGTCGCCGATCGCGCTGTCGAGATCGGACAGCTCCTCGGAATGGGCAATCAGCGTTTCGGCAACCGCCTGGATCGCCGGCTTGAGCCAGTCAGCGGACACTGTGTACCTCCTCCGCCTGTGTTTCGGACCCGTCCGGTCCGTCCGTCTGCAGCCGCTGCGTCAGGTCGCGGGCGGCCTCGACCAGGGAGACGAACGCGGCCGCGTTCCTGTCGCCGGTCCGCACGGGCAGCCGGTTGCCGTCGCGGTCGAACGCGAGCGCGAAGGCCGGCTCGATCCGGACTGCGATCCGCCCGGCAACGCCTCCGACGGGCGCCGGCGGCTGCGCGGCATAGACGGTGGTCCCGCCGGCGCTCACGGTGATGACGTCCTCCGCTCCCAGACGTTCCGTCCTCACCACATCTCCGAGCGTGTCGTCCGGCCCGGCCTCGGCGGCCGGCACGATGCGAACGTGTTCCGGCCGGATTCCGATACGGTCGATGCCCGAACCGGTGAGACCGAGAGCCTCGGTTGAAAACAGATTGATCGGCAGATGGCCGACCTGCTGGGCCACGGCGACGTCGGCCGGCGTCTCGTAGAGGACTTCCGGCGCGTCGATCTGGTGCAGGCGGCCGTCGATCAGGACTCCGACCCGGTCGGCAAGCGTCATCGCCTCGACCTGGTCATGGGTCACATAGAGGATTGTGGCGCCCAGCTCCACCTGCAGATGCTTCAGTTCCGCCCTGAGCTCCTCGCGCAGCTTCGCGTCCAGCGACGACAGCGGCTCGTCCATCAGGAAGCAGGCCGGTTCGCGCACCAGCGCGCGGCCGATCGACACGCGCTGCATCTCGCCGCCCGACAGCCGGGTCGCCTTGTTGCCGAGCTTGTGCTCGATGCGGAGCTTCTCCGCGACCGCCTCCACCCGTGACTTGATGTCCTTGTCCGACAGGCGCTTGCCCGGCGCCTTCAGGGGGAAGGCCAGGTTTTCGAACACGGTCAGGTGCGGATAGAGCGAATATTGCTGGAACACGAACGCGACGTCGCGCTGGGGCGGCGACAGCGAGGTCGCATCGCGCCCCCCGATCAGGATACGGCCGTAGTCGGGCCGCTCCAGCCCCGCGACGAGGCGGAGCGTGGTCGTCTTCCCGGCCCCGGTCGGGCCGAGCAGCGCGAAGAACTCGCCGTCCTGCATGGTGAAAGAGAGGGATTCCACCGCGCGGGTGGCGCCGAAATCCTTGGTGACGGCCTGAAACGCGATCTCAACCATGGGAGGCCTCCGCATGGAGCATCGGGGTGTGGCCGGCTGCGGTTTCCGGCGGGGTCGTGCGATTGAGCGCAAGGCCGGTGTCGGCGTCGAACAGGATCGCCCAGGCCGGGTCGACGCCGACTCCGATCCGGTCGCCGATCTTCAGGGCGAGCCCCTTGGCGACGCGGGCCCTGAGCCGGCCGGCCGGTGTCTCGATGACGACGAGCCGGTGCGAGCCGAGATATTCGGTGGCGAAGACGGTGCCGGAAATCGGCTCGTCCGCGCCGACCTTCAGGTGCTCCGGCCGGATGCCGAGGACCAGCTTCTGGCCCGAAGCTCCCTCCGGCAGGGCGGGCACGGGAAGCTCCGGCGCGCCGGGCAGGGCCGCCTGCGCCGACGTGGCCCCGGGCGCGAGCGGCCCCTCGATCTCGATGAAGTTCATGGCGGGCGAGCCGACGAACCCGGCCACGAACAGCGAGGCGGGGTTGAGATAGAGCTCCATCGGCGGGGCTGCCTGCAGCACGTCGCCCTTGCTCATGACGGCGATGCGGTCGGCCATGCTCATGGCCTCGATCTGGTCGTGGGTCACGTAGACGGAGGTCGCGCCGATCCGGTCGTGCAGCCCGCGAAGCTCCTCGCGCATCGCGCTGCGCATCTCCGCGTCGAGGGTGCCCAGCGGCTCGTCCATGAGGAACGCGCGCGGCCGGCGCACCATGCCGCGGGCGAGCGCGACACGCTGCCGGTCGCCGCCGGCAAGCGACGAGATCCGGCGTTTCAGGAGATGCTCGATCCTCAGCACCCTGGCGACCTCGTCGATCCGCTCCTTGCGTTCGGACGCCGGTATCCCCTGGGAGCGGAGCGGGTAGGCGATGTTGTCCTTCACCCGCAGGTGCGGATAGAGCGCGAACATCTGGAACACGAAGGCGATGTCGCGCTTGGCGGCGCGCACGGAGGTCACGTCGCGCCCGTCCAGTTCGATGCGGCCCGAGGTCGGCATCTCCAGGCCGGCGATCATGCGCAGCGTCGTCGTCTTGCCGCAGCCGGAGGGGCCGAGCAGGGCGAAGAACTCGCCCTCGTGAATGGTGAGCGTCGTGTCGCGCACCGCGACGAAGTCGTCGAAGGCCTTGCGCAGATTGACGAGGCGGATTTCGGCCATGACGGATCTACTCGGGAAAATGGCTGACGATCATGAAGCCGACCGTTCCGGCCAGCACGAACCCGAACGAGGATCCGAAGACGGCGATCGAGAAGGGCTGGCACATCATCACCACGCCGATCGCGATCAGGGCCATGGCGATCAGCTCCAGCGGTCCGCGGGCCAGCACGCGGGGCCAGCGGCTTTCGGACGCTTTGGGCGGCGGGGGCGGCGTTTCCGGGTTGGTCATCTCGGGTGTCCTCACCTGACGGCGCCGAAGGTGATGCCGGCCAGGAGGTACTTCCTCAGAAGCACCGTGAAGAACAGGACCGGCAGGATGAAGAGCGTGGTGGCGGCGGCGACAGCCGGCCAGTCGAGCCCGCCTTCGCCGATGATCAGCGGAATGAAGGGCGGCGCGGTCTGGGCGTTGCCCGAGGTCAGCAGGATCGCGAAGTTGTACTCGTTCCACGAGAAGATCAGGCTGAAGATCGCGGTCGCGGCGATGCCGGCCTTCGCCTGGGGCAGCACCACCTTCATGAAGGCCTGGAACCGGCTGTAGCCGTCGACCATCGCCGCTTCCTCGTATTCGCGCGGGATCTCGTCGATGAAGCCTTTCAGCAGCCAGACGGCGAGCGACAGGTTCACCGCCGTGTAAAGCACGATCATGCCCAGATGCGTGTCCGACAGGCCGAGCTCTCGGTACATGAGGAAGATCGGGATCGCGACGGCCACGGGTGGGAACATGCGGGTCGACAGGATGAAGAACATCAGGTCGTCCTTGAGGGGGACCTTGAAGCGCGAGAACGCGTAGGCCGCCATCACCCCCAGGACCACGGTCAGGAACGTCGATCCGAATCCGATGATCAGCGAGTTCGTGTAGCGGTCGGCGAAGCGCGACGGGCCGGTGATGACCATGTTCCGCTTGCGCACCAGCTCCTCGTACCAGGTCTCCGCCGGCGGCAGGTTGGCCATGTATTCCGGCGACTGGCGCGAACGCGAGGTGAACACGTTCACGTAGCCTTCGAGCGTCGGCTCGAAGAAGACCTTCGGCGGATAGGCGATCGCGTCGGTAGGCGACTTGAAGCCGGTCATCACGATCCAGACGATCGGGATCAGCGTCAGGAGCGCGTAGGCCGCGACCAGGATGCCGGCGACCCATTTGATGCGCGGGCCGGGCTCGACGATGGAGTGGGCGGAGGTGCTCATCGCTGCTTCACCGTGTTCCAGGCCTTCACGTAGATGTTGGCGAAGCCGAACACCGTGACGAAGAGAATGACGGCAAGCGCGGCCGCGTAGCCGGTGCGCCACTTCTCGAACGCTTCCCGCTTCAGGAAGATGTTGGCGAGTTCCGTCACCGAGCCGGGCCCGCCGGAGGTCAGCTCGACCACCATGTCGAACATCTTGAAGTTCTCGATGCCCCGGAACAGGACGGCGAGCATCAGGAAGGGCAGCACCATGGGCAGGGTGATGGTCACGAACTGGCGCAGCGGGCTGGCACCGTCGATCTCGGCCGCCTCGTACAGGTCCTGGGGCACCGAGCGCAGGCCCGCCAGGCAGATCAGCATCACGAACGGCGTCCACATCCAGGTGTCGACCAGCACGATCGCCCAGGGAGCGAGGTCGCGGTCGGCGATCATGGAGAAGTGGGTGGAGCCGGTGAAGAAGCCGACGATGGCGTTAAAGATACCCACCTGCGGCTGGTAGAGATAGGTCCAGAAGGTGCCGACCACGGCCGGCGACAGCATCATCGGCAGCACGATCAGCGTGGTCCAGAGGCCCGACCCGCGGAACTGCTTGTTGATCAGCCAGGCAAGCGCGAAGCCGATCACGACCTGGAAGAACAGCGACCAGGTCACGAAGTGGGCGGTGTGCTGCAGGGATTCCCAGACGTCGTCCTGGCCGAGCAGGCGTTCGTAGTTGCCGGTCCCCATGCCGCGCACGTCCATCCCCGGACGGTTGGCGCGGTAGTTGGTGAACGACAGCCAGATGTTCCAAAGCAGCGGGAAGATGTTGATCGCCAGAAGGAGCGCGATCACCGGCGCGATGAAGACCCAGGCGAGCGCCCGGTCTGAGAGGCCCCGGCGGCGCGGGGGCGGCGGAGGGGCCGCCTCGGCGGCTCGGACGGTGTCGGGATGATCGGGCGCGTTCATGGCACTTCGCATCGCATCGAAACGGATCGGAAAGGGAGGCCGGCGGGCATCCGGTCAGGGGAGAGGCGCCCGCCGGCCGGCTTCGCGGGTGGCGGGCGCAGGAAGCGTCCGCCACGGGAGGAAGCGGCTTATTTCTTGCCGACGGACTCGAAGGTGAAGTCCCAGTCCTCGATCGTGGCGTCGAGGGCCTCCTGAGCCGTGCCCTGATCGGCCACGATGTAGTCGTGCATGTGCCGCTGCATCGACTGGAGCAGCTCCGCGTAGGTCGGCTCCTGCCAGAAGTCACGCACGTTGGACATGGCCTCCAGGAACTGCCCGGCGAACGGCTGGGAGTCCACGAAGCCGGGGTCTTCAAGGACGGCTTTGTGGACCGAGTAGCCACCCAGGTCCCACCACCGCTGCTGCACGTCCGGCTGGGCGAACCACTTGATGTACTCCAGCGCGTCGTCCTTGTTGTCGGAGTAGGACACGACCGAAATGCCCTGGCCGCCGAGCACGCTGGCCTCTGTCTTCGCGCTCGGATTGACGAAGAATCCGGAGACCTCGCCGCCGACCGCCTCGTCCTTGGCGATGCCGGGGAAGAAGGCGAAGAAGTTCATCTGCATGGCCGTCTGGCCCGACTTGTAGGCGTCGAGATTGTCGACCATGTAGGCGTCCGAGTGGCCCGGAGGCGTACAGCACTCGTAGAGTTCCTTGTAGGCCTCGAGCGCTTCCACGGCGGCTTCGGAATTGAAGTAGCCCTCCATCTCGTAGGGCTGGTCCGGGTTGTCGTACTCGACGTCCCAGGCATAGAGCGCGTTGGTCACGCCCATGGTGATGCCTTCGGAGCCGCGTTCGGTGTAGAGCGCGATGCCGTACCGGGTCTGGCCGTCGATCTCGCGGCCCTGGAAGAACTTCGCGGTTTCCAGAAGCTCGTCCCAGGTCTCCGGCGGGGCCAGTTCACGTCCGTACTCCGCCTGGAAGGCCTCGCGGATCTCCGGCATGGCGAACCAGTCCTTGCGGTAGACGTAGCCGACCGCATCGCCCATCGCCGGGAGCGCCCAGTAGTTCTCCGATCCCTTCGGCCAGGTCGCGTAGTTGTAGACGCCGGCGGGAAGGAAATCGTCCATCGAGATCCCTTCCTGCTCGAAGAAATCGTTCAGCTGGACGTAGTGACCGAATTCGGCGCCCAGGCCGAGCCACTGGCTGTCGCCGATCATCAGGTCGCAGAGCTTGCCCTGGCTGTTCAGCTCGTTGAGGAACCGGTCGGCGAAGCTGGTCCACGGGACGAACTCGTAGTTCATCTCGATGCCGGTCTTCTGGGTGAAGTCCTTGCCGAGTTCCTGCAGGGCGTTTGCGGGGTCCCAGGCCGCCCAGCAGAGCGTCAGTTCGCCCTCCTGCGCTTCGGCCGCCGACACGCCCAGTCCCATGGCGAGCGCGCACGCCGCCGTCATAAGTCGCTTCATCTCTCTCCCTCCCTCGTTCGGCTGACGCGTTGTTTTTTGAGGCGAGCGTCAGACCGCAACATGGAGAGGAGAGTGTTTACCTACTAAACAATTCTGTAAAGCGTTTTCCATGCTGCACCGCGCCTGGGCGAGCGTGCGCTGCACAAATTTGTTTAGTGAAAATTCAAATGGCGTATCGGCGGCCGGGGCCGATGACGGCCGCAATCGGCGCGCTACGGAACACGGCCCGCAGGCTCAGTTCATCAGATTGGGCAGGAACAGCGCGATCTCCGGCACCAGCACCAGAAGCAGGATCAGGAGCAGGGTGCAGGCGATATAGGGCGCCGCGGCGCGCGCGACTTCGCCGAGGGTCGTGCCGGGCGGCCCCACGCCCACCATCAGGAACAGCAGCATGCCGAAGGGCGGGGTCGCCAGGCTGAGTTCCAGCGCCAGCAGCATAACCACCCCGAACCAGATCGGGTCGAGCCCGAGCGACTGGATCAGCGGCATGAAGATGGGCAGCGTCAGCATCATCATGGAGAGCTGGTCCATGAACATGCCCAGCACGATCAGCGTCAGGAGCATGGCGAAGAGCATCACGTGGGGGCCCACGTCGAAGCTGGTCGCCCAGGACAGCAGCCCGGACGTGGCGCCGGAAAAGGCGAGCACCTGGGAGAACGTCGACGATCCGAGGATGATCAGGAACATCATCGCGGTGACGGCGAGCGATTCCGTCAGCGATTTGACGATCGCGTCCCAGGTCAGGGCCCGGTAGCAGATCGCCAGCACCACGACTGACAGCACGCCGAACGCCGCGCTTTCGGTCGGGGTGGCCCAGCCGAGCAGGATCAGTCCGATCACCGAAAAGACGATCAGCCCCATCGGCAGAACGTTGACGGCGAATGCCCTGATGATCTCACTGAGCGATGCGCGCTCGGTGGCGTAGCCGGGAGCGGCGTCCGGATCGCGGGCGATCAGGATGCGGATCGTCACCACGTACAGGACGGCGAGGATCAGTCCCGGCACGATGCCGGCGATCAGGAGGGCGCCGACGTCGATGCGCGCGAGCGAGCCCAGCAGCACCGCCAGCGTGGACGGCGGGATGATCATGGCAAGCCCGCCCGTCGCCAGGATCGGGCCCATGATCATGTGCTTCTTGTAGCCCCGCTTCAGCATCTCCGGCGTCATCAGCGAGCCGAGCATGGCGGTGTTGGCCATCGAGGAGCCGGAGAGCGTGGCGAACAGCGTGCCGCCCCCCACGGTCAGATAGGAGAGGCGGCCGCGGACGCCGCCGAGGCACTTGTCGAGGGCGTCGAACACGCGCATCGCAAGTCCCGTGTGGAAGAACAGCTCGCCCATGATCATGAACAGCGGGACGGGCACCAGCGTGAACGTGGTGACGGTGCCGCTGGCGTTGTCGACGAGCTGGTCGATGCCGGCCATGCCCCCCATGAACACCAGCACGCCCACGATGTTGATCGTCAGGAACGCGAAGGCCACCGGCACGCCGAGGGCCATCAGCACAACGATGCCGCCGAGGAGAAGGACTGCTGCCTGAGGCCAATCCATCGCTCAGGCTCCGCTGCCGTGCTGGTTGCCGAGCGCCGTCCGGCCGAGGATCAGAAGACGCAGGAATTCCGTCGCGCACAGGATGAGACCCAGCGACAGGAGCGCGTAGGCGACCCAGCCGGGCACGTCGATGGACCGGATGTCGACCGCGCCCCGGTCGATGGCGTCTGCGGCCAGAAGCATCGCCCGCCAGCCGAGAAAGGCACAGACGCCGAGGGACAGGATCATGCCGGACACCAGGATCGTCCTGTAGGCGGGACCCGGCAGCTGCTCGATCAGGCTGCCGACCGCGACGTGTCCCTTGCGCCGGACGAGCCAGGGCGCGCCGCCCATGGTGGCGGCGAGCATCGCGTACTCCACGAGCGCGCTCGCGAACCGCAGCGGCTGCAGACCGAAATTGCGCAGGAGGACGTCCGCCACGATCAGCGCCGTGGAGACGGCGAGCGTGGCGGCTCCGGCAACGGCAAAGCCGATGATGAGGGCATCGTAGCAGCGGATCAGCGCGCGCATCGGGTCTCCGGCGGGGCGTCGGAACGACAGGAACCGGCGGTCTGCTGCCGCCGGTCCCGGTTGCTGCTGAGTTGTCTCAGCGGTCGTAGTAAGCGTCGCGCAGATCGTCGTAGTGGGCGCTTCCGCTGTCCTTCAGGCGCTTCCAGGCGGTCGCGAATGCCTCGTCCAGATAGGCCTGACGGGCGTCACCGGTGATGTCGATCACCTGCATTCCGTCGGCGCGGACGGCCTCGTCGGTTTCCTTGATCACGGTCTGATAGTGATCATAGGATTCCTTCTCGTACTCGATCGCGGCCTTGGTCAGGATTTCCCGGGCCTCTTCCGGCAGCTCGGCCCACTTTTCGGCGTTCATCATGATCGCCAGGTCGGTCTGGAAGAAGGGCGGATCGATCCGGTACTTCAGGAACTCGTCCCACGAGAGGTCGGTGATGCCCACCAGCGGCCAGCCGATGCCGTCGACGACGCCGCGCTCGAGCGCCGTATAGACTTCCGGAACCGGCACGGAGACCGTCGTCGCGCCGAGCGTATCGAAGAATTCGCGGTAGATCGGCTGGCTGCGCAGCTTCAGGCCGGTGAGATCCACGCCGCCGTCCGCCGTGCGCTCCGGCTCTTCCGTCAGGTAGATGTGGAAGTCCACGCCGGTGTCGATGTGCGCGAGGAGATAGGCGCCGAGCCCTTCCTTGTAGACCTCCTGCATGATGGCGAAGCCGCCCTTCTCGCGGCCCTCCATGGCGCTGACGGTGGAGCCGACCCAGGCGTCCACTTCCGGCATTTCGCCGAGATAATAGGTGCCCGGGCCGTACTGCATGTCGATCACGCCGCGGCGGATCGCCTGGGCCTGCTGCGGCGGCGGGATCACCTCCGGGCCGCCCATATAGTTGATCTGGAAGACGCCTTCGCCCATCTCGTTCGCCTTCTCCACGAAGCGCGCGAAGCTCTTGGCGAATTCGACCGGTTTCGGGAAGGCGGTCACGGCCTTGATCTCGATCTCCTCGGCGTGGCCGGGAGCGGCGGCAAATGCGGCGAGCAGCGCGCCGGCCGCCACCGACTTGAGGCAGGTCTGGAAGGTCATTGCTTTTCCCCTCTGCTTGGGCGCCGAAGCGCCCGAGATCGTTCGACAGGTCTGGTGGTGCGATTTTTCTTTTCAGGTCGTTTGGCCGGACCTCACGCCGGAGGGCGTGCAAGGTCCAGCAGGCGAAGCTGGTCGAGCAGGCGGCCGAGCCGTTCCTTGCGATAGGCGTCCACGTCGCGGTCGCGATAGTCGAAGAAGCCCTGGCCGTCGCGCAGTCCGTTGCGGCCCTCCTGCATGTTGCGGTCGATGATATCGGGCGCCTTGAAGCGCTCTGCACCGGTCGCCCCGGTCATGTAGCGGCTGGCATAGTAAAGGATATCGTTGCCGCCCCAGTCGATGAACTCCAGCGCGCCGAGCACGGCGAAGCGGAACCCCATTCCGTAGATCAGGGCCTTGTCGATGTCCTCGGGAGAGGCGACGCCTTCCTCCGCCATCCGGGCGGCCTCGTTCATCACAAGGGTCTGGGTCCGCGGCACGATGTAGCCCGGCGAGGCCTTCAGCCGGACCGGCACCTTCCCGATCTCCGACAGAAGCGCCTCCAGTGCGGCCGTCGCCGCTTCGGCGGTGCGCTCGGACGGCATCAATTCCACCAGCGGGATCAGATAGGCCGGATTGAGCCAGTGCGCGTTCAGGAACCGGTCGGGCCGCGACACCATGTCGATCAGGTCGTCGACCAGGAAGGTGGAGGTGGTGGATGCGACCACGGCACCCTCGGCCAGATGCGGATCGACCAGCGCGAAGGCCTCGGCCTTGGCTTCCTTCACCTCCGGCACGCCCTCGAAGACGAAGGAGGCGCCGGCGAGCGCCTGGTCGGCCTCGCTGCGGCGGCAGACCCGGATCCGCTCGAGGATGCGGTCGATGGCGGAGGGCTCGAACAGGCCGAGCTCGGCCAGCATGGACAGCGCCGCGCGGATGTCGGCCAGGGCTTCGGACCGCAGCCGCTCGAAGTCGGCTTCCGGCCGGTCCTTGGCGTCGAGCAGCGTGACCTCGGAGCCGGCATAGGCGAACACATGGGCGATGCCGCGCCCCATCCGTCCCGCACCGACGGCGCAGATCCGCGGTGCCATCTCAGATCCCCTCGCGCAGAAGGTCGATCATTTCCTGCCGGTTCAGGGCGGCCAGGCCGAGTTTCTCCAAGGTACGCCCCTGGGCTTCGAAGTCCTCGCCGACCATCGCGCCTCCGATCGCGAACAGTCCGGCAGCGACGGGCGTCGGCGTCCCGAGCCAGCGCCCGACCGACACGATGAAGCCGAGTCCGAGGGCCAGGTCCTCGCGCATGTAGCGATGGGTGTAGAGGTCCAGCTTCTCCCGCCAGTCGCCGGAGTCGGTGAGCTTGTCGTGGGCGAGCGCGCCGTACATCCACTCGTCCCCGTCGGCGGAATAGTGGTCCGCCAGCGGGAAGTGCGGGGCGGCGTAGCCAAGCGCCTCACGCACGGCGATGCGTTCGCCATCGAGCGTCGTGGTGACGGCACGGATCGTGGGCTGTGTGCCCTCGTTGTGGATGTCCCAGTGCTCGAAATGCTGGATCGGGCCGGCGTTCATCACGATCAGCGGGGGGTGGATGATCGGTCCCGCATTCATCAGCGCGCCGGACAGCGCGTCCTCGACCGGCTCGATCGCGCCGGGGAAGGCCTGTTCGATCACCGCCAGGGCCCGCTCGGAATGGCGCGCTGGAAAAACGCCGGTGGGCAGCCGTGTCGCGCGCGTGGTGATGGCGATCAGGTTGTCGCCGTGCTTGCGGCACAGCCAGGGGAGCGTGCCGGTCTCGGCAATCGCCACGTCGGCGGTGCAGCCGGCCTCGCGCAGGGCCTTCATCATCACATAGCTGCCGAACGTGCCCGGCGGCAGGTAAATGACCTGGCCGTCGCTCAGATACGGAGCCAGCGCCTTTGCAAGGTCTTCCTGTCCGAAGGCGGGGATGGGCGCGACGATCAGCTCGGCGCCTTCGACGGCCTGGCCGAGATCGCTGGTGATCTCGGCGAGCGGCACGAACCGGGTCCCCTCGAAATCCTTGAGCTCGATTCCCCCCGCGGCCCTGGCCGGCCCGAGGGCAGCGGGATCCCGCCGCCAGAAGCTCACCTTGTGGCCGCGCAGCGTGATGTCGACGGCCGCCGCGAAGGACCCGTTTCCGCCACCGATAACCGTTGTCTTCAAGAAAGCTCCCCCGCCGCGCTGAAAAAGATGCCGCCGATCGCGGCGCGGCTAAAATCTATGCATATTCATGTAAACCGCGCAACCGGCCTTAGTCCCCGTAAAGACGTCGATGGCCTGGCATCGAGGAAGGTTCTGCCGGGCACGGACCGGAAATCGCGGTCTTTCGGGCCGGGGTGCCCTCAGTCGGTTGTTGTGGATGCGTCCTTGCGCCAGTAGGCGGCAGCCAGTCGGCTCGACTTGTGGAGACCGCGTTCCTTGTCGAGGAAGGACCGGATCCGCCGCGTGGCGGCCTGCTCGGCGGCGACGAACACGAAAATTCGCTCCGGCAGGGCGTTCCAGTCCAGGTCGCGGACGGCACGTTCCAGGAGATCGCTGTCGCCTGCGGCGGTCGCCCCCCGGTGCAGCCAGCCCAGATCGAGATCGGCTGCCGTCGCGATCGGCTGTTCCTCATCCTGGTCCGCGATTTCGATCCGGGTGATCAGACGGGCGCTCGCCGGCAGCGTTTCGGCCATGCGGGCGATCACCGGCAGCGCGGTCTCGTCGCCGGCGAAGACATAGGCGTCGGCTTCCGGCGGCCTGCCGCTTCCGCCAGGACCGAGGAGGCCGACGCGGTCGCCAAGAGCAATGCTCTGGGCCCAGCGCGTGCCCGCCGACCCGTCGTGCAGGACCACGTCGATCGCGATCTCGTTGGCTGCGAGATCGACGCTGCGGACGGTGTAGACCCGCGGGGTCAGGGCATCGGGGCCGGTCGGCCAGATGGTGCGTCCGTCGGGGGCGGCGTGCGGCCAGACCGGGTCGCGGCCTTCCGGCGCGATCAGGACGCGAACATGATAGTCGCCGGTATCGTAGTGGGCGGCGTCGCCTTTCAGGATCACGCGCCGCATCCGGGGCGTGAGCTGCCGGGTGCCGACCGCCACGAGTTCGCGCAGATAGGGGATGTCGCGACGTGCCGCGTCCGCTCCCGACCAAGCGAACGCGGGCACCGTCCCCGTCGCCAGCTCGTGGAGGTGCTCGGCGAACACCGACTTCATGACCGAAAGCCGGGTGTCGTCCACCCCGGACACGCGGACATGAAGCGTGCCGGCGCTGACGCTCAGGTCGGCGTCGCCATAATAGCTGTCGATCCGGGCGACGTTGCCGTCGACCGTGACCTCGGCATGCTCTTTGAGATGCTCGCAGAGACGGGCGTGGACCGCCTGGGCATCTTCCAGCGGCACGACGGCTTCTGCGGTCAGGCGGTCCTGGGTGGTCATGGGGATGCGGGTTCCGGTCTTGGAGGGACGGGGAGGCGGCCTTGCCGCGGTCGGCCTATTGCCGCCGGCGCAGGAGCAGGAGCAGGAACGGGGCGCCGACCAGGGTGGAGAGCAGTCCGGCCGGAAGCTCGTAGGGAAAGCCGGCGTTGCGGCCGAAGAAGTCGGCGACGATCATGATCGCCGCACCGGCGATGGCGGCGCCGACCACCTGGGGCAGAGCCCGGCGCAGTCCCAGTTCGCGGGCGAGATGGGGGGCCATCAGTCCGACGAAGGACAGGGGTCCGACCACCAGCGTTCCCGCCGCAGTGAGCGCCACCGCGATCAGAAGCATGACCGCCTGGACGCGCGAGGTGGCGACGCCGATGGCCCGGGCAGCGGATCGTCCGAGCGGCATGATGTCGAGCCAGCGCGCCGTGAGGCAGGTTGCGCCGGCGAGGACGAGCATCAGCGCCAGCGAGATCAGCGCGGTCGACAGGTCCATGCCGTAGGTGGTTCCCGCCATCCAGCTCAGAAGCTGCAGCGCGCGCGGATCGCCCGAGGCCGAGACCAGGCCGATGAAGGCGTCGAGGAGGGCCAGCAGCGCGATACCCGTCAGCACGATCCGTTCCGGCGCGAAGCCGGATTTGCGTCCCATCGCGAGGATCGCGACCAGGACCAGTCCCGCTCCGAGGGTTGCGGATCCGAGCAGGACGGTGAGCGTCGGGGCAGCGGTCACGAACAGGGCGATCCCGAGCCCCATGGTCGCGCCTGCGGACACGCCGATCACTTCCGGGCTGACCATCTCGTTGGACGTCAACCGCTGCAGGATCGTGCCGGCGACGGCCAGCATCGCGCCTGCTGCGATGGCCGCAAGCACCCTCGGGATGCGCCAGGGCAGGACAGTGGAGAGCGCATCGCCGCTGGCGATGACCCAGCCGCCGTCCACGCCTCGGCCGAGCATGACCGCGAGGGCGAACAGGACCGCAAGGCCGACGGCGACGGTACCGAGCACGACCGGCGGCCGCGCCGTATTCGGCGGGCGGGGGGCGGACGGCAGCGGCTCACGCCGGTCGCTCGCCTTCAGCCGGGGCAGCAGAAGGAGGAGAAGCGGCGTGCCGAACAGCGCGGTGACCGCGCCGGTCGGAAGAAACGTGGCCAGCGGGCCGGCCGCGAGGCTGACCACGGCGTCGGTGAGCCAGAGCAACCCGGCTCCGATCACCGGGGCCCAGACAAACTGGGCTCCGAGACGGCGGGCGCCGGCAAGCCGCGCCACGGTCGGCGCGACGAGGCCGATGAAGCCGATCACGCCGACGGAGCTGGTGATCACGGCAGCCAGCGCCAACGCGATCGCCACCCCGCCCCAGCGCACCAGCGCGATCTTGAGGCCGAGCGAACGGGCCTGGGCGTCGGAGAGGGTCAGCAGACCCAGCGGCCGGATCAGCAGGGCGGCTGCGATCGCGAGGAGCCCGAGCCGCGGCAGGAGATCCAGCGGGATGCTCCAGTCCTGCTGGTGGAGCGACCCCGATCCCCAGATGAACAGGCTCATCAGGTAGCGGTCGTGCAGCAGGATCAGGATCGTGGACAGCGACTTGCAGTAGAGGCTGACGATCAGGCCCGCCAGCACGATGGCCACGGGCGCGAAGTTGCGCCGGGCGCCGATCGCGAACACCGCGAGCCCGGCCAGTGCGCTGCCGACGAGCGCAAGCAGGTCCCGGCCGAACACGAGGAGGCCGGGTGCGAACAGGGTGGCGATCGACAGCGCCAGTTCCGCGCCCGCCGACAGCCCCAGCGTGGTGGGCGAGGCGAGCGGATTGCGCATCACCTGCTGCAGGATGACGCCGGAAAGGCCGAGCCCGGCGCCGGCGAGCAGGGCTGTGGCCAGTCGCGGCAGGTCAGCATACAGCAGCACCAGCCGGTCCACGTCGAAGCCGGTCCCGGCCGGAGCGCCGAGCCGCATGAGCTCCGGACCGAGGGCTATGAGAGTGAGCGCGGCGGCCGGACCGAACAGGAGCGCCGCGATCACCGGCAGCCGGAGGGCGATGGGCGTCGTCATCGGTTCACCGTCGTCATCGCGTCCGTGATGAGTTCGGCGAAGCGGACGGCGGAGGGAACGGCGCCATAGGCGAGCACCGCGGGAAGCGTGATGGTGCGGCCGGCGGCGATCGCCGGAAGCCGGTTCCACAACTGGCTGCGCGCGAGGATCGGCTCGATCTCGTCCTCGTAGAAGGGCCGGACCACGACGATGGTGGACTCCGGGTCGGCTTCGGCGAGCTTCTCGACGCCGACGGTCTGGAATCCCCAGTAGTTGGTCGGGTGGGGCCAGCCGTTTTCCAGGCCGATCCGGTCGAGCACGTTCTGGAACAGGGCGTGCGCGCCATAGACCCGGGCGTGCCGGGGATCGATCATGTGCACCAGCACGACGGGTCCGGGAGCGGCCGCGGCGATCCGCTCGCGGCAGGCGGCAAAGGTGGCGTCGGCTTCGGCCAGATAGGCGCGCGCAGCGTCGACGCGATCGATCCGTTCGCCCAGTTCCCGGGTCGCCGCGTAGGACCGGTCGAGCGGCTCGCCGTCGGGTGCGTAGAGGGTGAGGCTCAGGACAGGGGCGATTTCGGAAAGGCGCGAGCGGAGGGCCTGGGTGTAGGGCGTGGCCAGGATCAGGTCCGGCTCGAGAGCGGCGAGCCGCTCCATGTTGATCAGGCGGTCCATCCCGAGGTCGACGACGCTGTCGGGAAGCGGCGGCTCCTGGACGAACCTGTCCCAGCCGTCGGCCGCCGCGATCCCGACCGGGGTCACGCCGAGCGCCATCGCGGTGTTGGCGAGCCCGTAATCGAGGGAGACGATCCGAGGCTCGTCCGCTGCAGCGGTCTGCCGGCCGGCGGTGGCGGCGGCCACGAACGCGGCGGCCCCGGCGAGCAGGCTGCGGCGGCTGAGAAAACCGGGTCCCGACGTCATCGCATCAACCGGCGCACGCGATCGGGATGCCGAGCGTGGGATGGGCGAGGATCTCCATCTCCACGCCGTAGATGGCGGAGAGGGAGGCCTGGGTCATGATCGTCTCCGGCGTGCCCCCGGCAATCAGCCGGCCGGCCTTCAGAGCGTGCAGCCGGTCGCAGAACCTTGCGGCCATGTTGACGTCGTGAAGCACCACGATCGCCGTCAGTCCGCGCTCGTGACAGAGCCGGCGAACCAGGGCGAGCACCTCGATCTGGTGGGCGATGTCGAGGGCCGACGTCGGCTCGTCGAGAAGCAGGCAGTCCGGGTTCTGGGCGAGGCACATGGCGATCCAGGCGCGCTGGCGCTCACCGCCGGAGAGCGTGTCGACCATCCGGTCGGCGAAGTCGGTCATGCCGCATTGCCGGATGGCTTCCTCCACGTGGGCCTGATCCTCGGAACCGAAACGGCCGAGCGCGCCGTGCCAGGGATAACGGCCGAGACGGACCAGTTCGCGCACGGTCAGCCCGACGGAGCCGGGCGTCTGCTGCGGCAGATAGGCGACGTGGCGCGCGAACGTGCGCTCGGGCCAGTCCGTCACCGGCTTGCCGGCGAAGGTGAGGGCGCCGCCGGACGGCTTGATCTGTCCGGCCATCAGCTTGATCAGCGTGGACTTGCCGGAGCCGTTGTGGCCGATCAGCCCGGTGACCAGACCGGGCTGGATGGCGAGGTCGATCCCGTCGAGGATCGCGTGATCGTCGATGCGAAACCCGAGTGCCCGCGCCTCGAAGGGAGACGCGGGCAGGTCGGTTTGCTTCGCTGCAGAAGCCGGTTCCATGGGCGCGGTCTAGAACCGGTAGCGCAGGCTGCCGATGATGGTGCGGCCCGGATCCTTGTAGCAGTAGCCGTCGGCACAGATCGTGCCGCGCTCGTCGAACAGGTTCGTGGCGTTGACCTGCAGGCGGACGCCCTCGAGCTTCGGAGTGCGATAGTCGAAGTCGTAGTGGAGGGCGGCGTCGACGAAGGTCCGCGCATCGTTCTTGATGATGTTGTAGTCGTCGCCGTAGCTCTCGCCGAGATAGCGGACGCCCAGTCCGCCGCCGAGACCGGCTGCAAAGCCCTTCTGGAAGGTGTAGTCGGCGAAGATCGCGGCCTGATGGAACGGCACGCCGTTCAGCTTGTTGCCCTCGGTGTCGCGGGCGCCTTCCTGGATCTCGATGTTGTTGTAGCCGTACGAGGCGGTCAGGCTGAGGCCCTGGGTGAGGCTGGCGACGGCTTCGATCTCGAAGCCCGTGTTCAGCATGTCCTGCTGAACCTGCTCGTTGATGCCGGTGGAGGCGTCGAACACCACGCCGTCCGTCATGTCGATCTGGTAGACCGAGGCGGTCACGAGCGCGTTGTAGCCGGGGATGGCGTATTTCACGCCGCCTTCGACCTGGGTGGCGCTGGTCGGCTTGGCGGGCGCGCCGGTGATCAGCGTGCCCACGTTGGGCGTGAACGTCGTGCCGTAGCTGACATAGGGAACGAGGCCCCAGGGCGTCCGGTAGGACAGCGCTGCCCGGTAGGTCCACTCTTCGTCGTTCTGTTCCACCGGTGCGGCGGCAGCCGTGTCGGTGTCGGCGTGCAGCCAGTCGTAGCGGGTGCCGAGATTGATGATGAAGTTGTCGATCTCGATCTCGTCGTTGGCGTAGATGCCGAACTGCTGCTGGGTCTGGCTCTCGTTCCAGGTGGCCACCGGCGGTGCGCCGTCGCGCGGCAGGGTGCCGTAGCCAAGGTAGTTGTCGTAGTCGACCCAGTTGTAGGCCGCGCCGACCAGGAAGGTGTGGCTGGCGATGCCGGTGTCGAACTCCGCCTTCAGGAAGTTGTCCGTGACGAAGGTATTCATGTTGTCCTGGGCCAGGCCGGCATAGTGGGTGCGCGGGGTGAGCGTGGCGATGCCGGAATATTCTTCGTTCACGTCGACGGCGGCGTAGCGGCTGTTGGAGAACACCGAGAACGTCTCGTTGAAGCGGTGTTCGAACTCGTAGCCGACCCGCCACTGGTCCTGGCTGAACTCGTTGTAGGACGGATCCGGCTCCGGAATGTCGAGAACCTCGGTGCCGTCGAAATAGTAGAAGGTGCTGCCGCCGGTGGAGGCGTTCATGTATTCGCCGAGCACGGTCAGCGTGGTGTCGTCGGTCGGCTTGAAGGTGATCGCCGGGGCAATGTAGACGCGGTCGTCGGGGACGGCGTCCATCTCCGTTCCGGAATCGCGAAGCACGCCGGTCAGGCGGTAGAGCACCGTTCCTTCGTCGTTCAGCGGGCCGGACAGATCCATGTTGCCCTGAATGCGGTCATAGGTGCCGCCTTCGACCATGACTTCGCGGAAGGGCTGCTCGGTCGGCTTCTTGGTGACCAGGTTGACGATGCCGCCGGGGCTCGACGCGCCGTAGAGGGTGCCGGACGGGCCCTTCAGGACCTCGATGGCTTCCAGTCCGTAGGTTTCCGACCGGAACTGGCCGTTCGGCGAGGCGAACTGGCGCAGGCCGTCACGGTAGAGACCGTTATAGGTGACGCTGAAACCGCGCAGATAGAACGCATCGAAGCGGGGCTGGAAGCCGAACGCACCGGTGGTCACGCCGGGAACGTAGGACACGGCCTGGTCGACGGCCTGGGGGTTGAGGTCTTCCAGCTGCTTCTGGGTGACGATGGAGATCGACTGGGGGATGTCGACGATCGGCGTTTCCGACTTGGCGCCGATGCGGCCGGAGATGGGCACGTAGCCGTCCTGGACGAGACCCTGGTTGCTCTGGGCCTGAACGTCGATCGTATCGAGGACGATCGCCTGGTCCTGGGCGAAGGCGGGAGAGGCGGCCAGGGGAAGAACGAGGGCCGCGGTCGCGAGCCTCTGGGAAGTCCGTCTCGACGTGTGATCTGGCATGACGCGTCCTTTACTGAGCTTCCGGCGGGCCGAAGGCGTCGCCTGTTTGTCTTGCCGGCGGACACCGACGGAGGTGTCGGTCCGGTCCGATCCGCCGGGCCTGTCCGCGCAGTTGGCAGGTGACGTCTCTGGCCAAGGCGTCTCGGGGCTGCCAGAATGTCGGCGCGGACGGGTGGCGACCGGATATTCTTGACCTCAGTAGTCAAGAATCGAATTGACGGTCAATGCAGGTAAGTGACGCTTGCGTGTATCTGTTGCCGAGCCGCCACAGGCTGAGCGCGGCAGCTTCTGTCAGAACGATTCCAACAAGCGACGTAAGGTGTTAGCCGAGCAGGGGTTACCGTTCTGAGCGGCCCGCGCGCGGCAAACGGGAAGGTTTTTGGCGGCGGCTCGCGTTCGGGTCGCGCCGCCTTCCTGGCGTATACCCGAGGTAGGTCGGGGTCCGGCCATCGCCCCTCTTGGGATCTCATATCCGGATCGCTAGAGTACCGAATCTGTCGGAAGGGGCGCCACGCGAAGCGCCCGCCGCCGGGTGGAGCGAACCGAGGCACACGCATGGATTTTTCGTTTAGCGAGGAGCAGGCCGCGATCCGGGAGATGGCGCTCTCCTTCGCTGCCGACGAGCTCGCCCCGCACGCGATCGACTGGGACCAGTCAAAGACCTTTCCGGTGGAGACGCTGCGCAAGGCAGCCGCACTCGGCATGGGCGGCATCTATGTCGCCGACGATGTCGGCGGCTCGGGGCTGACCCGTCTCGATGCCGCGCTGATCTTCGAGGCGCTGTCCACCGGCTGTCCGTCCGTCGCCGCCTACATTTCCATCCACAACATGGCCGCCTGGATGATCGATCGGTTCGGCTCCGACGACCAGCGCAGCACCTTTCTCCCGGATCTGTGTTCGATGGACCGGCTGGCGAGCTACTGCCTGACGGAGGCGAACGCCGGGTCGGATGCCTCGGCCCTGCGCACCAAGGCGGTGCGCGACGGCGATCACTATGTCGTGGACGGGCAGAAGCAGTTCATCTCCGGCGCCGGCTCGACCGACCTTCTGGTCGCCATGGTCCGCACCGGCGGCGAGGGGCCGAAAGGCATCTCGACCCTCGTGATCCCGAAGGACACGCCCGGCGTCAGCTTCGGCGCCAACGAGGCGAAGATGGGCTGGAACGCCCAGCCGACACGCGCGGTGATGTTCGACGGGGCGCGCGTCCCTGTGGACAACCGGCTCGGTGACGAGGGCGACGGCTTCAGGATCGCCATGGCCGGGCTGGACGGCGGGCGGCTCAACATCGCCGCCTGCTCGCTCGGCGGGGCCCAGGCCGCGCTGGACAAGACGGTGCGCTACATGGGCGAGCGCAAGGCCTTCGGCCGACACCTGCAGGAGTTCCAGGCGCTGCAGTTCAAGGTCGCCGACATGGCGATCGAGCTGGAAGCGGCACGCACCTTTCTGTGGCGGGCCGCGGTTGCGCTGGACGGGAAGGCGCCGAACGCGACGCGGCTGTGCGCCATGGCCAAGCGCTTCGTCACCGACACCGGCTTTACGGTCGCCAACGACGCGCTGCAGCTCCACGGCGGCTACGGCTACCTGTCGGAGTACGGGCTGGAGAAGATCGTCCGCGACCTGCGCGTCCACCAGATCCTGGAAGGCACCAACGAGATCATGCGGATGATCGTCGCTCGGGACCTGCTCGGAGTGCGGTAGAGCCTTTTCCGTTAGAATGGAAAGATCTGAGCAGGAAGTGCACCGGCAGCGGAGAGGGCCTCCGCGCGACGTCGCCAGAAATCCTGCGAGAGGGATGGCGCGATTCCGCTGCCGGCGGGAAGGGCGTGATGCCGTTGCATCCGCCACTGCCCCGCTTCGCAGGGCAAGGCCTGCCTCCGGTCGTCACCTGTCCCGGGGCTTGCCCGTCTCCCCATGCCAGCCGAGCAGCGTGGAGATGCGCGCGGCAGTCCGGGTGATCTCTTCGGCGAGCCGGTCCCGCAGATCGGCGACGTTCTCGGGGGTGGCGGCAGCGGAGAGGTTGATCGCCGCGACGACCTGACCGGTCATGTCGCGCACCGGCGCGGCGATGCTGGCGATGCCCGCCTCGAAGTCTCCGATATGGGCAACGTGGGCGCGGGTCCGGTCGTCGCGCCATTGGGCAAGGACGGTCGCGAGCGTTTCCGGGCTGGAGACCCCGGTCTTCTGCGCCTCGGAGCGGTAGAGCGCGACCAGGGTGTCCTCCGCCAGATCGGCCAGCAGCACGCGGCCCATGGTGGTGCTGCGGGCGGGCAGCCGGGAGCCGACATGGACGATCCCGGTCAGCCGGTGCGGCGCCGGCAGGCGCAGCACGTAGAGCACCGACGTGCCGTCGAGGACGCCCATATGGGCGGACCAGTCGGTGCGGTCCCGCAGGCGTTCCAGCTCCGGATAGGCCACCTCCACCACCTCGCGCGTCGCCAGATAGCCATAGCCCAGGCGCAGCACCGCCGGGCCGAGCGCATAGGTCTGGGTGCGCTGGTCGTGCAGCAGGCAGCCGGTATGGGCGAGGGTATAGACGGTCCGGAACGCCGCCGAGCGGCTCGTCCCCAGAAGCTCCGCGATCTCGCTCAGGCTCAGATTCGGCCGTTCGGGCGTGAAGGCGCGCAGCACCTCCAGTCCCCGGATCAGGCCTGGAACCAGATACCGGTCCTTGCCGCCCGGCTCTGCGGGACCATCTGAATTTTCGTCGCCTGTGGTGCTCATGCGTTTTGTATATAAAACATGGTATCGCCCGCAAAACAACGCGTCGCTAAGGTTGTTGCTATCGAAGGACGGGGCGCGGCCCCGATGGATCCCACCAGAGGAGCGCTGGCATGAACGTTCACGCCGTGAGTGAGCCCGCCGAGCTGAAGGAGCGTCTGCTCCAGCACGTCGGCCGGTTCGTCGACAAGGAATTCGACTGGGACGCGTTCCCGAGCAACAGCGGCTTCGCCGAGCTCGAGCGGGCCCAGATGCGCTATATCGGCGCCGGTGGCTCCCCGAAGGTCGGTGACACGACCACTCTGAAGCCGGACCATTTCACCCTCAGCCTGATCTACAAGGAGCCGGGCAAGTACGCGGCCTGCCACTCCCACGAGATCGAGGAATCCTTCCTCATCATCGACGGCGCGCTGATCGTCGGCTGGGAGAAGGACGGCGAGGTCGTCGAGGTCCGTCTCGGCCCGAAGGACATGATCCTGAACGCGCGCGAGATCGGCCACGGCTTCCGCAACGACGGCGTCGAGCCGGTGCTGATGTCGATCTCCGTCGACGTGGGCAAGCCGCTGCCGCCAGTCTACCACTACCATCCGAAGGAGCACCCGCCGGAGCTGGCCCGCTCGTTCGGCGCCCAGCCGGGCAAGACCATGCCGTTCGATCCGAAGGGCGCGCATCCGATCCAGCAGCTGATGTCGAAGTTCGTGGTCCGCCACAACGAGCTGGAGACCCGGTGGGATCCCGCCGGCTTCACCCGCAAGGTCTATGTCGGCCCGGGCGGCATCGACAACGACACCTGCCGCAAGGAGATGCTGGGCGTGCCGATGGGCGTCGGCGTGAAGCCGTTCGTCCGCGACGTCGAAGACGCCTTCTTCGTGCTGGAAGGCAGCCTGACCGTCGGTTGGGAAGAAGACGGCAAGACGGTCGAGGTCGAGCTCGGCCCGCGCGATCTGGTCAAGACGCCGGCCGGCCAGCCGCACTGGTTCCGCAACAACTCCGCGGGCGCCGCCACCGTCTGGTACGTGATCGGCAGCTCCGCGCCGGAGAGCGTGGTCTTCGAGAAGGCCTGACCTCTGCCATTCGTCCGGTCGCGGATCGCCGCGGCCGGGCACCCGTTTCGAGCCGCGTGATGGCTCTAAAGGGCGCAGCCCAGATTCTGGGAAATGTCGCGCGCGGTCCTGCGGATGTCCGCCTCGATGTCCCTGAGCTTCTCGTTGTCCTTCTCGAACACCCAGTCGGGACCGGACACGTTAATCGCAGCCACCGCCCGGCCGGTCCGGTCGAAGACCGCGCAGGCGCAGGAGCCGATACCCTGTTCGAAGTTCGCCGCGCTCCAGGCAATGCCTGCGGCCCGGTCGCTCGCGATCTGCGCGGCCAGCGCTTCGTAGCTGGTCGCCGTCTTGCTGGAAAAGCCTTCCATCTCCGCGTCCTTGTAAAGGGCGGCAAGGTCGGCCTCGTCGAGATCGGCGAGCAGGATCCGGCCCATGGTCGTGGCGTGGGCCGGCAGCCGCGTCCCTTCCCGGACGTTGGACACGAGCTGCGCATTCGGGGATGTGCGCACGAGATACACGACGTCGCGCCCGTCGAGAATTCCGAGATGCGCAGACAAGCCGGTCTTCTCGGCCAGCGTGGCGAGGCGCGGGCGGCTGACCTGGATGACGTCGCGTCCGTTCATGGAATCGCTGGCCAGCCCGACCAGGCCGAGGCCGAGCCGGTAGCCGGCGCCGGGTTCGCGCTCCTCGATCATGCGCTCGTCGTGGAGGGTATGGAGCAGCCGGATCAGCGTCGTCCGGTTGATCGACAGGTCCTTCGCCGCCTTGGAAATGTTCGCGCAGGTGTTGCCGGCGCCGATATATTTGAGAACCGCGATCGCGCGTCGAACGGGCGGGACTTCGTAGGCGGTCGGTTTCTGGACGTTCATGGCGTTCCCCCCGGGGCGCGCATCTGCCGATGGGCGTCCGGTCACGTGCAACTTGGCTCAAGCGCTCCGGCGGTGTCCGTCGGGTGGACCCGACTCGCGCCGATCGGCAAAGGTTCTACGCATCGGAGGCGGCGGACAAGAGCGGTTCGGCCTCGGCGACCCGCTGGTCGGCCCAGTCGGTTGCCAGATCTTCCGGCAGGTCTTCGCCCGACGCGTCGTGGGTCAGACGCTCGCCGACCCTGGTGGCGCCGTGCGCGGTCAGAAGCTCTTCCATCCGCTTGGAGCCGTGGTTGAAGGTCTCGTCGTACTCGCTGTCGCCCATGCCGAAGATCGCGAAGTGGATGCCGGCCAGATCCGGCTTCCTCGCATCCATCGCTTCCGCGAACGGCTGGGCGGATGCGGGCAGCTCGCCGTCGCCGTAGGTCGAACAGATGACGATGTAGAACCGCGCCTTGTCGAAGCCGTCCGGGTCGAATTCGGCGAGATTGCTCACCTCGACCTCGTGCGATCCTTCCAGGTGGGACTGCAGGTCCTCCGAAAGCATCTCCGCGTTTCCGGTTTCCGTGCCGTAGAGGATGGTGATGTCCATCAGCGTGTCTCCCGTTTCGCGCCGGCTGCGGCGAGCATGTCTTCGACCAGCGTGAGCTTGCGCCGGCAGCGTCCGTCGGGAACGTCCGCCGTTTCGGCCTCGTCGATGCGCAGCCAGCCTTCGTAGTCGGTAACCGTGTCGAACCGCGCGCGGATCGCCGTCGCACCCGGCCGGTCGCCGGCGGGCGGATGTGCCTCCAGATCGGCGGCGATGCGCTTGGCGAGCTCCTGGGCGTCGGCGCGGTTCTCCGGGATGGTGCCGCGCGGGCCGCGCTTGAACCATCCGGCCAGATAGAGCCCAGGCTCGACCGCGCCCGCCTCCGCATCGACGGCCCGCGACAGGAGCGCCTCCCGGTCCATCGCCCGATCGTCGTCGAAGCCGATCGCGGTGATCAGAGTATCGCAGGCGATCACGAGTTCTTCACCGCCGCCGGCCTTGTGAAAGTGCGCCTCTGAGACGGTGCCATCCGCGCCCGTGGCCCGTTCCGGCACCCATCCGAAGCGGAACGTCACCGTCTTGTCGGCATCCGACGCGCCGGCCTCCCCCAGTTCGCGGAGCGCTGCCAGGCGCTTGTCCTCGCCGTCTTCGGCAGGCGGCAGGTCCTCGACCACGAACCGCGTGGCCGACAGCTTGCCGAGCTCGCGGATCATGACCGGATCGAAGCGGGCGGCGTCAGCCGGCGACCGGCCGACGATGTCGATGGTCTGAAGCCCGGCCTCCGACAGGCGCTGCGTATGGGTGTCGGCCAGGTCCGAGCCCTCGAATTCGTGGGGCGTCTTGGCGAGAATGCGGAGAATGTCGATCGCCACGTTGCCGTTGCCGACGATGACGACGTTCCGCCCGAGCCCCGGGATCCGCCCGGCCTCGTCGGGATGGTCGTTCCAGTGCCGGGTCAGGAAACCGGCCCGGAAGATGCCGTCCAGTTCCTCGCCGGGAATGCCGAGCTTGCGATCGGCGGACAGACCGGTGGCGAGCACCACCACGTCATAGAACTCGCGCAGTTCAGCAAGGGTCAGATCGGCGTCGTGCTCGGGATCTCCGATCCTGAGATTGCCGACGAAGCCGACGCCCTGCTTCTCGAACAACCGGGCGAACTGGCGCACCACGCCCTTCGTGCCCTGATGGTCCGGCGCCACCCCGTAGCGCACCAGACCGTAGGGCACCGGAAGCCGGTCGATCAGGTCGATGTGGATGTCGTCGCGAAGCTTGCCGAGCGCCTGGGCGAGATAGCATCCCGAGGGGCCGGCTCCGACGATGGCGATCTGGACGGTCACGTGCTTTCCCTCAGTTGAAGACGAAGCCGTTGTTGACCGGCAGGGTCTGGCCCGTGAGCGTCAGGGCGTCCGGGCTCAGAAGGAAGGAGATCGTGCCGACGATCTCGTCCGGCCCTTGAGGGCCGGGAACGGCCCGGCCGGTCTCGTAGAGCCTGTGGCGCTCCTCAGGGACGTATTCCGTCGACGCGGTGGTCAGGATGCCGGGCGCGACCGCCGTCACGCCGACGCGGTCCGGCCCGAGTTCGCGGGCGAGCGAACGGGTCATGGCCATCACCGCCCCCTTGGAGGCGGTGTAGGAGATCAGGTTCGGCGCGCCCCACAGCGCCGTGTCGGACGCCAGGTTCACGATCCGGCCGCTGCCGGAGGCCGCCAGAAGCGGAGCGAGCGCCCGCGTGATCAGCCAGGTTCCGCGCACGTTCACCCGCATCACCTTGTCGAAGGTCTCGATGTCGACGTCGCGGAAGCCGATGCCGCCGATCCCGGTGGCGATGGCGCCGTTGTTGACCAGGCCGTGAAGGGTGTTGCGGCTGGCCGAGATGGCGTCGCCAAAGTGCTCGATCGCGGCCGGATCACCGAGATCCAGGGTGTGGCTTTCCGACGAAAAGCCTTCGGCCTTCAGCGCATCCGCCGTCTCCGCGCAGCGCGCCTCGTCGATATCGGCCAGGATCAGGCTTGCGCCCTTGCGCGCGCAGTCCAGCGCGATCTCGCGGCCGAGGCCGCCGCCGGCACCCGTCACAACGACGGAGCGTCCTTCCAGCATGGTCATCCCGTTCCGGTTTCCTGTGTTCGCTCCGCCCGGCTGCGTCATGACAGTCTCGCCCAGGGCAGGGGGGCCTCGGACAGGCCGTGATAGATGCCCTTCTGGCGCTGATAGGCACGCAGGCCGGCGCGGCCCTTCTCGCGGCCCATGCCGCTCGCCGCGTCGCCGCCGAACGGGGTGGAGATGGAGAACTGCTTGTAGGTGTTGATCCAGACCGTGCCGGCCTGGATGGCGCGGGCCACGCGCCAGGCACGGGGGAAATCCGTCGTCCAGATTCCGCAGGCCAGGCCGTAGTCGTTGTCGTTGGACTGGGCGATCACGTCGGCCTCGTCGTCGAACGGCAGAACGACAAGCACCGGGCCGAAGATCTCCTCGCGGCAGGTGCGGCTGTCGTTGGCAAGCCCCGCTACGATGGTCGGCTCCAGATAGGCGCCGCTGTCGAACCCGGGTCCGGAGGGACGCTTGCCGCCGGTCAGGATTTCGCCGCCTTCCTCGCGGGCGAGCGCGATATAGGCTTCCACCGCTTCCCGATGTTCGAAGCCGATCAGCGGGGCGACCTGGGTTGCGGGGTCGAACGGCGAGCCGACCACGAGCTTCTCCGTCGCCGCCACGAGCCGGGCGACGAAGTCGTCGTAGATCGCGCGCTCCACGAACAGGCGCGAGCCGGCGATGCAGGACTGGCCGCTTGAGGAGAATATCCCGAACAGGACCCCGGCGATCGCCTGGTCCATGTCGCAATCGGAGAAGACGATGGTCGGCGACTTGCCGCCGAGTTCCAGCGACACCGGCATCAGCTTGCGACCGGCCTGTTCGCCGATGCGCCGTCCGGTCTCCGTGCCGCCGGTGAACGAGACCCGGCCGATGGCTGGATGTTCGACCAGCAGGTTGCCGATCTCCCGGCCGGCACCCGGCAGGACCGAGAAGAGGCCCTTCGGCAGGCCGGCTTCCTCGATGATGCGGGCCAACTCCAGCGACACCAGCGGCGACCAGCTCGACGGCTTCAGGAGCACCGCGTTGCCGGCGGCGAGTGCCGGCGCGACCTTCTGGGCGTCCGATGCGATCGGCGAATTCCACGGCGTGATCGCGGCCACCAGTCCGATCGGCTCGTGCACCGACATGGTCAGATGATCGCCGCGGCGGGTGGTCAGGTCCTCGTCGGCGGTCTCCACGACGGCGGCGAAGTAACGGAATGTGCCGGCCGCGGACATCGCAAGCGCTGTGGTCTCGCCGCGCGTCTTGCCCGTGTCGCGGGTCTGGATGAACGAGATCCGGTCGATGTTGGCTTCGATGCCGTCGGCGATCCGGGTGAGATAGCGGGCGCGCTGATGGGGCAGGAGATCGCGCCAGGCCGGATCGGCCTGGGCCGCGATCGCACGGGCGATCGCCCGCTCGCCGTCGTCTCGGGAGGCGCCGGAGAGCCTGCGGTTTTCCGAGCCGTCATGGGAGAAGGTCGAGACGATCTCGGCGCCCGATCCGGTCTCCCATTCGCCGCCCACGAACAGGCGGCCGTCCGGCAAATCGTAGGTCTTGTGCGACATTACGGTCCTCAGATTGCGATCGGCACGAGGCGGTTCATCACCTCGCGGGCGACGCTGTAGGCGGTCGACATCGAGGTCTTCGGATTGTCCGGCGATGCCTTGCCCGTGAGCTGGATGGTGAAGTTCACACTCTGGGAGCGGACTTCGTACTCGTGGACGTTGGCCGAAATTCCCGGATCGGCGATCAGGCGCACCTCGGTCCGCTCGAAGCCGGGGCCGGCCAGCGCCAGGGTGGCAGCCACGTTGGCGTTCTTCGGATAGTCGGTCGCCGCCTGGCGGGCATTGCCCTCGAAGAACACCGTTTCGGAGGTGATCGCGTCCAGATCGAGCAGCTTTTCGGCCGGCGTGCCCTTCCAGGCGGCCGGAGGCTTGCGGCCCGAATAGACGAGTGTCTCGATCCCCGCGATCCGGGCTGCGGCAAGCGCGTCCACACCGCCGATCGCGCCGGGCACCAGAACCGTCCGCGTGCGGCCGAGGGCTGCGGCATCCTCGATCCGCGCGGCCGTGTCGGCGTCGGCAAACGCGCCGACCGACACCACCACGGTCTCGCAGCCCGCTTTCAGGATCTCCGGCACCGTTTCGCGCACCACGTCGTGGGTGGCGCACTCCACGGCCAGATCCGGGCGGGCGGCGAGGAAGGCATCCGCTGTCTCGTGGATCGTCACCTCTTCGGCGATCACTTCGGCGGCGGTCCTGAGCCGGGCGTCGGCCCGCTCGCTCGCGCCGGGGCGGGCGAGGATGGCGACCTGCTCGAAGCGCGCGCGGCCGTCCCTGGCGAGAATGTCCAGGAGCGTGGCCGCGATATTGCCGTAGCCGAGGATGCCCAGGCGCCGCATGCTCATGCTCCCTTGCCGGCGGCTCCGGCCGGCGGTCCGGCGAAGGCTTCCGCGAACGGTCCGATGGCGACCATGTCGACCTCGAGGACGATGGGTCCCTCGGTCTTCAGGGCGGCATCGAAGGCGTCGGCGAAGTCGTCGATCCGGTCGACGCGCGCATAGGGCATGTCGACGGCATCGCACAGCTTCTGGAAGTTCGGGGTCTTCAGCGCCGAATAGTGGCGGCGGCCGTCATACTGGGCATCCTGGATGTTCTGGATGACGCCGTAGGCGGTGTCGTTCATCAGCACGTAGACGAGGTTGGCGTTCTCTTCCACCGCGGTGATGAGTTCCGAAATCCCGAGCATGGCCCCGCCATCGCCGACGAGGGTGACCGCCTTGGCATCCGGAGAGCCGAGCGCGGCGCCGATGCCCATGGCGATCCCCTGGCCGATGCCGCCGCCGGCGGCGTGGACGCCGAGATTGGGCGCGGCCACGGTCACGTAGCGGTTGCCGAAGGTGGAATTGGAGATGGTGACGTCGCGCACCCACGGATGCCTGCCGGCGGGGACCCGGGCGAGCAGGTGATCGGCCAGCATCTGGTACGGGCCGAGCCGGGTGCGCAGCGCCCCTTCGGACCGGGCACGCGCGGTCGCGATGTCGTGGGCGAACGAGGGATCGGTCGAGAGTTTCGCCGGCAGCCGGTCGAGCAGTCCGCCGAGGGCGCTGGCGGCATCGGCGTGGATGAACTGATCGACCGGATAGTTGCGGCCGCAGCGGCTGGCGTCGGCGTCGATCTGGATGAGCTGGCCGGGCAGGGGCAGCTTGTTGTTGCGGGTCTCGTTGCCGCGCAGGCGCGACCCAACCACGATCATCAGGTCGCAGCCTGCGAAGATGTCGGCGGCTTCCGGCGTCATGTTGAAGGCACCGAGGCTCGCCGCGTTGTCTTCCGGCACCACGCCGCGCCCCATGGTGCTGGTGACCGCACCGAAGCCGCGGGCGACCAGCTCGGTGGCCTCCTTCGAGGCGCCGCGCGCGCCGCCGCCCAGCCAGATCATCGGGCGTTTGGCGGTGCGCACGCGCTCGGCGAGCTCGTCGAGCGCGGCATCGGACGCCACCGGGCGCACGGCCACCGGGGGCTGCAGGCGCGGCGAGGCGACCGGCGCCATGCGCTGCACGTCGACCGGGATCTCCAGGCTGACCGGACCCGTCGGCGCGCTGATCGCCGCGGAGCAGGCCGCGCTCAGCGTTCCGGGTGCACCGGCCGCGTCCCAGATGCGGAAATAGGCCTTGGAAATGCCCTTCAGCATCTCCGGCTGCTTCGGCACGTCGTGGATCGCGGCGCGGTCCCGGTCGGCGAAGGCGAGGTCGACCTGGGTGGTGATGTGCAGGATCGGCGTTCCGGCGGTGAGCGCTTCCGCCTGTCCCCCGGCGGCATTGCCGGCCGCCGTGCCGGTCGAGGTCAGCACGACGCCGATCTGACCGGTGACCCGGGCGTAGGCGTCGGCCATGTTCATGGCGCCGGCCTCGCCGCGTGCAGGCACGAAGCGGATCAGGCCCTGGGCGGCGATGCCGTCCAGGATCGGCATGTTGTGAATGGAGATGACGCCGAACACTGTCGTCACGCCGAGGTCTGCCAGACCGCGCGCGATCTGATCGCCGACGGTTTTCAGCTCCACGGAATGGGGTTCGGTTGCTTCAAGCGAAGCGGGAGACGCCGCCAGAGATCTCAAGTTGGGCTCCTGTGATGTAGGAGGCAGCCGGCGAGGCGAGGAAGACCAGCGCGCGCGCTGCTTCCTCGGCCTGGCCGAGGCGGCCGAGCGGGATGTTCTTCTTGGTTGCGAGGTCGGCGAACCAGGCCTCGCGCGTCTGGGACCGGTCCTCGCGGGCTTCGAACCGGCGCTGCCACTGGTTGGAATCGACTAGGCCGAGCAGGATCGAATTGACCCGGATGGCCGGGGCAAGCTCCACCGACAGCGATTTCAGCAGGTTCTGAACACCGGCCCGCGCCGACGAGGTGCAGACCATGTGCGGTTCGGGCTGGTAGGCCAGCAGCGAGTTCACCGCGACGATGGCGCCGATCCCGCTGGCTTCCAGCGCGTCCTGGAAGGCGCGAACCGGATTGATCTGGCTGAAGAACTTCAGCTCCAGTTCCTGGCGCCAGTCGTCGTCGCTCGTCGAGGCGAAGGTCGACACGCGCCCCTGGCCGGCATTGTTGATGAGGATGTCGACGCCGCCGAAGCGGGCGAGCACGCGCTCGGCGAATGCGCCGAAGGCCTCGGCGTCCAGAACGGAGACGGCCTCCGCCATCACCCGGTCCGCGCCGTATTCCTCTTCGAGTGCGCCATGCACCGCGGCAAGCCGCTCGGCGCCGCGCGCGCACAGGGCGACGTTCGCGCCTTCCTCAAGAAGCTGCCGCACGGCCGCCAGCCCGATGCCGGAGCTGCCGCCGGTGACGACCGCGGTTCTTCCTTTGAGCCCGAGATCCATCGTCAGGCCTGCTTCAGCTCGGGAAAGCCGGGATCGGGACGGCCCATCATCACCGCGCGCTGGGCCGGGGTCGGCGGGCCTGCGGTCATCCAGCGGTCCATGGCTTCCGGATCCGTGCGCGGCCAGACCTTGGCCTCGTGGGTCGCCTCGTCGATCTGCTGCAGCTCCGAGGTGAACTCGATCACGAAGCCCGACGGCGAGACGAAATAGGCGAAGGGGTTGTTGCCCGGGCCGTGCCGGCCGGGACCCCAGCTCGGCACCTGACCCTTCTGCTTCATGCGACCGATGCCGCGCATGAAGGAGTCCAGGTTCGGCATCTCGAAGGCCACGTGGTTGACGCTGGCATAGGGGGCGCGCACCAGCGCGATGGAGTGGTGGTCGCTGGAGCAGCGCAGGAACACCATCTGGTCGGCCGAATAGTCGGACACCCGAAAGCCGAGGGTCTCGCAGTACCAGTCGCGCACGCCTTCCATGTCCGGCGTGTTCAGCACCACGTGGGAGACCTTGCGGGGCAGGGCGAAGGTGTCCTCCGACGCCTTCATCGTCAGCTCAGTGGTGAAGCGCAGGCGGCGGAAATCCGGGTCCAGGATCTCGAAGCCGTAGCCGCCGATCGGATCGTCGAACGGGGCAGGGGCACCCAGCACGGTCGCGCCCCGGTCGATGCACTGGTGATAGAACGCGTCCATCGCCGCCCGGTCGGGCATGCCGAAATGGATGTACTCGATGCCGAAGGTGTCGGCGTCCTTGAGGCCGTAGAGGAACGGCTCGGGCCCGGTTCCCGCCATGTAGGCGACGCCGTCGCCCTTCTCGGCCAGGGAGAGGCCCCAGGAATCCACGTAGAAATCGACCGTGGAGGTCATGGCTGGCGCGCGCATCATGATGCCGCGCAGATGTCCGGCTCGCAGAGGTTCAGTCATTGCGTCCTCCATTGAATTCGGATGCGGCCGCGACCGCCTGGTTCACCCGCCCGGCAAAGGCCGCGGGCTTTTCCAGATAGAAGGCGTGTCCGGCGTCGGGGATGCGGTGGTAGTCGGGCTCGGGCCCGCCGGCCGACCGGCGCGCGGCGATCGCATCCAGGGTCTGGGCTTCCGGTGTCACCACGTCGCCCTCGGCCCACAGGAAGGTGGTGGGCGCGGTGACCCGGCCGAGGCTCTCATTCAGCCTGCCGGAAGCCAGCATCCGCACCGCCTGTCCGTAGCCCGGCATCTGAACCGCCGCCATTCCGCGTTCCACCGCGTTGACGGCGTCGGGATGGGTGTCGGGCTCGAAGACCAGGCGCGGCGCGCGGGTGCGGGCGAACTCCGGCCCGCCGAGCTCGGTCAAAGCGTCGATGCGGGCCTGAACCTTTTCCGGAAGGGCGTTACCGGGCGTGACCCCGTAGCCCGACGCGCAGGCGGCAAGCGTCAGGCTCGCCAGCCGGCCGGGATGCCGGACCGCAAAACGGGCCGCCATCAGGGTGCCGAGCGAATGGCCGAGCAGGTGGATCTGATCAAAGTCGACCGCGTCGAGAAAGGCGGCCAGCGCATCGGCGTAGTCGTCCTCGACGGGCCACGCGTTCGCAAGCGGGACCGAGCCTCCGTAGCCCGGCGCGTTCCACATCACCACGTCGAACTCGGGTGACAGGTGGGTCAGCAGCGGCAGAAACGACTCCGCCCGGGAGCCGATCCCGTGCAAGAGCACGAGGCGCGGGCCCGGTCCGATCCGGCGCAGAGCGTCGATGCCGGCCGCGCTGAAGCGCTCGACACCGTCATCCGTTTCTGCCGTGTGTTCGGTCATGGCCAAACCGGGGTGCTCCGGAGTTGCGATTTGTTCTTATATGAACGAATCGTTCAAAATTAGATTTAGTCTCGCCTCCCGATCCTGTCAACGCGGCCGACAGGGCTCTGGCGAAGCAACGAGACGCTTAACTCAGGTTCATCCCCCCGCTCGGACCGGGTTTTCCGACCCGCGGGGACATAGGCGGACATATCTGTCCGGCCCCGTTTCTGACCGGTCAGGTGCGCTCACCTGACCGGACGGGTTTAGTGGTCCTCACGGTCCAGGTAGTGGAGCACCCGCTTCTCGAAACCGGCGACGGCGAAGTAGAGGACGATACCGATCAGGGTCAGAAGACCGATGGCGTTGAACACCATGGCCGTGTTGGCCTGGCCTTCGCCGTAGGTGATCAGGAAGCCGAGCCCGGTGTTGCCGCCGACCAGCTCGCCGACCGTCACGCCGATCACGGCGAGGGTGGCGCCGATCCGGAGACCCGCGAACAGCGACGGCATGGACGAGGGGAACTCGATCTTCCGGAAGATGGTCAGCCGCGACATGTTGTAGACGCGGGCGAGGTTGATCAGGTCGCGGTCCACCGTCTTCATCGACTGCAGCACGTTGACCAGGATCGGAAAGAACACGATCAGCACGGTCACCAGCAGCTTCGGCAGCACGTTGTAGCCGAACCACATAATGAACAGCGGCGCAAACGCCACCTTCGGCGCGATCTGCAGCGCCAGGATGTAGGGCGACAGCACGCGCTCCCAGAGCTTGGACAGGCCGAGCAGGTAGCCGAACGCCGCGCCGAGCGCGCTGCCCATCAGGAAGCCCACGATCGAGGTCACCAGCGTCGACATGAAATGCCGGCCGAGCTCCTCGTAGCGCACCATCCGGAAGAACTCGAAGAAGCAGTCCGTGAACGTCGGGATGATGTATTTCGGCACGTCCAGCAGCGGCGGCAGGATCTGCCACGCCGCCACGAACACGATGCCGACGGCGATGATGATGCCGAGCTCCGGCATCGCGTTGGTCCATTGCGGCATGGCTTGCCGCAGGGGCCTGAACATATCGGATCTCCTGCCCGGTTCCGCGCCCCCGAAGGAGGGGGCGCGGTGCGGCTCGATGGAGGCGCGGTCGGTCACTGCACGAACTCGTTGGTGTAGAGCTCGTCGATCGGGGTTTCGGAGTTGATGATGCCGGCTTCCAGGTAGAAGTCCTGCACGGCCTTGATCCGCTCCGGATCGAACTTGCCGAGATCGTCCATGTTCTCGGTGGCGTAGACCAGATCGCCGTAGCGGGTCATCACCTCGGTCAGGAAGGCTTCCTTGCCGTTGAACTGCGGGATCTCCGCGGCCAGCAGCTTGGCCGAGCCTTCCGGATCGTTCATCACGTCGCGCAGGCCCTTCAGGGTCGCCTGGACGAACCCGCCGACGATTTCCGGCTTCTCCGAGATCGTATCGTCGGACGCCAGGATGGCCTGGGCCATCGCCGGGAACAGGTCGTTGATCGGCAGCACCGTCAGATCGACGCCGGCGCCCTCGATGGAGGCGGCCCAGTCCGGGGTGCCGGAGATGGCGTCGAGGTCGCCGGAGATCATCAGCTGGACCATGCCGGCCGGTCCGACCGCCTGGATGTTCACGTCGTTCTTGGACAGTCCGGCGGCTTCGAGCGCGGCCAGGAGGTTGTAGTAGGTGGTGTCCTGGAACGCCATGACGCCGATCTTCTTGCCCTTCAGACCGGCCACGTCGCTGGCTCCGGATTCGGAGCGGATGACGAGCTGGGTCAGCGCCTTGCCGCCGAGCACCGCGACGCCCTTCACCGGCAGGCCGTTCGCCCGCACGATGATCGGCGTGTCGCCGATGCCGCCGCCGAGATCGGCGTTGCCGACCGCCACCTGCTTGGCCACGTCCGCGCCGCCCTTGCCGACCCGGAAGTCGACGTTGAGGCCGGCCTCGTCGTAGTAGCCCTTCGCCTTGGCCACCTGGAACGGCGTGAAGGCCGGCAGGAAGTCGGGGGCCGGGAACAGGTAGACCACGTCCTCTGCGGCGGCCGCAGCGCCGGTCATCGTCGCCGCGACGGCTGCGACGGCGAGCGCCCTGCCGAGCGAGCGGCGAATGGTGTGAAACGTCATGGAGAAGCTCCTTCCTCTGGTGCCGCTTGGGATCACGCGGCTTGGTCTTCCAAGTGCAGGGTGTCGAACAGGCGTTTGACGTAGGTGCGGGTGCCCGGCTCCATCGAACGCGCCATCGGGTCGTCGCGATGGGGCAGTTCGATCGGGAAGTCGTCCACGACGGTTCCGGGCCGGCCGGACAGCACCACCACGCGGTCGGACATGATCACCGCTTCCTGCAGATCGTGGGTGATCAGCAGGCAGGTGACGCCGGTCTCCGCGATGGTCTTGGAAAAGCTCTTCTGCAGGACGACCTTGGTCTGGGCATCCAGCGCCGAGAACGGTTCGTCGAGCAGCACGATCTCCGGATCGATCGCCAGCGTCCGGGCAAGGGCCGCGCGCTGGCGCATGCCGCCGGAGAGCTGATGCGGATAGTGGAAGGCGAACTCCGACAGGCGGACGCGCTCCAGCTCCGCCAGCGCCCGGTCGCGGCGCTCCTTGCGCGACATCCGCTTCTCTTCCAGGCCGAACTCGACATTGTTGACGATGTTGCGCCAGGGCAGGAGCAGATCCTTCTGCAGCATGAAGCCGACGTCAGAGCGGGTCGAACGGACCCGTTCGCCGCTGATCAGCACCTCGCCCGAGGTCGGCCCGTAGAGGCCGGAGACCATGTTCAGGATGGTGCTCTTGCCGCAGCCGGACGGCCCGACGACGGAGACCAGCTCGCCGGGCTTCACGGAAAAGGACATGCCGGTGACGGCCGTGATGTCCTGGCCGGTCTTTCGGTCCGAGAAGACCTTCGTGATGTCTTTCAGGTCGAGGCTCGATGTCATCGCTTCCGTCGCATCCAGTGGCAGGGATCGGTGGTCGGCGTTCGGCGTCAGCTCCAGACGTAACCGTAGCTGTGGATCTGGCTGGTCAGGCCGACGCTGCCGGCGGCCGGGCCGTCGGCGACACGGGTCCCGCGGACCCATGTCCGGCCATGAACCTCCATGCCGCCGGCATTGAGCCGCGACAGGAAGCGGGCGTTGTTGCACCAGAAGCCGCCCATGATCTCCGAGCCTTCCAGTGAGGCCGGGCCGGCGATGCTGGTCGCGTCCATGGACAGGTTCGACAACACCTGAAGCGCGTCCAGAAAGGCCGCCTGTTCGAACGTGGCCCGGTCCAGCACGAACGTGCCGCGGAATTCGGCGCGCGAGAAACTCGCATCGCGCCCAATGGTCGCTCCGTCGAAGCGCGCATCGTGCCAGAACTCGGCTTCGGTCATGTCGACGCCGCCCTCGAAACGGCACTCCCGAAACCAGGCCAGCCCGGTGAACCGGGCGCCGCGCGCCGTCACCGGCTTGCGGAACACCGTGCGGGAGAAGTCGACGCTGGTCACATCCATCGCCGACAGGTCGAGAGGGTCGTCGATCACGCGCCCGGACAGATCCTCGGCCACGCCCGGCTTGAAGGGCGTTGCGAGACGGTCCCGGATGCTGTCGGCTTCGGCAAGCATCGTGACCGCCGCCGCCTCAGGCCGTCTTCTGCTCGGCGGCGGCTTCCTGGGCCTTCAGGTGCGCCTTGGCCTTGCGGACCATCATCTGCCGCAGCCGGGAAACGCCGATGTCGTGCTGGTAGAGCATCTCGCGCTTGCGGGCGTCTTCCGGGATGGATTCCAGCATCTCGCGATCCTGCTCCAGAACCGACCAGTGGCGGTCTTCCAGGAAGGCGCGATAAAGGAACCGCCAGGATTCCGCCTCGACGCCCTGGACCTGACGGCAGCGCCAGAAGAAGGAGTGGTGGGTGTGCTCGTCGATCGCGGCGGTGAAGCCGATGATCCGGAAGGGGCCGCCCGGGCCGGCGCCGTTCGGATAGGGGATGTCGAGCCGGAAGTAGATCATGCCCGGCTCCACTACGACTTCGGTCCAGTCGAGGTTCACGCCGCGCTGGCCGGCGCGTTCGATCACGAACCCAGTGTCGGTCCGCTCCAGCCGCATCGTGTCCTGCTTCGTGCCGTAGGCGAGCGTGAAGCTGTCGGTGTGCAGATAGCTGGCGTGCATCGGATCCGCAGCGTTATCCAGCGACAGCCGGTAGCTGCAGTTCCAGCGCGTCATGCAGGGGAAGGCTTCCCACTCGTCGCTGACGAACTCGACCGGCGGGTTGAACTCGGGCGCCTCGGGCTGGTCCGCGCTGGGCAGGTAGATGAAGACGCCGTCGGCAGCCTCGGCCGTTGCGTAGGAGGTCAGCGGCCGGCGGCCCTCCAGGGCGCAGTCCGGCATGGCCGGAACGCGCGCGACGGTGCCGGTGCCGTCAATGGCCACACCGTGATAGCGGCAGGCCACGTTTCCCTCCTGAACGACGCCGAGGGACAGCTTGGCACCACGGTGGGGACAGAAGTCCTCGACACAATGCACCTTGCCGTCGCCGTCGCGCCAGAGAACGAGGTTCTCGCCGGCGATCTTGGTGCCGAACGGCTTGCCGCCCTTCACCTGAACCGACTTTGCGACCGGAACCCACAGCCCGCGAAGGCCGGAGTTGATGTAGTCGTCGACAGTATCGCGCCCGGAAGTGTTGGCGGTCATGGCTCTCGTTCCCCAGTTCGTCAGGTGGTCGTCAGGCGCCGATGCCGTTCTCGGCGTAGGCCGCGTCGTGGGAGGCGTTGATGGCTTTCAGCTCTGCCTCGAACGTCTCGAGCGTCCACGCGGTGGTCTCGCCCGACGGCTTCTTGGTGCCCTTCTCGTTCAACTCAGCGACAACGGCGGAAAAATCGTGGACACCACGACCGTAAATGTCTTCGAGGTCGGCGGCGAGTGCCGTTTCCGCCTCCGTCAGCGGGCGTCCGCGGGACTGGTATCTGAGGGCTGGATCTTGCATCGCTGGCTCCGGAATATGTTCATAAATGAACGATCCGTTCATAATTTGCTATACTGACTCAAGATTGATAAGCAGGCAAGGCCTTTTGCTGGGCAACTCTACCCGTCGGCTGACGATACAGTGTGAGGTCTTTGCCATGAGCGAGCAGATCATGCTCACCGTCTTTCTCAAGCACGATCAGTCCCAGAATCTGGAAGAGATTCAAGGCCACCTGGCCGAGCAGGAATGGTGGACCGGCTTCCCGCCGGAGGGTGCGGAAATCCTGTCCTGGAACGTCGTGATGGGGATCGGACAGATCGTCACGCTCAGGATGCCGCCGGAAGTGCTTCCCAAGGTCAACGTCGAGCTGGAGCGGCGCGCCTGGGGCGTGTTTTCCACCGAGTTCTTCCCGACCTACGACTTTCTTCCCGTCCGCGAGCGGCTGACCCGGGAATGGAAAGACAAGACGGGGAAGGCGTGATGGGGTCCGGCTTCCGTTACGTCACCGCGCCGGACGTCCCGGCGCCGCCGCCTGGCGTCTTTTCCAATGCGGTGGTCGCCGACAACATCGTCTATGTCTCCGGCATGCATGCCGGCGGTCCCGACGGCATCGTCGGGGGTGGCTCCATGCTGGAACAGACCCGCGAGGCGCTGCGGCGCACCGTGGCGCTGGTGAAGGCGGCAGGTGGATCGGCCGACCGGATCGTCAAGCTGACGGTCTACGTCACCGACATGAGCCTGCGCGCCGAGGTCAGCACGGCCCGCAAGGAGGTCTTCACCGGCCACCTGCCGGCCTCGACCTTTCTCCAGGTCTCCGGCTTCATCCAGGACGGGCTTCTGGTCGAAGTCGACGCCGTCGCGCATCTCTAGAGACCTGAAGAGCCGGCGCCCGGGATGGCAGCGGGGGCAGGGGGGTCAGCGGGATCCGGCGTTGCGGACGGTGCCGAGGGCGTGGCGTGAGACCGTCTTGATCTCTCGCAGGATGCCTTGCGGCCGCCACATCAGGATCACGCAGAGCGCGACGCCGATCAGCACGATCTGAAGCGAGGCGGCGCGCGCCTGGGAGCCGGACGGGAAGAGCTGCTCGATGACGGCGGCCGATGCTGCCCAGACGCCCCACACCAGGACCGCGCCGAGAATGGCGCCCCGGTTGTTGCCGCTGCCGCCGACGATCAGCATCGCCCAGACCTGGAAGGTCAGCATCGGCAGGTAGTTCTCCGGGGCGATGAAGCCGATGAAATGGGCCTGGACCGCGCCGCCGAGCCCCATGATGGCGCCTCCGATCGCGAACGCCTGGATCCGGAGCCGCATCGGGTTCTTGCCCAGCGCCTGGGCGGCGACCTCGTCCTCGCGCACGGCGCGCAGCACGCGTCCCCACGGGCTGCGCACGAGCCGCTCCAGGAACAGGTAGACGGCCAGCACCGCGAGAATCACGACGCCCAGATTGGCGAAGCTGAACGCGATCGCGTCGCCCTGGAGGCTCTCGAAGGGTTTCGGGACGAAGCCGATGCCGAACGGGCCGCCGGTCAGGCCCTCCAGGTTGAGCATGGCGAGCTGCACGAGGACCGCGACGCCGAAGGTCGTGATCGCCAGATAGTCGGCACGGAGCCGGATGGTGAGCCAGCCGATGAAGAGCGCCAGCAGCCCGCTGGCGACCAGTGCACCGGCCCAGCCGACGAGGATCGGCAGATCGAAGCCGCCCACCCGGTCCGGCGTCGGCGGCGTGGTCAGGATGGCCGAGGCGTAGGCGCCGACCGCCACGAAGGCCGCGATGCCCACGTTGAACAGGCCGGTCTGGCCCCACTGCAGGTTCAGGCCCAGGCAGATCACCGCGTAGGTGAGGGCCATTGTGAGGAAGAAGGCCGCGTAGGCGAAGGTCTCGATGCCCATTAGGCCCTCCCGAAGATGCCGGTCGGCCGCACGATCAGGATCGCCGTCAGGATGACGAAGGCTGCACCCGCGCGCCATTCCGCGCCGACCAGCTGAACCGCGAGCGCTTCGCCGATGCCCACGATCAGGCCGCCGATGATCGCGCCGGGCACGCTGCCGATGCCGCCCAGGATCGTTGCCGCGAACAGCGGAAGCAGCAGGTCGAAGCCCATATAGGGACGGATCTGGACCAGGATGCCGGAAATCACGCCGGCCGCGCAGGCAAGCGCCGCCCCCATGATCCAGACCAGCCGGATCACCTGGTCGACGTCGACGCCGACGAGGCTCGCGAGCGACGGGTTCTCGCTGACGGCGCGCATGGCGCGTCCCTGGGGCGTGCGGGTGAGCAGCAGGTGGATGCCGAACACGAGCGCTGCGGTCAGTCCGATCGCGAACAGCTGGTCCGGGGTGGCGCGCACGCCGCCGCCGAGCGGCATCGCGATCTGCAGCTCCCGGGTGAAGTAGGCCGGCTGGGCGGTGTAGATGAACTCAAGCGCGCTCCTCAGCGCCATGGAGGCGCCGAAGCTCGCCATCACGATGATGATCATCACGGCGCCCTGGTTCCTGAGCCGCTTGAACAGGAGCCAGTCGAGGGCCAGCGCCAGCGCGCCGGTCAGCCCCATCGCCAGCACGAAGGCGATGATCAGCCCCCAGCCGAACGAGAACGGCCCGATCGGATCCATCGAGGCGCCGACCGCCCCGCCGATCAGCGCGCTGACGGTCAGCGCCAGATAGGCGCCCCAGGCGATCAGCTCGCCGTGGGCGAAGTTCGGGAAGCGCAGGATGGAGTAGGTGAGGGTGACGCCGATCGCGCCGAGCCCGATCATGGACCCGGCCACGAGCCCGTTCATCAGGATCTGAAGCGTCACGACGAGACCTCCTGTTCCGATCCGGAGCCGAGAAACAGCTCGCCCATGTTGGGATGTGCGGCGAGCTCTTCCGCCGCCATGTCCGCGCGCAGCTTTCCGTCCACGAGCACGATCGCCCGCGACACGATCTTCAGCGCCGCGCGCACGTTCTGTTCGACCAGCACGATGGTGACGCCGGTCTCGTTGATCGCCTTGAGGGTCTGGAACACGTCGCCGACGAGTTTCGGGGAGAGGCCGGCGGACGGCTCGTCCAGCACCAGCACCGACGGCGACACCAGCAGCGCCCGGGCGGTCGCCAGCATCTGCCGCTGTCCGCCCGACAGGCTGCCGGCCGGCCGGTTCGGCCGTGCGGCGAGATCGGAAAACTGGGCGAACATGGCGTCGATCCGCGCCTCCCGCTCGCCCGCGGGCAGGATCTGGGCGGCGAGCTGCAGGTTCTCTCGGATGGTCAGCCGGGCGAAGATGTTCTCCGTCTGGGGCACGAACGCCATGCCGCGCCGGATGATCTGGTTCGGCTTCAGTCCGGCGATCTGCTGGCCGACGAGCTCCACGTCCCCGCCGAAGACGGGAACCGTGCCGGCGATCGCCTTGACGAAGGTGGACTTGCCCGCCCCGTTGGGTCCGAGGATCGCGACCATCTCGCCCTCGGCGATCTGGAAGTCCACGCCCTTGACGATCGGCAGGTCGCGCTCGTAGCCGGCGACGAGGCCGCGGGTGACGAGGGGCGGCGGGGCGGGCTGGCTCATGCCTCCACCTCGCCGAGATAGACGCCGACCACTTCCTCGTTGGCTGCGATTTCGGCGGGGGTGCCCTCGACCAGCATCTGGCCGGCCGCCATCACCACCACCCGGCCGCACAGCCGTTCCACCATTTCCATGTTGTGCTCGATCAGCAGGATCGACACGCCCGTCCGGTTGATCTCGATGATCCGGTCGCAGATCAGGTCGAGCAGCGCCGGATTGACGCCGGCTGCCGGCTCGTCGAGCAGCAGCACCGCCGGATCGGCGATCAGGACGCGGGCCAGTTCCAGCAGCTTGCGCTGTCCGCCGGACAGCTTGCGGGCCGGTTCGTCGGCCAGCCGCGTCAGCGACACGAATTCGAGGATCTCCCGGGCGCGCTCGACGGACGCGCGCTCCTCCTTCGCCACCCGGAACGGCCGGAACACGTTCGACAGCACCCGCTCGCCGCTCTGGTGCTGGACGGCGGTGAGCACGTTCTCCAGCACCGTCATCTCCGAGAAGGGACGGGGGATCTGGAAGGTGCGGCCGAGGCCGGAGGCGAGCCGGCGCTGCGGCGCATCCGCCGTCACGTCGCGCTCCTTCAGCCGGATGCTGCCGGCATCGGGCTTCAGGCTTCCAGCCAGAAGGTTGAAGACGGTGGTCTTGCCGGCCCCGTTGGGCCCGATCAGTCCCGCCATTTCGCCCGGGGCGAGCGCGAGCGACATGCCGTCCACCACGCGCATGCCGCCGAAGCTCTTGGCGAGGCCGGTCGCCTCCAGCACGGGGCGCTCTGCGGAACGGGAGGTCTGCTGCTCGGCGGCCGACATGGGATGCGGCTTTCTCCTCCGCGCCCGCGGGCGCTCGATGCAGGTGGATCTCTTGGGCCGTCGGGGCGGTTCGCCGCCGCGCGCCACTCGTGTGATCAGCCAGCCGGATCAGCTATCCGATTTTTGTGATCACATATTTACATGATCACAGATCGGGCATAGTGTAAAGTGCCTATCGATTGATCGCCGGCAGTCGCCGCCGCGGCGCTCGGGGGCAGGGAGAGAAGAGGAACAAGGATGGCGCACGCGCCGATCGCCTCGAAAGAACCCGTCGGAACGGCCCCCTCGGTCGTGCCAGGCGGGCTGTCCGCGCTCGCCCCGGTCGCCCGGCAGACGGTCCAGGACCAGGTCTACGGCGAGCTCCGCGAAAACCTGATCCACGGCATGTTCGATGCCGGCGAGGTCCTGAAGATCCGCGATCTCGCCGAGCGGCTGTCTGTCTCCACGATGCCGGTCCGCGAGGCGCTGGGGCGGCTGGTCTCCGAGCATGCGGTGGAGCCGATGGCGAACCGCTCGGTGCGCGTTCCGCTCATCACCCGCGAACGGCTCGACGATCTCGCCCGCGTCCGCCGTCTGATCGAGGGCGAACTCACCGCGCTTGCCGTGCCGCTCCTGTCGCCGGCCGACATCGACGAGCTGAAACGCCTGACGGACGCCTATGACGCGCTGGCCGGCGGCCTGATCCGCGCGGCCCGAGAGGTGAGCCGGCTCAACCACGCCTTCCATTTCACCATCTACCGGGCGGCCGGATCTCCGGTCCTGATCCCGGTGGTGGAGAGCCTCTGGATGCAGTCCGGCCCCTATGTGCGCGCGGCGGCCGCCGTCTATGACGGCAGCGACGGCGCCGGGGCGACCAACTATCACCGCCGGCTCATCGAGGCGATCGATGCGCGCGATGCCGATGCGGCCCGCGCCGCCCTTTCGGCCGATATCGGCCGCGCGTTCGATCTCCTGCGCGGTAGGGTCGGGGACGCGGAAGGGAGTGCGGCCGATGACTGACGACAGCTTCGAGCTCTACGACCTCAAGGTCGAGGTGATCGCGCCGGAAGGGGCGAAGATCTACTGCGGCGCCAACCCCGGCGACTATTTCGAGCTGCGCGGCGAGATGCTGCATCTGCCGCCCGGCCAGGGCTTCTCCATCTACTCCCTGGCGGCAGTCCTGCCGCTTCTGGCCGCCAAGCAGCGGCCCACAGACGCGGCCGACTGGATGTCCACCGACGCCGACGTCGCCTGTCCGGACCCGAATTGTCCGACCCGGATGCGCATCACCCGCACCGGCAAGCGCCGTTTCCGGCACGCCGATACCACCGCCGTGCCGCTTTCCTCCGATTCCGATACGTCAGGCCAGTAAGTCTCATGAACCGCGTTGCGCTCGCCCCCGACTACGACATCTCCGAGGTCATCCGCGGCGGCTGGCAGCTCGCCGGCGGCCACGGCCAGATCCAGCGGGACCGTGCCGTTGCAGATCTCGTGGAATGCGCCGACGCCGGCATCACGACGTTCGACTGCGCCGACATCTACACCGGCGTCGAGGAGATCATGGGCGCGTTCCGCCAGCGCTACCGCGAGTTGCGTGGCGAGGAAGCGCTGGCGCGGATCCGGGTCCACACCAAATTCGTGCCGGATCTCGCCGTTCTGCCCACGATCTCCCGATCCTATGTCGAGGGCGTGATCGATCGCTCCCTCAAGCGACTGAGGACCGAGCGGATCGATCTCGTCCAGTTTCACTGGTGGGACTACGAGATCCCGGGCTGTCTCGACACGGCTCATTGGCTCGCTGAGCAGCAGAAGGCCGGCAAGATTGCGCTTCTGGGCGGGACCAATTTCGACACCGATCACGTGGTGGAGCTGGCCGACAACGGCTACCCGCTGAAGACCATGCAGGTGCAGTATTCGCTGCTGGACGCCCGTCCGGCGCGCAGGATGGAAGCTGCCGCCGCTGCGCGGGACATCCAATTCCTCTGCTACGGCACCGTCGCGGGCGGTTTCCTGTCGGACCGCTGGCTCGGGATGCCGGAGCCGGGCGAGCCGCTCGAGAACCGCTCGCTCACCAAATACAAGCTGATCATCGACGATTTCGGCGGCTGGGACCGGTTCCAGGATCTCCTGAAGGCCCTGCGCGGCATCGCCGATGCCCACGACAGCGACATCGCGACGGTCGCGAGCCGCGCCGTCCTCGACCGCCCGCAGGTCGCCGCCCTGATCGTCGGCGCGCGCAACCGGGCCCATCTCGATGCCAACCTCGCCATCTCCCGGATCACGCTGAGCGACGACGATCGGGCAGCGATCGCGGCGGTCGTGCCGGAGGGCTGCGGCCCGGAGGGCGATGTCTACTCCGTGGAGCGCGACCGCGACGGGCGGCACGGCGCCATCATGAAGTACAACCTCAACGAGGCGACCGCATGAGCCTGGGCGATCTCGCCGCCTGCGCCGGACGCGAGGTCGAGGCGCGCCACGACTTCTTCGTGGACTGGTTCGCCGGCCGGGCCGGCGAGGCCGACCTGATGCGGTCCCGCACCGCCTTCGATCCGGGCTTCGTCCGCATCGCGCCCGACGGCACCGTTCAGGACCTGGACGCCGTCTTTTCCATGCTGGCTGCCCGCCGCGGCTCTGTCCCGGCCGGAGCCCTGCAGATCGAGACCGAAATCGAGACGGCAGTCGCGCTGCCGGGCGATGCGGTCCAGCTTCTCTATATCGAGCGCCAGCGCACGCCCGACGGGCCCACTGCGCGCCGCTCTTCCGCTCTGTTCGTCGCCGACCCGACCGCACCGGAGGGTGTGGTCTGGCGGTGGCTGCACGAGACTTGGGTCGACCAAGCACAGGCCTGATCCGATCGGGCCGATCATAAACCAGGGGAACTGACATGATGCATTTCAGGAAATGGGCTCCGGCGGCGCTCCTGTCCGCCGGTTGCGTTGCCTTCGCGGCACCTGCATTCGCGTGCGAGACCACCGTCGGCGTGGTCATGAGCCTCACCGGGCCTGCGGGCCAGTACGGCCAGGCCGGCGCGAAATCTGTGGAAATGGCGTTCCGCGACATCAACGAGGCGGGCGGCGCCAACGGCTGCACGCTGGTCACCGATGCCCGTGACGCCCAGAGCCAGGGCAACGTGGCCGTCGATCAGGCCCGCCAGCTGGTCAACATCAAGGACGTGCCGGTCCTCATCGGCGGCATCATCTCGTCGGTGTCGATTCCGATCCTGACGTCCGTGACCGCGCCTGCGGAAGTGGTCCAGGTCTCGCCGGCCTCGTCCTCGCCGACGCTCACCAAGCTCGCACAGGAAGGCAAGACCAACGGCTACTTCTTCCGCACCATCACGTCGGATGCCCTGCAGGGCACGGCGGCGGCCAAGTACGCCATCGATCAGGGCCTGACCAACCTCGCCATCATCCACGTCAACAACGACTTCGGCGTGAACATGGTCCGCGAGTTCCAGACCGCCTTCGAGGCGCTGGGCGGAACGATCACCTCCGTCACGCCCTACAACGAAAAGCAGGCCAACTACAGCGCCGAGGCGACCAGCGCGCTGAACGGCGATCCCGAGGCTCTCTATCTGGTCTCCTATCCGGTCGACGGCGCCACCATCGCCCGCGCCTGGATCTCCCAGGGCGGTCCGCAGAAGTTCCTGCTCAATGACGGCATGAACTCCAAGGAGTTCATCGAGAGCGTCGGCGCGAAGTTCCTGAACGAGGCCTACGGCACCTCTTCGGGCACCACCGAGACCCCGTCCACCGAGTACTTCTACGCCAACTACGAGGAGTTCTCCGGTGGCATCGAGCCGAGCGCTCCGGCCGCAGACCGCTCCTATGACGCCGGCGCCATCGTCGGCCTCGCCATCGCCAAGGCCGGCTCGACCGAGCCGTCTGCCATCCGCGACGCCATCCACGAGGTCGTCGCCGAGGGCGGCGAGGTGATCTATGCCGGTCCGGAAGAGTTCAAGAAGGCTCTGGCGGCGATCAAGGACGGCAAGGCCATCAAGTACGAGGGCGTCATCGGTCCGGTGACCTTCGACCAGTACGGCGACATCACCGGTCCGTTCCGCCTGTGGCGGATCGAGGACGGCGAAGTCGTCACCACCGGCCAGATGACGGCCGCAGAGGTCACCAAGATCAAGGCCGATCTCTGATCGGTCCGGCCTCACCAGCCTGACTGGACGTTCGGGACGGCGTGGAGCGATCCGCGCCGTCCTTTTTTGTCTCTCACTCCGACGACGCCGGACCCTTGAGAGCGCCGTCGGCGATCAGGCTGCGGACGCGATCCGCATCGATGCCCCAGCCGGCGAGCGCCTGATCCGGATCGCGGTCGGGGGGCGAGGGCGGCCGCGGCGGCGCGGCCGGCGTGCCCGAGAAGCGCGGGGCAGGGGCCGGCTGCGGTACACCCTCGACTTCGATGAAGGTGCCGCGGGCCCGGTTGTGGGGATGGTCCATCGCTTCGTCCCAGTCGAGGATCGGGCTGACACAGGCGTCCAGTCCCTCGAAAATGGTTGCCCATTCGTCGCGTGTGCGGCTGGCAATGATCTCTTCCAGACGTGCCCGGAAGCCGGGCCACAGGCTCCGGTCGTCCTGCGGCTGGAAGTCGGCCGGGTCGAGCCCCAGCGTGGTCAGGAGCGTCGCCAGGAACTGCGGCTCGATCGCCCCGATCGCCAGGTGGCGTCCGTCGGCGCAGGCATAGACGCCGTAATAGAACGCGCCGCCGTCCAGCATGTTCTCCGCCCGTCCGCCGGGCCACCAGCCGCCTGCGCGCATGCCGTGGATCATCGCGGACAATGCGGCCGCCCCGTCGACCATGGCGGCGTCGACCACCTGGCCGCGGCCGCTCGTGCGGGCGCTCAGGATTGCGCAGACCATGCCGAACGCGAGCAACATGCCGCCTCCGCCGAAATCGCCGATCAGGTTCAACGGAACCACCGGCTTTTCCGGTGTCCCGAGCCCGTTCAGGATGCCGGTCAGGGCGATGTAGTTGATGTCGTGGCCGGCGCGCGGCGCCAGCGGGCCGTCCTGTCCCCAGCCGGTCATCCGTCCGAACACGAGGGCGGGGTTGCGCTCCAGGCAAATGTCCGGCCCGAGACCGAGCCGCTCCATCACGCCGGGGCGGAAGCCTTCCATCATGCCGTCCGCCTGCGACACGAGGTCCAGCAGACAGGCGCGTCCGGCGTCGGATTTCAGATCGAGCCCAATGGACAGGCGGTTGCGGGCCAGCACGTCGGAGGCGGAGTTCAGGTTGCCGACGGTGCCGCGCGCCTTCACCGGATGGATGCGCAGGACCTCCGCGCCCATGTCGGCAAGCATCATCGCAGCGAACGGGGCGGGGCCGATCCCGACCAGTTCGACGATACGCACGCCTGCCAGCGGTCCGCTTCCGGTCACCGAGTTTCTCCCCCTGCCGCCGGACTCCTGATCAGGCTGCCAACGCGCGGCCGATGACCATGCGCTGGATGTCGCTGGTTCCCTCGTAGATCTGGCAGACGCGGACGTCGCGATAGATCCGTTCGACGGGGAAGTCGGCCGTATAGCCGTAGCCGCCGAAGGTCTGGATCGCGTCGGAGCACACCCGTTCGGCCATCTCCGAGGCGAACAGCTTGGCCATCGACGCCTCCTTGAGCGAGGGCTGGCCGGCGTCGCGCAGGCTGGCGGCGTGCAGCACCAGCTGACGCGCCGCCTCGATCTGCGTCGCCATGTCGGCAAGGCGGAAGGCGACGGCCTGATGGCCGACGAGCTTGCTGCCCATGCTGTCGCGCTCCTTCGCGTAGGCAAGCGCGGCCTCCATCGCCGCGCGCGCCATGCCCACCGACTGGGCGGCGATGCCGATCCGCCCGCCCTCCAGGTTGGACAGCGCGATGCGGTAGCCCTGGCCTTCCTCGCCGAGCAGGTTCTCCGCCGGCACCTCCAGGTCCTCGAACGCGATCTGGGCCGTGTCCGACAGGGTCTGGCCCAGCTTGCGCTCGATGGAGGCGACCCGGTAGCCGGGACTGTCGGTCGGCACGATGAAGGCGGAGATGCCCTTCTTGCCGGCCTCCGGATCGGTCACGGCGAAGACGATGGCCACGTCCGCGGTCTGTCCCGACGTGATGAACTGCTTCACCCCGTTGAGGACCCAGCCGGAATTGGTGCGGCGGGCGCGGGTCTTCAGGTTGGAGGCGTCGGAGCCGGCGTGGGGCTCGGTGAGACAGAAGGCGCCGAGGGTCTCGCCGCGGGCCATCGGCCTCAAAAAGCGCTCCTTCTGCTCGTCGCTGCCGTAGCGCAGGATCGGCACGCAGCCGACGGAGTTGTGGACGCTCATGATGGTGGAGACGGCGCCGTTGCCGGCGGCGATCTCCTCCAGCGCCAGCGCATAGGCGACGTGGTCGGTCATCGACCCGTCCCACTCCTCCGGAACCAGCATCCCCATCAGCCCGAGGCTTCCCATCTCGGCGATCTCGGCCTTCGGGAAGGTGTGGTCACGGTCCCATTCAGCCGATTTCGGCTCCAGACGTTCCGCGGCAAAGCGGCGCGCCATGTCGCGGATCATCTCCTGGGTCTCGGTCAGAAGCACCGGCGGTCTCCTCTCCTGCGCGGTCGTCGCAGCAAGGCCTCGGTGTCTCGTGGCGGCGCGGCCGTGGCCGCGGCCGCGGATCGCCTCGGCCGTCTTTTTCGGCGAGCCTATCCCGGCAGTCCGGCTTTGTCACAGCGCCATTTCGACTTGCCGGACGCGGGATCGGTGACAGTCTTGTCCTGCCGATCTCCGGGGAGGGAGCTTGCGTCGGCAGCGCGTCAGCCGGCGCGGGACAGCTGCGCCGGCCCGTCCGCCGGACCATCGATCACAGTGCCGACGGTCTTGGTCTTCTCCACCGTCTCCTGCCACTCCACGTCCGGCTTCGACTGGGCGACGATCCCGCCGCCGACATAGAGATAGGCGGTGCCGCCGATGATCTGGGCGGTGCGCAGGTTGACGAACAGGTCGGTGGCGCCGTCGAAGCCGACCGGGCCCAGGAAGCCGGTGTAGTAGCTCCGGTCGTAGCCCTCGTGGGCCGTCAGGAAGTCGAGCGCCGGCGCCTTCGGCAGGCCGAGCACGGCGGATGTCGGGTGCAGGCGGGTGAGGAGGTCGCCCAGGCGCGCGCCGTCCTCGCCTTTCACGTCGGCGGCGAAGTCGGAGCGCAGGTGGACCAGGTTGGCCGCCGCCACGGTCCGCGGCCCCGTCTCCTCGTGGTCCCGGAAGCCGGCCGCCTCCAGCGCGCGCCTTATATAGGCGGAGACCAGCGCCTGCTCCTCGATGATCTTGTCGGGCCAGCAGATGTCGGCGAGCGCGACGGCCTCCTGCGCCCACTGGGTGCCGGCGAGCGCGATGGTGGCGAGCCGGCCGTCGCGGACCGAGACCAGCGTCTCCGGCGTGCCCACCAGCCAGGCGCCTTCGCCAGGAATGCGCACCAGGCACACATACGCGGTCGGCAGCTTCGCCGCGAGCGCCTCGAACAGCGCGATCAGATCCTGTCCCTCCGGCAGCGGACGCGCCTCGCAGCGCGACGTCACCACCTTGCGGAACGCGCCGGCACCGATCGCCTCCACAGCCCGTTTGACCAGCTTCTCATAGGCCGCGCGGTCGGTCTGGACCGGCCGGACGCCGCTGTCGTCGGCATGGATCGGCGCGTCGGGGTCGCGGCTCTGCGCGGCGGAGTGGAGCGCGGCCTGCGCGTCCGTGTCCGGCCCGGCGGCATAGGTCGCTCCGGCGCGGAATGTGATCTCCCCGCCGCGCACCAGCACGTCCCCCTCGATCGCGTCGGCAAGGTTGGCATCCGCCGTGACGAACCGGTTGAGGGCGAAGAAGGGGCCGTCATTGCCGTCGCCGAAGATCTGCCTGCGGCCGATCGCGGAACAGCCGACGATGGACTCCGCGCCCGACGCGTTCGGCCGGCGCCAGACGGCGAACGGTCGGGACGTGTCTGCGGCGGCGCCGAGAAGCGCGCGGACGGTGCGCGAAAGGATCATGCTGGGCGCCTCCACTCAGGTTTTTTGACGGGCGATCGATGGCAGCAACCCGCCGGCCGGGCCACAGACAACTGTCGGGGATCCGATAGCGTCAGGCTATCGGGAAGGCCAACACTGCTGCAACGCGGCGCGGTTCAGCCCTGCGCCTTGTCCAGGCCGAGGTCGCGCGCGGCCTTCATCAGGCACTGGCGGATCGCATCGATCATCTGCGGCGAGCCGTGGTTGCGGTGATGATGGAGCAGGACCGGCAACCGCGGCGAGGCGGCCAGGGGCACCAGCTTCACGTCGTCGCCGCGCACGTCCGACGCCGTCAGCTCGTCGACGACCGCGATCCCGAACCCCTCCCGCAGAAGGTTGACCGCCGTCTCCGCGAAGCGTGTCTCGATGGCGATCCTCGGCTCCACGTTCAGCGACGCGAACATGTCCTTCACCATCTGCCCGTGCGGTGTGTTGGGATGAAAGAACACCAGGTCGACGTCGATCAGGTCGGTGATCTCGATGGCCGCTTTGGCCGACAGGGGATGGTCCGACGGCAGCAGGCAGATCAGGCCGATGTCGGCGATCTTCCGCGACACGATGAAACTGTCCTCGATCGGAAAGATCGTCACCGCGCAGTCGCCTTCCGACAGCCAGAGATACTCCTTGGTCTGCTTCAGCGAGAGCGTGTCCATCCGCATCTTCATGCCCGGCTGGGCATCGGCCAGGTGGCGCAGCGCCCGCGGCGCCAGGGTGTGGGAGACGCTCGGCGACACCCCGATCCGGAAGATCAGGTGCCGGCCGAGCGCGATTTCCTCCACGGTGGCGGAGAGCTGCTCCATGCTGATCATCGACGGCTGGATCGCCTCGAAGATCTGCTGGGCCACCCGCGTCGGTACCAGGCGGCTGCCGGTCCGGTCGAACAGCTCCACCTTGAGAATGTCCTCCAGCCTGCGGATCGTGTTGGTGACGGTCGGCTGGGCGACATTCAGCTGCTGGGCGGCGGCGCTGATCGAGCCGCACACCATCACGGCGCGGAACATTTCCAGCTGTCGGAAAGAGAGCATGGGGGCGGCTCTTGGCGAATCTCCTATTCCATGAAGCTATCGATCCGGCACCAAACCGCCAAGGCTTCCTCCGGGCCGTTGTGGTTGAAGGGGCCTCGGACGGGAGACACCATGGACGACACCACGCCCTTCGCCCCCACGGCCGCGGCCTCGATCGCGTTCATGATCGGCGCGCCGGTGGCCCACGCGCATCTTCCGGGCGCGTTCAATCGCCGCCTGGCCGAGGAAGGTCTCGACGCCCAGCTCGTGCCGCTGGATATCCCCGACGAGGGGCTGAAGCCGCTGTTCGCCGCGCTGCGCGGGCTCGGCAACTGCCGGGGCCTGATCGTGACCGCGCCCCACAAGCGCGCGGTGCTGGCACTGGTGGACGAGGCCAGCCCGCGCGCCCGGTCGCTCGAAGCCGTCAATCTCGTCGTACGCGGACCGGACGGGCGGCTCGTCGGCGACAATGTGGACGGGCAGGGGTTCGTGCTGGGTCTGACCCGCGGCGGGTTCTCGGTGGCGGGCGCTCGCGCGATGATCTTCGGATGCGGAGGCGCGGGGTCGGCGATCGCCCTGGCCCTGGCGGAAGCGGGTGCCGCGTCCCTGCGACTTGCCGACGTCGCCGCCGGCCAGGCGGACCGTCTGGCCCGGCTGGTGTCCGGCGCGACCGGCCTTGAGGTCGAGGTCGGGCTGCCGGAAAGCCTCGCCCCTTACGATCTTGTGATCAATGCGACGGCGGTCGGCCTCGACGGGGTGTCGATGGTGCATCCGCTCGATAGCGTGCGTCCCGGCGCCCTGGTCGCCGACGTGCTGTCGCGTCCTGAGCCGACGCCCTGGCTCCGGGCGGCCCTTGAGCGGGGCTGCGCGATCCGCGCCGGGTCCGCCATGGCCGAAGGTCAGTTCGACCTGATCGCCGACCGGTTCGGCTGGAAGGTCGCTTTGGCGCGATAGAAAGGCTGGATTAGCCTGAGGCTATCGCATATGCGGGACTCTTCTATTGCCGGGCGATGGAATTCGCGGTCATCCGCCCGTATCGTGCAACCGATCCGCGGTGCGCAGACATCGCGTCGAATTCAAACGATCCTTAAGGGAGGATATTGTGGGTTTTTCCAAGACACTCCGGCCGTGGCTGGGGGCGACGCTGGTCGCCGCCGTGACCGTTTTCTCCTTCGCCGCGAGCGATGCCGCCCGCGCGAATGACGAGGTCGTCGTCGGTGCGCTGCGCTTCACGTCCCATTCCGCCGGCTTCATCGCCTACGAGAAGGGTTATTTCGAAGAGGAAGGCCTGGACGTTGAGTTCAAGTTCTTCCAGGCGGCACAGCCGATCGCCGTGGCCACAGCCTCCGGTGACGTCGATTTCGGCATCGCCGGCGTGACAGGCGGCTTCATGAGCCTCGCCGACAAGGGCGCCGTGCGTCTCGTGGCCGGCGTCCTTCACGAGAAGAAGGGCGTCGACGGGATGATGATCGTCGCGTCGAACAATGCCTACGAGAACGGCCTCGATTCCGTTGACAAGCTGCCGGGTCACTCCATCGCCATGACCCAGGTCGGGTCCACCTTCCACTACATGACGTCCCGGATCGCCGACCAGCAGGGCTGGGACATTGACGAGGTGAAGCTTGTCCCGCTGCAGAAGGTCGGGGCGATGATCGCGGCCGTGAAGAGCGGTCAGGTCGACGCGATGATCATGGTGCCGCACATCGCCAAGGTCCTGGTGGAGAACGGCGATGCGGAGATGCTCGGCTGGCTCTACGACTACGCCGAGTACCAGATCTCCGGCCTGTTCACCTCGGTGAAGAACATCGAGGAGCGCCGCGACATGGTCGAGCGTTTCGTCCGGGCCTATGCCAAGGGCATCGCCGACTTCAATCGCGTGATGCTGGCGGAGAACCCGGACGCGGCCGAGCAGGAAGAGATGGTCCGGATGATCCACAATTACGTCTACAATGACCGTCCCTACGAGAAGGCCGCCCCCTCGATCATCGCCGGCGCGATGAACCTGAACGAGGACGGCGCGATGGACGTCACCGACATCGAGAAGCAGATGACCTGGTTCCAGGAGCAGGGTCTCGTCTCGAAGGATCTGACGATGGACGAACTGGTCGACGGCTCCTTCGTCGAGACCTACTGATCGGACGCCGGGCGGCGTTCCGCCCGACACGTCACGGGGAGCGGCTTTGGGCCGCTTCCCGACCCCGGAGAGGCCGGGTCCGCAAGGCGGTCCCGTGCAAGTCTCCCCCACGGATCCCGGATCCGGCGGACGGCCGAATGCCTCCGGGACCCCCAGTCAGCCGAGTAAGTGGCCCATGGATCTCGAGATACGGCATCTCACGCACCGCTACGATTCCCTCGACGTGATGAGGGACATCAACCTGACGATCTCCAGCGGCGAGATCGTCTGCGTCGTCGGCCCGTCCGGGTGCGGAAAATCCACCCTCCTGCGGCTGATCGGCGGCCTCGAGCAGCCGACCGAAGGCGAAATTCTCCAGGTCGGCCGCCCGCCCGAGGGCTCGCTCAACCCGCTGACCTACATCTTTCAGGATTTCGCCCTGCTGCCCTGGCGCACCGTCTGGGGCAACATCTCGCTGGTTCTGGAAGGCCATGGTCTGGGCAAGGCGGAGATCGACCGGCGCATCTCCGACGTCCTGTCCCGGACCCGGCTTTCCGACTTCGCCGCCGTCTATCCGCGCCAGTTGTCCGGCGGCATGAAGCAGCGCGTGGCGATTGCCCGGGCGCTCGCCGTTGGGCCGGCCGTGCTCCTGATGGACGAGCCGCTTTCGGCGCTGGACAGCCAGACCCGCGAACTCCTGATGGACGATCTCGTGTCGCTGTGGGAGCGGGAGCAGTTCACCGCCTGCTACATCACCCACAATCTCAATGAGGCCGTCCGCCTCGGCCATCGGGTCGTCGTGTTGTCGCGCCGCCCGGGCGAGATCCGCGAGACGGTGGAGATCACCATCCCCATTCCCGAACGCAGCGTCGACAACCCGCATCTCGCCCGCATCCAGCGACAGCTCTGGGAGATGATGCGGGAAGAGGCGCTCAGCGCAGATCGGCAGCTCAACGATGCCTAGTTCTTCCGTCTCCTCCACCGACACCGCTCCGAAAGGCGTCAGCGAACCGACGCCGTTGCGGCCCGTCGCCGACAACAGTGAGCGCCGGCCGGTTCCCTTCCGCGGCGGCGGGTTCGCCCCGAAGCCGATCTGGTGGATTGCACCGCTGGTCTTTGCCGCGCTGGTGCTGGTCTGGGAGATCGGCTCAGACCGGGGCTACATCTCCCAGCTTGTCCTGCCCGCGCCCAGCCAGGTGTTCGAAGCCTTCCGCGATCTCTTCGAAAGCGGGATGCTCTACAACCACCTCAAGGCGTCGCTGACCCGTCTGGTCATCGGGTTCACCTGCGGCGCGACCCTCGGCGTCGTGATGGGGGTGCTGATCGGCCTCTATTCGCTGCCGCGTTCGGCCTTCCGTCCGATGGTTGCGGCGATCTTCCCGATCCCGAAGATCGCGCTCCTGCCGCTGTTCATCATCTGGTTCGGCATCGGCGAGGGCTCCAAGGTCGCCACCATCCTGTTCGGCTCCTTCTTCCCGATGGTCATCGCCACCTATGGCGGGATCGACGCCGTCGACCGGTCATTGATCCGCATGGGCCAGAGCTTCAACATGAGCCGGGCGGCGATCATCCGGAAGATCGTGCTTCCGAGCGCGCTGCCGGCGATCCTGAACGGCATGCGGATCGCCGCGTCCATCTCCATCATCCTGCTGGTGGCCGCCGAGATGATCGGCGCGGAGTACGGCATCGGCGCCTACGTGCTCTTGGCCGGCAACCTGATGGCCACCGACCAGCTGATTGCGGGCGTGATCGTGCTGTCGGTGCTCGGGCTGATCGTGAGCTGGCTGATTTCGATGGCCGAGCGTCACTTCCTGCGCTGGCGTGCTTAGACGCGGGTCCTTTGCCTAACACCAGCGTTCGGTCGGGATCGGCCGGATCGGACCGTTCGGCCGTCCGTGCGGCTGCCGCGAACCGATCCAATTCAGACACTTGAGCGCCGACCCTGACATCGGCGGTCGCGACGGAGTGGACAGTTTCCATGAGCAGGCAACCTGAATCCGACTATGACGTCATCGTGGTGGGCGGCGGCGCCGGCGGCGTCGGAGCCGCCCTCGGCGCGGCGAAGGCCGGTGCGCGGGTCTGTCTGGTCGAGAAGTACGGCTTCCTCGGCGGCGCGGCGACCAACGCCCAGGTGCTCGCCTACTGCGGCTTCTTCCAGCAGGGCAACGAGCCGATCCAGGCCGTCGGCGGCGCCGGCGAGCAGGTGCTGGAGGGGCTCCGCAAGCTGGGCGTCGCGGCCGATCCGTATCATTCGGAGACCACCGGCAACTGGATCGTCCTGCTCGATCCCGAACGGCTGAAGGTCGCGCTCGACCGGCTGTGCGCCGAGCACGGCATCGACGTCTGGCTGCACACGCGCCTTGCCGCCGTGTCCCGTACGGCCAGGCGTCTCGAAGGCGTGACGCTCGCCGGCATGGACGGCCGCAGCCAGGTGGGAGCCGAGGCCTTCGTCGACGCCAGCGGCGACGCCAATCTGTCCCTCGTCTCCGGTGTCGACTTCCGCATCGGCGACGAGGAGAACCGGTTGCAGGCGGGCACGATGCCGCTGCGCGTCGGTGGCGTGAACCCGGACGTGAAGATCGACCGCAACGCCATCAAGGCCGCGGTCCGGACCTACAACGAGCGGGGCAACGAGCCGATCCACCGCGACGACGGCGGCATCTATACGCGTGTCCCCGGCACCAGCGATTTCTGGTGGCTGATCATCGACCGTGAGATGCCGGACCTGTCGTCGCGCGCCTTCACCCATGCCGAGCGCAGCGCGCGCGAAATGGCGGTCGCCCTTGTCGACATCCTGCGCGAGCAGGTGCCGGGCTTCGAGCGGGCCTGGCTCGCTCAGACCGGACCCCAGATCGGCGTGCGCGAGAGCCGCCATCCGACAGCTCGCTACGAAGTCACCTACGAGGACGTGGTCGAGGGGCGCGAGCGCGGTGACGGCATCGCCCGCGCCGCCTGGCCGATCGAGGTCCACAAGGAAGTCGGGCGGCCGATGTACGAGAAGGTCGGCGGACGCGGCTATTTCCACGTGCCGCTGGATGCCGTCCGCGCCAAGGGCCTCGACAATCTCTGGTACGCGGGCCGGGTGATCGGCGCCGACAGCCTCGCCTACGGCTCGATCCGGGTCATGGGCACGGCGTTCGCGACCGGTGAGGCGGCGGGGACGGCCGCGGCCCTTTCCACCACCGCCGACGGCCGGGCGCCGACGGCCGAACGGGTGCGCGAGCAGCTCATCTCCCAGGGCGCGCTGATCTGACGCGCGGCCCCGGCGGGCGGTCGGACACCGCCCGACCGGAGCGCTTGCGCGCACCGCGCGCTTGAGCGTCCTTTAGCGCACGCAGAGCGTTTTGCGCGCACAGGGCGCGCAGGCATGGGCTCCGGTCGTCGTGACGGCGGCGGTGGCACATCCGGCTCCGCCCGCCATCGCGCGAAGGTGCGGATCTGCTGATCTTTTTTGCAGTTTGGAACCAAACCAGCCTGTCGCCGCGTTTGTCTTCGACACGAGGCCGGCCGTCTGCGCGCGCATTTTGCGTTTCGCGCAACCGCCGGCTCCGCCTTCAGTCGAAAGGAAGCGGCTCGATGAGACTCACCGTCAACGGCGTCGACCACGAGTTCGACGCCGACCCGCGCACGTCGCTGCTGGATGCCTTGCGCGACCATCTCGCCCTGACCGGAACCAAGAAGGGCTGCGACCACGGCCAGTGCGGCGCCTGCACCGTTCTGGTCGAGGGGCGCCGCATCAACGCCTGCCTGACCCTGGCGGTCATGCACGAGGGCGACGAGATCACCACCGTTGAAGGGCTGGGCAAGCCCGGCGACCTGCATCCGATGCAGGAGAGCTTCCTGCACCATGACGGCTTCCAGTGCGGCTATTGCACGCCCGGCCAGATCGTGTCCGCCGTCGGCATGGTCGATGAGGCGAACAAGGGTTGGCCGAGCCATGTCAGCACCGACCTCGACGGTCCGATGGAGCTGACCGATGCGGAAATCTCCGAGCGCATGAGCGGTAATCTCTGCCGCTGTTCCGCCTATCCCAACATCGTGGACGCCATCCGCGAAGCCAAGGACGGTCACCGATGAGACAATTCGACTATGTCCGGGCGACCGAGCTCGGTGACGCCGGCCGGCTGGCCGGGTCCGAACAGGCCCGCTTCATCGCCGGCGGGACCAACCTGCTCGATCTGATGAAGCTGGAGGTCGAGGCCCCGGAGGTGCTGGTCGACATCAACCGGCTGCCGCTGCGCGACGTCGAGGACACCGACGATGGCGGCCTCCGGATCGGGGCGCTGGTTCCGAACGCCGATCTGGCCGCGCATCCGAGGGTCCGCCGGGACTATCCGGTTCTGTCGCGGGCGCTGCTGGCCGGGGCCTCCGGACAGCTCCGCAACAAGGCGACCACCGGCGGCAATCTCCTGCAGAGGACCCGCTGCTATTATTTCTACGAGCCCACCGCGCCCTGCAACAAGCGGGAGCCGGGCTCAGGCTGCGGCGCGATCGGCGGCTTCAACCGGATCCACGCGATCCTGGGCGGAAGCGAGCACTGCATCGCCACGCATCCCTCCGACATGGCGGTTGCCATGCGCGCCCTCGACGCGGTGGTGGAGACGCTGAAGGAGGACGGGTCCAACCGCGAGCTGGAGCTGGCGAGCCTCTACCGGCTTCCCGGCGACACGCCCTCGGTGGAGACCGTTCTGGAGCCCGGCGAACTGATCACCGCCGTGCGGCTTCCGGCACCCTTCGGCGGGCGGCAGGTCTACCGCAAGGTCCGCGACCGCGCCTCCTACGCGTTCGCGCTCGTGTCCGTCGCCGGCATGATCGAGATGGAGAACGGCCGCATCTCCGATGCCCGTCTCGCCTTCGGCGGCCTTGCCCCGATGCCCTGGCGCGACGAGGCGGTCGAGCGGCACCTCAAGAGCGAACCGCCGTCGAAACCTCTCTTCGAAGGCGCGGCCGACATCCTTCTGGCCGACGCGAAGGGGCAGGGCGAAAACGACTTCAAGATCCCGCTGGCGCGCCGGACCCTGGTGTCCGTCCTCGGCGAACTGACGGAGGAAGCGCGATGAACACGCTCGTCATGGACGACGCGGTCGAAGAGACCCGCCTGGACCGGCAGGGCGAACACATCGTCGGCAAGCCGCTGGACCGGTACGAAGGACCGCTGAAGGTCTCCGGGACGGCGCCCTACGCCTACGAGCATCTTGCCGGCGAAGAGGTCGCCTACGGCTTCGTGGTGACGTCGTCGATCAGCAAGGGCCGGATCGTCTCGGTCGACGCCTCCCGCGCCGAAGCAGAGCCCGGCGTGCTCGCGGTGATATCCGACGACCGGATCCCGCGCACCTCGGCCCAGCCGATGAGCGGCGGCGCCCAGGTGGTCGACGGACGGGTCCAGCACTACGGTCAGCCGGTGGCGCTGGTGGTGGCTTCCAGCTTCGAGGCGGCCCGTCATGCGGCCCGGCTCGTGGACGTCGAGTACGAAGCGGAGCAGGGGCGGTACGTGCTCTCCGAGGAGATGGAGAACGCTGTGAAGTCGGAGGGCGGCGTCATGCCCGCCGACACCGAGCGCGGCAAGTTCGAGGAGGCGTTCGCCGCCGCCGAAATCCAGATCGACGAGACCTACACGACGCCGAGCCATCATGCCGCCGCCATGGAACCCCATGCGACGGTCGCCAAATGGGACGGCGACAAGCTCACGATCTGGAGTTCCGGCCAGCTTCTGGAAACCAATCTCAAGCAGATCGCCAACGGCGTCGGTATCGATCCGGAGAACGTCCACCTGATGAGCCCCTATATCGGGGGCGGCTTCGGGTCCAAGCTCGGCATCGGACCGGACGCGATCATGGCGGCCCTCGGCGCGAAGGCGGTCGGCCGTCCGGTCAAGCTGGCCCTGACCCGGCCCAACGTCTTCCAGGCCACCTCGCGGCGCTCCGAAACGATCCAGCGCATCCGCATCGGTGCCACCGCCGATGGCCGCATCACCGCGCTCGGCCACGAGACCTGGGCTGCGAACGCGCCGGACAACACCTTCTTCGAGCCGGCGGGCGTTTCCACCGTGTTCCTCTATGCCGGCGAGAACCGCTGCATCCGCCACCGGCTGGCCGAGCTGGACACCCTGATCACCTCAGCAGTGCGCGCGCCGGGCGAGGCGGTCGGCATGCTGGCGCTCGAAAACGCCATGGACGAGCTGGCCGAGCGGCTCGATCTCGACCCTATCGAACTTCGCCGCCGCAACGAGCCGGACGTGTCGCCCCAGGGCGACAAGCCGTTCTCCACGCGGATGCTGCTCGACTGTTACGAGGAAGGCGCCCGCCGGTTCGGATGGGAGGACCGGCCGAGCAAGCCGGCCAGCCGTCGCGACGGCGAGTGGCTGATCGGCTACGGAATGGCGGCGGCGTCGCGGGCGAACCAGATCGTCAAGTCGTCGGCGGAGGTCGCCATCGAGCCGGACGGGCGGGTGACGGTGCGCAGCTCCATGACCGATATCGGCACCGGCAGCTACACGATCCTGCAGCAGATCGCCGCCGACATGCTCGGCGTGGATCCGTCGGACGTCACGGTGGAGCTCGGCGATACGCGGTTCCCGGCGGGTGCCGGGTCAGGCGGCTCCTTCGGCGCCAACAGCTCCGGCGGCTCGGTCTACGTGGCCTGCGAGGAGCTGATCGAAGACCTCGCGGAGAAGCTCGGCGTGGACCCCGGCAGCGTCACGATGAGCGAGGGACACGTCATCGCCGACAACCGCCGCCAACCGCTGACCGAGGTGCTCGGTGGCGAACGGCTCGTCTCTGTCGGCACCATCGAGCCGGGCGATACGGGCTCCGACTACGAGCAGGCGAGCTATGGCGCCCATTTCTGCGAGGTGGCGGTCAATTCCGTCACCGGCGAGAGCCGGGTCCGGCGGCTCCTGACGGTGGCGGCCGCCGGCCGCATCCTCAACGAGAAGACCGCGCGTTCCCAGTGTTTCGGCGGTCAGATCTGGGGCATCGGCTCGGCGCTCACGGAGGAACTGGTGATCGATCCGCGCACCGGTCTGATCGTCAATCACGACCTGGCCGAGTACCACGTGCCGGTGAACGCCGACGTGCCCCAGCTCGAGGTCGTCTTCCTGCCGGAACGCGATCCGCACTCCAGTCCGCTCCAGGGCAAGGGCGTGGGCGAACTCGCGCTCGCCGGCGTGGGTGCGGCGGTCACCAACGCGATCCACAACGCGACCGGCGTTCGGGTCCGCGACTATCCGGCGACCCTCGACAAGGTGCTGCCAGGGCTGCCGGACGCCGCCTGACATCGGATAGTGCAGTTCGCGCGGTACATGACCGCGATAGGGAACGGCGTCCTCTCTACCGGAGGGCGCCGTTTTTCGTTTGGGCTCGCCCATCCCGAAAGCTAGACAGGCGGTGGACGGCAAAAGCCGCGATTTCGGGAGGTCAGAAAGATGCGCAAGTCCAAGAAGGCAATCGTCACCTGCGCGGTCACGGGGTCCATCCACACCCCCAGCATGACGCCGTATCTGCCGATCACGGCCGATCAGATCGCCTCCCAGGCGGTCGCGGCCGCCGAAGCCGGGGCGGCTATCCTTCATCTGCACGCGCGCGACGAGGCGACCGGCAAGCCGACCCAGGCGCCGGAGGCCTATGCGCGCTTCCTGCCGCGCATCAAGGCGGAGTGCGACGCGGTGATCAACATCACCACCGGCGGCGGGCTCGGCATGTCGCTGGACGACCGGCTGGCCGCCGCCAAGTGGGCGCAGCCGGAAATCGCGTCCATGAACATGGGCAGCTTCAACTTCAACATCTCCGGAGCCGCAGGCCGGATCGAGACCTTCCAGCACGACTGGGAAAAGCCCTATCTGGAAATGACGCGCAATTTCATCCTGTCCAACACGTTCGAGGAGATCGAGCGGGGGATCGGGGAGCTGGCGGCCAACGGCACCCGGTTCGAGTTCGAGTGCTACGACGTCGGCCACCTCTACAACCTTGCCCACTTCCTCGAGCGGGGCCTGGTGAAGCCGCCGCTGTTCGTCCAGGGCGTGTTCGGGATCCTCGGCGGGATCGGCGCGGAGATCGACAACCTGATGCACATGCGCTCGGTCGCCGAGCGGCTGTTCGGAGAGGACTATTATCTTTCGGTGCTGGCGGCCGGCCGCAATCAGATGCCGTTCGCGACCATCAACGCGATCGCCGGCGGGCACGTCCGGGTCGGGCTGGAGGATTCCGTCTATATCGGGAAGGGCCAGCTGGCCGAGAGCAATGCGGACCAGGTGGCCAAGATCATCCGCATCCTGAACGAGCTGTCGATCGAGGTGGCGAGCCCGGCGGAAGCCCGCGAGATGCTCGCCCTGAAGGGGGCCGACAGCGTCGCCTTCTAGGCGTCGTTCCGGACCCGTCACATCGTGGCGGCGGGTCCGGTCGGCGGATGTCGCTACTCCGCCTGGGTGTCCCGTTCGCGGGGGGACAGCGCGGCCACCACGTCGGCCGGGCGGATGACGCCGATATGGTCGCCGTCCTCCGTGGTGACGTTGAGGACGCGGCCCGCGCTCAGCGGCTCCATCACGTCCTGCAGCTTGGTGTCGGCGTGGATCTCCGGCGCATCGGCCGGAGCCTCGCCTTCCGTCATGATGTCGCTGGCGCGCATCACGCCGAGCGGGTTCATGTGGGCCACGAAGTCCGCCACGTAGGCGTTTTCCGGATTGCGGATGATCTCCGGCGGCGTGCCGCACTGGACGATGCGGCCGCCCTCCATGATCGCGATCCGGTCGCCGATCTTGAAGGCTTCGTCCAGGTCGTGGCTGACGAAGATGATGGTCCGCTTCAGGTTGCGCTGGAGTTCCAGAAGCTCGTCCTGGAGCCGGTTGCGGATCAGCGGATCGAGCGCGGAGAAGGGCTCGTCCATCAGCAGGATCGGGGCCTCGGTGGCAAAGGCGCGGGACAGGCCGACGCGCTGCTGCATGCCGCCGGAGAGCTCGCCGACGAGGCGGTCCTCCCAGCCGTTGAGGCCGACAAGGTCGAGCTGCTTGCGGGCGCGTTCGTCCCGCTCTTTCCGGGAAAGTCCGGCCAACTCCAGGCCGAAGCTGACATTGTCGAGCACGTCGCGCCAGGGCAGCAGGCCGAACTGCTGGAACACCATGGCGACCCGGTGCAGCCGGATCCGGCGCAGCGTCTTCGCGTCGGCCGAGGTGACGTCGGTCAGCGTGCCGTCGTCGTTGACCAGCACGCGGCCCCGGCAGACCGGGTTGAGCCCGTTGACGGCCCGCAGCAGGGTCGACTTGCCGGACCCGGACAGGCCCATGAGCACCAGGATCTCGCCCTCGGCGACCTCGAGGGAGCAGTTGTGGACGCCGAGGACCTGACCGGTCTCCTCCTGGATCTCCGGGCGCGACTTGCCGGCATCCATCAGGGGCAGGGCCAGCTCCGGCTTGTCGCCGAAGACGATGTTCACGTCCTCGAAGACGACGGCCTTGGGACGATCCTCCGAGGCGGTCTCCGGCGTTTCGGACGGGGTCGTGTTCATCGGCGCTTTCCTCCGACGCGAAGCACGCGGTCGAGCATGATCGCCACGACCACGATGATGAAGCCGCTTTCGAAGCCGAGTGCGGTGTTGACCTGGTTCAGGGCGCGGACGACGGGCACGCCGAGACCGTTGGCTCCGACCAGCGCGGCGACGACCACCATGGACAGCGACAGCATGATCGCCTGGTTGAGGCCGGCCATGATCTGCGGCATGGCGTAGGGCAGTTCCACCTTGATCAGCTTCTGCCAGCCGGTCGCGCCGAAGGAATCGGCGGCTTCCAGGAGCGGCATCGGGGTGGATACCACGCCCAGATAGGTCAGCCGGATCGGGGCCGGCAGCACGAACACCACGGTCGCGAGCAGGCCGGGCACCATGCCGATGCCGAAGAAGACGATCGCCGGAATGAGATAGACGAAGGTGGGAAGCGTCTGCATCAGGTCGAGGATCGGCTGCAGCACCCTGTAGAGGTTCGGCCGGTGCGCCGCCGCGATGCCGACCGGAACGCCGATGGCCATGCAGACGAGACAGGCGGAGACGACGAGGGTGAGGCTCTCCGTCGTTTCCTCCCAGTAGCCCTGGTTGATGATGAACAGGAAGCCGAGGACGACGAAGAGCGCCATCTTCCAGCTCTTCTGCAGCCACCAGGCGAGGAGCGCGAAGGCGGCGACGACCGCCAGCTCGGGCGGTTCCTGCAGGAGCCAGAGGAACCAGTCGATCAGGGTCCCCATGATGTTGGCGAGGCCGTCGAAGAACCAGCCGCCGTTGGCCTGCAGCCAGTTGAAGATATCGCTGGCCCAGGCGCCGACGGGAATCTTGTAGTCGGTCAGGAAATCCACGCGCGAGCCCTTCTGCTGGTGCCTTTGCAGCGCGCGGTCGCCAGCCATCGAGGCTGGGTTCGGGAACCGCGCGAGCCGGCAGTGCGGAATACGACGATAAGGCAGGCCCGGTCCGACGCCGAGCCCCGATTGACGCCGTGGTTTACGTCCCGGAACGTGAACAGGAAAAGCGCGCCTGCGCCTTTCCGATTCGCGGCCCGGCGATCCGCCCGGGCAGAACCCGGGCGGATGCGGTCGGTGCTGTGCGCCTTAAAGGCCCAGCTCTTTCTTGACGGCCGGCAGGCCCGGCTCGCCGTCGACGGTGGTGACACCCTCGAGCCAGCCTTCGAGCACGTCCGGGTTGGCCTTCAGCCATTCCTCGGTGGCGTCGTCGGCATCCTCGCCGTCATTCAGGATCTTGCCCATGATCTCGTTCTCCATGGGCAGCGAGAACTCGAGGTTCTTCAGGAGCTTGCCGACGTTCGGGCACTCCTCGACGAAGCCCTTGCGCGTCACCGTGTTGACGACGCCCTCGCCGCCGAAGAAGTCCTCGCCGCCGGTGAGGTACTTCAGCGAGTAGGTCGAGTTCATCGGATGCGGCTCCCAGCCGAGGAAGACGATGGCCTCTTCCTTCGGATAGGCGCGGCCGACCATGGCCAGCATGCCCTGCTCGGAGCTCTCGACGATCTCGAAGCCCGAAAGGCCGAACTTGTCCTCCTCGGTCAGCGAGACGAGGTAGGCGTTGCCCTCGTTGCCGGGCTCGATGCCGTAGATCTTCTCGTCCAGCTCGTCGCGGAAGGTGTTGATGTCGGCGTAGGTCTTCAGGCCCTTGTCGTAGAGATAGGTCGGCACGGCGAGGGTGTACTTGGTGCCGGTGAGGTTGGTGTGGACCTTCTCGATCTCGCCGGATTCCATGTAGGGGCCGATCGCGGCCTCCTGAGCCGGCATCCAGTTGCCGAGGAACACGTCCACGTCGTCGCTCTCCAGGGAGGCGAACGTGACCGGCACGGACAGGACCTTCACGTCGACGTCGTAGCCGAGGCCTTCCAGGACGTGCTTGGTCGCCGAGGTGGTGGTGGTGATGTCGGTCCAGCCCACGTCCGACATGACGACTTCATCGCATTTCGCCTGGGCGTATGCGGTTGCCGACAGCATCGGGGATGCCGCGAGCGCAAGGGCGCAAATCGAGCCGAAAGTACGAACCATCTTTCTGTCTCCCAGTCTGGTTTCAGTGCCGCGATAAACGATCGCAGTTGAGACGCCCACCTTGCCTAACCGGGATTTGTCCGATACCGGAGGAAGGCGTTTGTTGATTGATCAGTCAATCAACATCATATTGCTGCACTTGTAAACGGTGGTCGCGCGGCGGTTGTGCATCAATGCGCGGCAGCTGCGCCCGAAGTCGGAGCAACGGACGGGGAGCGATGCCGAAGATCGGGATGGAGGCGGTGCGCAAGGAAGCGCTGGTGAAGGCCGCGATCGCCGAGGTCGGCGCCACCGGCTCGACCGCCGTCACGGTCGCCGGCATCGCGCGGCGGGCAGGGGTCTCGCCGGCGCTGGCGCATCATTATTTCGGCTCCAAGGACGCCATCTTCCTGGCGGCGATGCGCAGCATTCTCGACGATTTCGGCCGTCTCGTCCGCGACCGCTACGATGTGTCGGAGCACCCGCGCGACCGGCTGCACGCGATCATCGACGCCTGCTTCGAGCCGAGCCAGTTCGATCCCGCGATCGTCAGCGCCTGGCTCGCATTCTACGTGCTCGCCCACCGCTCGGCGGAGGCGGCACGGCTCCTGACCGTCTATCAGCGCCGGCTCGACAGCAACCTCGTGTTCGCGCTGGAGGAACTGGTGCCGAAGCCGGACGCGCGCCGGCTCGCCAGCGGCATCGCGGCGATGATCGACGGCTACTACATCCGCGCCGCCCTGCACGGCTTTCCGGTCGACCGGAAGGAGGCGGCCGGGATGGTCTCCGACTATGTCGACCTCAACCTTTCCACCCTCGCCAAGGCCGAAGGGACCACCGCCGCATGACGCGCAAGCCCAACATACTGATTTTGATGGTGGACCAGCTGAACGGCACCCTGTTTCCGGACGGGCCGGCCGATTTCCTGCACACCCCGAACCTGAAGAAGCTGGCGGAGCGCTCGACCCGGTTCGCCAACGCCTACACCGGCTCGCCGCTGTGCGCGCCGGGGCGGGCGAGCTTCATGTCCGGCCAGCTGCCGCGCCGCACCCGGGTCTACGACAACGCCGCGGAGTTCGCCTCGGACGTGCCGACCTTCGCGCACCATCTGCGGCTCGCGGGCTACCAGACGACGCTGTCGGGCAAGATGCATTTCGTCGGTCCGGACCAGCTCCACGGCTTCGAGGAGCGGCTGACCACCGACGTCTATCCGGCCGATTTCGGCTGGACGCCGGACTACCGCAAGCCGGGCGAGCGCATCGACTGGTGGTACCACAACATGGGCTCGGTGACCGGAGCGGGCATCGGCGAGATCTCCAACCAGCTCGAATATGACGACGAGGTCGCCTACGAGGCGATCCGCAAGGTCTACGATCTGGGCCGCCGCGCCGACGACCGGCCGTGGCTTCTGACGGTCTCGTTCACCCATCCCCACGACCCGTACGTGGCGCGCAAGAAGTTCTGGGACCTCTACGAGGACTGCGACAGGCTCGAGCCCGAGGTTGGCACGATCCCCTACGAGGATCAGGACGCGCATTCGAAGCGGATCTTCGACGCCAACGACTGGCGCAGCTTCGACATCACCCAGGACGATGTCCGCCGCTCGCGCCGGGCCTATTTCGCCAACGTCTCCTATCTGGATGACAAGATCGGCCAGATCCTGGAGGCGCTGGAGGGGATCGGCCAGGCCGACAACACCATCATCCTGTTCGTCTCCGACCACGGCGACATGCTCGGCGAGCGCGGGCTGTGGTTCAAGATGAGCTTCTACGAGGGCTCGTCCCGGGTGCCGCTGATGGTTGCGGCGCCGCAGATGAAGCCCGGCCGGATCGAGGCGCCGGTCTCCACCATGGACGTGGCGCCGACGCTTGCCGATCTGGTCGGCATCGATCTCGGCGAGGTGACGCCGTGGACCGACGGCGAGAGCCTGGTCCCGATCGCGGCCGGCGGGTCCCGCGAGATTCCCGTCCGCATCGAATACGCCGCGGAAGGCTCGATCGCGCCGCTGGTGGCGATCCGGGAAGGCAAGTGGAAATACGTCCACTGCGAGGTCGACCCGCCGCAGCTGTTCGATCTCGAAGCCGATCCGAATGAGCTGACCAACCTCGCCGCCGATCCGGCCCATGCCGGCACGGTGGCGGAGTTCGCCCGCAAGGTGGGCTCGCTCTGGGATATGGCCGCCTATGACGCGGAGATCCGCCAGAGCCAGGCCCGCCGCCACGTCGTGTACGCGGCCCTGCGCAACGGCTCCTACTATCCGTGGGACTTCCAGCCGCTGAAGAAGGCGTCGGAGCGCTACATGCGAAACCACATGGACCTGAACGTGCTGGAAGCATCCCAGCGCTGGCCACGAGGAGATTGAGGCGATGCGCGCACAGCCAACAGCCAGCCATTTCGTCGACGGTGCCTATCTCGAGGACGAGGCGGGAACGCCGTTCGACAGCATCCATTCCGCGACCGGAGAGGTCATCGCGCGCCTGCACGCCGCCACGCCGGCGGTGATCGACAAGGCGATGAAGGCCGCCGCCCGGGCCCAGAAGGAGTGGGCGGCGACCCCGCCGGCGGCGCGCGCCCGGGTGCTGAGGAAGGCGGCAGACCTGATCTACGCCAACAACCAGGCGCTGTCGGAGCTGGAGGCGCTGGATACGGCGAAGCCGATCCAGGAGACGCTGGTGGCCGACGCCACCTCCGGCGCCGAGGCGCTGGAATGGTTCTCCGCCCAGGCGGCCTCGATCGCCGGTGAAGCCGTGCCGCTGGGCACCGATTTCGCCTACACCGTGCGCGAGCCACTCGGCGTGTGCGTGGGCATCGGCGCGTGGAACTACCCGACCCAGATCGCATGCTGGAAGGCGGCGCCGGCACTCGCCTGCGGCAATGCCATGGTGTTCAAGCCGTCCGAGCTCACGCCGCTGTCGACCCTGAAGATCGCCGAGATCTTCATGGAGGCAGGCGCCCCGGCGGGCCTGTTCAACGTGGTCCAGGGCATGGGCGAGGTCGGCGCCGCGCTGACCACCCATCCGCTGACGGCGAAGGTGTCGCTGACCGGATCGGTACCCACCGGCGGCAAGGTCTACGCGGCGGCCGCCTCCGGCATGCGCCACGCGACCATGGAGCTCGGCGGCAAGTCGCCGATGATCGTGTTCGACGACGCCGACATCGAGGATGCCGTCGGCGGCGCGATGCTGGGCAACTTCTACTCGGCCGGACAGATCTGCTCCAACGGCACCCGGGTGTTCGTGCAGGCCGGCCTCGAGGAGCGGTTCCTGGAGCGGCTGATCGAACGCACGAAGGAGATCCGGCTCGGCGATCCGATGGATCCGGAAACCCAGATGGGGCCGCTGGTCTCCGAGGCCCAGCGCGAGAAGGTGCTCGGCTACATCGAGACCGGCAAGCGCGAGGGCGCGACGCTGGCCCATGGCGGCGGCGTTCCCTCCGGCGGCCTGTTCGACAAGGGCGCCTTCGTGGAGCCGACGATCTTCTCAGACGTCACTGACGAGATGACGATCGCGCGCGAAGAGATCTTCGGGCCGGTGCTGTCGCTGCTCACCTTCGAGACGGAGGAAGAGGCGGTGGAGCGCGCCAACGCGACGCCGTTCGGGCTCGCGGCTGGCGTCTTCACCGGCGACATCACCCGCGCCCACCGGGTCGCCGGTGCGCTGGAGGCGGGCATCTGCTGGATCAACGCCTACAACCTGACGCCGGTCGAGGCGCCGTTCGGCGGCGTGAAGCAATCCGGCTTCGGTCGCGAGAACGGTCGGGCGGCGATGGAATTCTATTCCCAGCTCAAGACCATTCATGTCGGCCTCGCGCCGGTGGACAGCCCTTACTGATCTGAAACCGAGGCGGCGCCGGATCGAGGGTCCGGCGACCGAGAATAGACATATGACCGAAGTGGATTTCGTGATCGTCGGCTCCGGCTCCGCCGGGGCGGCATTGGCCGCACGCCTGTCGGAGGACGGCAAGCATTCCGTGCTCGTGCTGGAATATGGCGGCTCGGACGTGGGCCCGTTCATCCAGATGCCGGCCGCGCTGTCCTATCCGATGAACATGGACCGCTACGACTGGGGCTTCGCATCGGAGCCTGAGCCGGGTCTCGGCGGCCGGCGGCTGGTGACGCCGCGCGGCAAGGTGATCGGCGGCTCGTCGTCCATCAACGGGATGGTCTATGTGCGCGGCCACGCGCGCGATTTCGACCACTGGGCGGAGAGCGGGGCCACCGGCTGGGCCTATGCCGACGTGCTTCCCTACTATAAGCGGATGGAGAACTGGCACGACGGGGGGCACGGCGGCGACCCGGACTGGCGTGGAAAGTCGGGTCCGCTGCACGTTTCGCGCGGCAAGCGCGACAACCCGCTCTTCCACGCCTTCGTGGAGGCGGGCCGGCAGGCCGGCTTCGAACTGACGGACGACTACAACGGCGAGAAGCAGGAAGGCTTCGGGCCGATGGAGCAGACGGTCTGGAAAGGGCGGCGCTGGTCGACGGCGAACGCCTATCTGAAGCCGGCGCTCAAACGCTCCAACCTCGACCTGATGCGCTGCTTCGCCCGCAAAGTGGTGATCGAGAACGGGCGTGCCGTCGGCGTGGAGATCGAGCGCGGCGGCAAGGTCGAGGTGGTGCGGGCCCGCCGCGAGGTGATCCTGTCGGCCTCGTCGATCAATACCCCGAAACTCCTGATGCTGTCCGGCATCGGTCCCGGTGCGCATCTCTCGGAATACGGGATCGACGTGGTCGCGGACCGTCCGGGCGTCGGCAAGAACCTGCAGGATCACCTAGAGGTCTACGTCCAGCAGGCGTGCACCCAGCCGATCACGCTCTACAAATACTGGAACCTTTGGGGCAAGGCGCGGGTCGGCGCGGAGTGGCTGTTCTTCAAGACCGGCCACGGCGCCTCCAACCAGTTCGAGAGCGCGGCGTTCCTGCGGTCGAAGCCGGGCGTGGAATATCCCGACATCCAGTATCACTTCATGCCGATCGCGGTGCGCTATGACGGCCAGGCGGCGGCGGAAGGCCACGGCTTCCAGGCCCATGTCGGGCCGATGCGGTCACCCTCGCGCGGAGAGATCACGCTGAAGAGCGCCGATCCGGCCGAGGCGCCGCGGATCGTCTTCAACTACATGTCCACGGAGCAGGACTGGATCGACTTCCGCCACTGCGTGCGGCTGACCCGGGAGATCTTTTCCCAGCCGGCGTTCGAGCCCTATCGCGGCAAGGAGATCCAGCCGGGCGCCGACGCCCAGAGCGACGAGGCGCTCGATGCCTTCATCGCCGAGAACGCCGAAAGCGCCTACCACCCGTGCGGAACGGCGAAGATGGGCCGGGCCGACGACCCGATGGCGGTGGTCGATCCGGAATGCCGGGTGATCGGCGTGGACGGGCTGCGGGTGGTGGATTCGTCGATCTTCCCGCGCATCCCCAACGGCAACCTGAACGGTCCGTCGATCATGGTGGGCGAGAAAGCCTCCGATCTCATTCTCGGCAAGCCGCCGCTGCCGGCCGACAACGCCGAGCCCTGGATCAATCCGCGCTGGGAAACGTCCGACCGCTGAGCGCTGCGACGGAAGACGGACAGTCCGGGACGCCGTCCGGTCCCAAAAAGAAAGCCCGCCAGATCGGGGATCTGGCGGGCCTTTTTTCGTTGAGGGGAAGGGGCGTTAGCCGACCCGGTCGAGGGCCTCGCCGATGGTGGCGGCGATCTGCTCGATCTGATCGGGCTCGACGATGAGCGGCGGCGACAGGGCGATCGTGTCGGCCGTGACGCGGACCATCACCCCGTTCTGGTAGCAGTCGAGGAAGACCTCGTAGCCGCGCTTGCCGACCGCGTCGGGACGCGGCGAGAGCTCGATGCCGGCGACCAGACCCATGGTGCGGATGTCGATCACGTTGGGCTTGGTCTTGAGGCCGTGAATGGCGGTCTGCCACGCGTCCTCCAGCTCGGCCGCCCGGGTGAACAGGCCTTCCTGCTGGTAGATGTCGAGGGAGGCGATGGCGGCCGCGCAGGCCGCCGGGTGGCCGGAATAGGTGTAGCCGTGGAAGAGCTCGATGGCGGCCTCCGGGCCGTGCATCAGCGCGTCGTGGACGGTGCGGCTGGCGAACACGGCGCCCATCGGGACGGTGCCGTTGGTCAGCCCCTTGGCGGTGGTCATCAGGTCCGGGACGACACCGATCCGGTCGGCGGCGAACGGCGTGCCGAGGCGCCCGAAGCCGGTGATGACCTCGTCGAAGATCAACAGGATGCCGTGCTTGGTGCAGATCTCGCGCAGGCGCTCCAGATAGCCCTTCGGCGGGATCAGGACGCCGGTCGAGCCGGCCACCGGCTCCACGATGCAGGCCGCGATGGTCTCCGCGCCGTGCAGCGCCACCAGCCGCTCCAGATCGTCGGCGAGATCGGCGCCGTGCTCCGGCTGTCCCTTCACGAAGCTGTTGCGCTCCGGGTCGTGGGTGTGGCGCAGATGATCGGTGCCGGGAAGCTGGCTGAAGACGCGGCGGTTGTTGACGATGCCGCCGACGGAGATGCCGCCGAAGCCGACGCCGTGATAGCCGCGCTCGCGGCCGATCAGCCGGGTGCGGCTGCTCTGGCCGATGGCGCGCTGATAGGCGAGCGCAATCTTCAGCGCGGTGTCGACGGATTCGGAACCGGAGTTGGTGTAGAAGATGCGGTCGAGGGTGGCGTCGCCCTCGCCGGGGGCGATCTCGGCCAGCCGCTCGGCCAGATCGAAGGCGATCGGGTGGCCCATCTGGAACGACGGCGCATAGTCGAGCCGCATCAGCTGTTCGCCCACCGAGGTGGCGATCCGCTCGCGGCCGTGGCCGGCGTTCACGCACCACAGACCGGCGGTGCCGTCGAGGACCTTGCGGCCGTCGTCGGTCGTGTAGTGCATCCCTTCGGCCGACACGAGCAGGCGCGGCGCCTGCTTGAATTGCCGGTTCGCCGTAAACGGCATCCAGAAGCTGTCCAGCACGGGCGCGTTCGGCTTGTTCACGATGTTCATGGCGACCTCCAATGGCTGCTCGATTGACGTCACGATTTGCCATATCGAACAAGCCGTTTTTTCGCGTAGCATAACTCCCTGAAAACATTGAATGCGAGGGAGCGGGTTTTCGATATGTCGAACACTCGAAAAGGGCAGCCGCCGGCGCCGATCGATATCGGCGGACGTCTCAGGCAACTGCGCATGGCGCGCAACCTGTCGCAGCGCGAACTGGCCAAGCGCGTCGGGGTTACAAATTCCACCATCTCGCTGATCGAATCAAACGGGTCGAACCCGTCGGTCGGCGCGCTGAAGCGGATTCTCGACGGGCTGCCGATCGGGCTGGCGGAATTCTTCGCCTACGAGCCGGACCGGCCGCAGAAGGCCTTCTACCGGTCCGACGAGCTGGTCGAGATCGGCAAGGGGCCGATCTCCTTCCGCCAGGTCGGCGAGATGATGTTCGGGCGCAGCCTGCAGATCCTGAAGGAGTGCTACCAGCCCGGCTCCGACACCGGGAAGGTGCCGCTGGTGCACGAGGGCGAGGAGGGCGGCATCGTGCTGTCCGGCCGGCTGGAGGTGACGGTGGACGAGGAGCGCCGGGTGCTCGGGCCGGGCGACGCGTACTATTTCGAAAGCCGGCGGCCGCACCGGTTCCGCTGCGTCGGGCCGCAACCCTGCGAGGTGGTCAGCGCGTGCACGCCGCCGACCTTCTGAGCCGGCCGGCCGGCGCATTGCGGTTGCGTCGGGCGCCGTCATGGGGTCAATCAGGGCGGGTCCGGGGCGTGCTGGCTCCGGCTCGATAAATGAGGGAGGGGCATGATGAGGGCCATCCGCATCGCCGTCGCATCGCTGGTCGCGGTCATGGTCGCAGCCGTCGGGGGTTGGGGACCGGAGACGGCGTCCGCCCAGTCGCGGGACGAGACCCTGCGCATGGTGGTGAGCGGCACCATCAACACCCTCGACCCGATGACGCTGGGCGCCACCCCAGCCTCGATCGCGTTGAGTGCGGCGACCTACGACCGGCTGGTGGCCTTCGAGCGCGAGCCGCAGAAGGGCGAGGCCGGAATCTACGTGTTCGACTTCGAGCGATTGCGCGGCGAACTGGCGGAGCGGGTGGAGGTCAGCGACGACGGGCTGACGATCACCGTCCATCTGCGCCCGGACGCCACCTGGCAGGACGGGTCGCCGGTGACGGCGGACGACGTGAAATGGTCGCTCGACCGGGCCGTCAGCGCCAAAACCATGTCCAAGGCGCAGCTGAAGACCGGCTCGCTGACCAGCCCGGACCAGTTCGAGATCGTGGATGAGCAGACGGTGGAGATCACGCTGCCCCATGTCGACCGGCTGGCGCTGGCCAACCTCGCCTCGCTCTACGCGCCGATGTTCAACAGCGCGCTGGTGAAGCGCGAGGCGGGACCCGACGATCCGTGGGGCGTGGAGTGGCTGCAGGCCAACACCGCCAGCAGCGGCGCCTACGAGGTGGAGAGCTTCCGGCCGGGCGAGGCGGTGGTGCTGTCGCGCAACGACGCATGGACCGGTGGGCAGATGCCGGACTTTCCGCGCGTGATCGTGCAGACCGTGCCGGAACCCGCGCTGCGCGCCGCCCTGGTGGAGCGGGGCGACGCCGACGTGACCACGGATCTCCTGCCGGAGGACCTGGCCCGGCTGCGCGATGCCGACGACGTGAAGGTGATTTCCGCGCCGCGCCCGACGGCGTTCACGGCGGTGATCTTCAACACGCAGATGGCGCCGTTCGACGATCCGCTGGTGCGTCAGGCGGTGGCGCTGGCGCTGCCCTATGAGGCGATGCTGCAGGCGGCGGTGTCCGGCTTCGGCGGCAAGCTCTACGGGGCGGAGTGGACCGACGGGCCGCCCTCGGCCCAGTTCCCCCAGGCGCTGCCGCTCGACACCGACATTGCGGCGGCGAAGGCGAAGCTCGCCGAGGCCGGCTATCCGGACGGGTTCGAGACGACGCTTTCCTACTCCGTCAACCGGGCGTCCTGGGCCGAACCGGCTGCCGCCCTGGTGCAGGAGGCGCTGGCCAGGATCGGAATCCGGGTGGACGTGCGCAAGCTGCCGGACCCGCAGATGGCCGAGGCGATCACCGAGAAGACGCTGCCGATGCTGCTGGAGCGCTCCTACGCGCTGTTTCCGTCCGCCGACTATTTCTTCCGGATTTTCCTGAGCGGCTCGTCGCGCTGGAATTTTTCGAGCTGGTTGAACGAGACCGTGGACGCCCTGATCGAGGAGGCGCGGTTCGAGCCGGACCCGGAGACCTATGACCGTCTGGCCAAGGAGATGATCGCGATCGCGGCCGACGAGGTGCCGATGGCGCTGCTCTGGCAGCCGACCCAGGACGTGGTGATGGGCGCCGACATCGACGGCTTCACCACCTGGTACCACTACTATGTCGACGTGCGGGATCTCGGGCGCGACTGAGACCGAAGCCGTGCGGTGCCGCGCAGGACCCGCGCGGACCGGGCAGGATGAGCGATGCCGGGGATGAGGTCTTTTCTCGCTGCCGTCGGAAGGCGGCTCGCCTCGGCGCTGCCGGCGGTCGCCGGCGTCGTGGTGGTGACGTTCGTGCTGATGCGGGTGCTGCCGGGCGATCCGGCGAGCCTGCTTGCCTCGTCGCCCACGGCCGGTGAGGCGGAGGTTGCCGAGATCCGCGGCCGTCTCGGGCTGGACAAGTCCATTCCGACCCAGTTCCTGATCTATCTGGAGGGGCTGGCGCGCGGCGATCTCGGCCGCTCCGTCATGACCGGGCAGCCGGTGGCCGCCGACCTGGCGCAGCGCCTGCCGGCCTCGCTGGAACTGGTGGTTACGGCCTTCGCGCTCGCCCTCGTGACGGCCTTGCCGCTGGGGGTCATGGCCGCGCTGCGCCCCGGATCGGTGCTGGATCACGCCGTGCGGCTGGTCGCGACCCTCGGCGTGGCAGTGCCCACCTTCGTGACCGGGCTGCTGCTGGTCTACGTGTTCTATTACCTGCTGGGCTGGGCGCCGGATCCGACCGGCCGGCTCGACATCTTCCTGACGCCGCCGGAGCCGGTGACGGGCCTGCTTCTCGTCGATGCCACGCTCGCCGGCAACGGCGCGGCGGTTCGCTCGGCGGCCGGACACCTGGTGCTGCCCGCCGTGACGTTGGCGTTGTTCGTGATGGCGCCGCTCCTGCGCATCACCCGAACGTCGATGCTGGGCGTGATGGGGAGCGACTTTATCCGCGCCGCGCGCGCCGCCGGGCTGAGCCGCTGGCGGGTGGTGGCGGTCTACGGGCTCGGTAACGCGCTCCTGCCGGTGCTGACGGCCTCGGGGCTCGTGGTGTCCATGATGCTGGGCGCCAGCGTTCTGGTGGAAACGGTGTTCGCCTGGCCAGGGATCGCGTCTTATTCGGTCGACGCGATGATGGCGGGCGACTTCGCCGCCGTGCAGGGCTTTGTCCTGCTGATGGCCGGCATCTACGTGGTCGTGAACCTCGCCATCGATCTTCTCTATGGCGTGCTCGATCCCCGGGTGCGGCTGGCATGAGCGCACCCGACAGCGCCGATCGATCGATGGCAGCGGCGCGGGGCCGTCCGGGTCCGGGCATGGCGGCGGCCGGAACCTTCGTCGGGCTTCTGGTAGTGGTGGCGCTCTTCGCACCGCTGCTGGCGCCTTATGATCCGCTCACCTCCGACGCCGCCGCCATCCTGCAGCCGCCGAGTGCCGCCCACTGGTTCGGGACCGACGGGATCGGTAGGGACGTTTTTTCACGTGTGCTGGTGGCGACGCGGCTGGATCTCGCGATCGCGGTCGCGGCCGTGGCCGCCTCGGCCGTGCTGGGAACGGCGCTCGGCGCCTTCAGCGGCTATGTCGGCGGATGGCTGGACACGGTCGTCGGACGCTGCGCCGACGTGATCCTGGCGTTCCCGCTGTTCGTCCTGGCGCTGGCGCTGGCGGCCGCACTCGGCGGCGGAGCGGTGAGCATCGTCATCGCCACGGCGGTGATCAACCTGCCGTTCTATATCCGGCTCGCCCGCGCGGAGGTGAATGCCCGGCGCGGGCTCGCCTGGGTGGAGGCGGCGCGGATGACCGGCCGGGGACCGGCCGGCGTGGTTCTGGCCTGTCTCATGCCGGCGGTCCTGCCGGTCATTCTGGTTCAGGTCTCCATCAATCTGGCGTGGGCGATCCTGAACGCCGCCGGGCTTTCCTTTCTCGGGCTCGGGGTTCAGCCGCCGACCCCGGAATGGGGCACGATGATCGCCGAGGGTGGCCGGTACCTCCTGAGCGGCCACTGGTGGCTGGTGGTCTTTCCGGGCCTTGCGCTCGCGGCCGCCTCGATAGCGTTCATGGTGCTGGCGGACGGACTGCGCGATCGCCTCGATCCCCGGGGCGGCCATGGCTGAGCCGGTTCTGGAGGTCGCCGAGCTGCAGGTGAGCTATGGCCACCGGGCCGGCCCGATCCCGGCTCTGGAGGGTGCCTCGGTCACGGTCGGGGCCGGCGAAGCGGTGGCGATCGTCGGCGAGAGCGGATCGGGCAAGAGCACGCTCGCGGCTGCCGTCATGCGCCTGCTCGCCCCGAACGGCCGGATCGACGCAGGCACGATCCGGCTGGCGGGAGAGGACGTGACGACCGCACCGGAGCGGCGGATGCGGGCGCTGCGCGGCGGAACCGTTGGCATGGTCTTCCAGAGCCCACGCGCAGCCCTCAATCCGGTTCGCCGGATCGGCCGGCAGATCGCCGATGCCGTGCGCGCCCACCGGGACGTGGGCCGGCGGGAGGCGGCGGATGAGGCGCTGTCGCTGCTGGAGGCCGTGCGCATCGACGATCCCGGGCGAGTGGCCCGGTCGTTCGCCCACGAACTGTCCGGAGGCATGTGCCAGCGGGCGATGATCGCGATCGCGATGGCCGGCGATCCGGCGCTTCTGATCGCCGACGAGCCGACCACCGCCCTCGACACGCTGACCGGGGCGTCGGTCATGGATCTGCTGGGCGATCTGGTAAAGGCGCGCGGGATGGCGCTGGTGCTGATCACCCACGACATCGCGCTGGCCAGCACCCGGGCCGACCGGATCGCGGTGATGGAGGCGGGCCGTGTGGTGGAGGAGGGGCCGGTGGACGCTGTGCTCGCCCGCCCGGCGAGCGCGGCGGCCCGGCGGCTGATCGCCGCGACGCCGACAATGAATGCCCCGAGCATCGGGGCGGGTGCACGGGCGCAGCTGCCGGTCCAACCGGTCGAGGAGGGCGCGGAGCCGCTGCTGGAGGTGGCCGATCTGGTCAAGCGCTACGGGGAGACCCTTGCCGTCGACCGGGTGTCGTTCCGGCTGGCGCGCGGCGAGAGCCTCGGGCTGGTCGGGGAGTCCGGGGCCGGCAAGAGCACGATCGCGCGCCTCGTGGCGCGGTTCGCCGATGCCGATGCGGGCGCCATCCGCTTCGAGGGAACCGATATCGCTGCCGTTTCCCATCGCCGTTTTCACGCCGCACCCGAGCGGCGCCGGATCCAGCTCGTGTTCCAGGACCCGGGCGAGAGCCTGGACCCGCGCCGGACGGCGTTCGAAACCCTCGCCGACCCGCTCGCCCGGATGGACCGCCTGCGCGGGTCGGACCTTGATGGGCGGATCGCGGAGCTGGCCGGCCAGGTCCGGCTGGACCGGGCGCTGCTCGACCGGCGGCCGCACGAACTCTCCCAGGGGCAGATGGCGCGGGTCGGCATCGCCCGGGCACTTGCGCTTCGCCCGAAACTCCTGGTCCTCGACGAGCCCACCGCCTCGCTGGACGTGTCGGTCCAGGCGGAGATCCTCGCCCTCCTGGACGGGCTCAGGCGCGATCTCGGCCTGTCGATGCTGTTCGTCAGCCACGATCTGGCGGTTGTGCGCAGGATATGCGACCGCGCGCTGGTTCTGCGCCGGGGGCGGATCGTCGAGGAGGGGCCGTGCGGGCGCCTGTTCGACGCGCCCGAGACCGACTACACCCGCGCGCTCGTGGACGCCCTGCCGAGGCTGGAGCGGCAGCCCGCGGACGCCAGGCGACGCTGATCAGCGGGTGTTCATGGAGTGCGGCACCTGGCACTCCGAGCGGAAATATTCCCGCAGGAGACGCATGGCGGGGGTGAGCTCGCTGCCCTTGCGCCAGGCCAGACCCACGTCCATGGCCGGGATCGGCTGGCTCGGGATGATCGTCTCGATCCGCTTTCCCTCCAGCGACCAGGGCCGGTAGACCATGTCGGAAAGAATGGCGATGCCCTGTCCGTTGGCGACGATGGAGCGGACCGCCTCGATCGACGAGGTGCGCAGCCGGATCTGCGGCTGGTGCTCGGTCTGGTTCCAGTAGCGCAGTGCCGTGTGGGCCGCCTCGTCGACCGTGAGCATGATGTAGGCTTCTTCCGCGATTTCCTTGAAGCTGACGTTTTCCATTTGAAGAAAACGATGGCCCGAGGGGACCCAGATGCGGCGCTGGGAGCTGATCAGGGTTTCGGTGGTCAGTTCCGGATTGGCCACGTTGGAGGTCAGAAGCACCGCCATGTCGAACCGGTTGGTGATCAGCCCGTCCTCGATCATCTCCCGGGTCAGTTCGTAGAGGCGGATGGTGAGATTGGGGTAGCGCCGCTCCAGCTGCTCCAGATGCTGGGGCAGGAAGTAGCCGATCACGGTGTAGGTGGCCGCGACCGAGATCGTGCCGCTGATTTCCTCGTTTTCGCTTGTGGAATGAAGGGCTTCGTCGACGGTGGCGAGCAGCCGGTAGGCCTTTTCCAGGAAGCGGCGGCCGGCCGGGGTGAGGTCCATGCCGTGGGCGGTGCGGGCGAACAGCCGGACCCCGAGTTCGGCTTCCAGATCCTTGATCGCCGTCGTGATGGTCGACTGGGAGATCGAAAGCTCCATTGCAGCGCGGGAGACCTGACCCAGCTCCGCGGTCGCCACGAAATATTTTACCTGCCGAAAATTCATGCACCGCCTGCCGCATCGCCGATCATGCGAAACTGCATGTTCGGAAAAACAGATAATGCACCTTGAGTTGAAGGGGCGCAATACCGGGAATTTTTCGCGTTCCGACCTGATCTGTGCGGCGCACCATTGTCGGCAAATGCGAAAATGCTGAACGCAGGTTTTCAATAAAACGAATTTGATCAGGAAATGGCCTCTGGGGAACCATTGGGCATCCACACGACGGAGGTCCGGTCACATACCGGAAAGCAGGGAGGCTCTAGCGTGGTTCGAAGCGTCGTCGACCTGAATTGCGACCTCGGGGAATCGTTCGGCCAATGGACGATCAGCGAGGCTCCCGACGACGAGCTGATGGATCTCATCACGTCCGCCAACATCGCCACCGGCTTCCATGCCGGCGATCCGACGATCATGAACGCCGTGGTCCAGGGCGCCGTCGCCCGCGGGATCGGCATCGGCGCCCATCCGGCCTACCGGGACCTGCAGGGCTTCGGCCGGCGCCGGATCGAGGCGAAGCCGGAAGAACTGGTCAACGACGTTCTCTATCAGCTCGGCGCGCTCCGGGAATTCACCCGCCGCCACGGCGGCAACGTGCAGCACGTGAAGCCCCACGGCGCGCTCTACATGGAAGCCGCCCGCAACACGGAGCTGTCCGGGCTGATCGTCGAGGCGCTGACCCGGTCGAGCCCCGGCACCGCGATCTTCTGCATGGGCACCTCGGAGACCTACCGGGTCGCGGGTGCTGCCGGGGTGCCGGCGGTGCGCGAGTTCTATGCCGACCGCGACTATGACGACAGCGGCTCGATCGTCTTCACCCGGCGCATGCGGGCGCTGGATCCCAAAGAGGTCGCCGACCGCTGTGTGCGCGCCTGCCAGACCGGCAAGGTGAAGACCCAATCCGGCGCCGACATCGACATCGAGTTCGAGTCGATCTGCTTCCATTCCGATACTCCCGGCGCACTAGCGATCGGCCGGGCGATCCGGGATGCGCTGACCGGCAACGGCATCAAGCTCATGCCCGCCGCCGAGGTGATGGCCGCGGCGGCCTGATCCGGGCTCAACCCCTTTCCGGAGGACACGACATGGCAGAAATCCGCTCCCCCATCCCGGGAACCTTCTACCGGCGCCCGTCGCCGGACGCGGCTCCCTACAAGGAAGTGGGCGACAGCGTCGCGGTGGACGACGTCATCGGCCTCGTGGAGGTGATGAAGTCGTTCATCGAGGTCAAGGCGGACGCCGCCGGCACCCTCAAGGCCTTCAAGGTCGAGAACGAGGAGCCGATCATGGCCGGCGCGGTCATCGCCGAGCTGGACGACTGAGCGATGGCCATTCGGCGCCTCTTCGTAGCCAATCGCGGCGAGATCGCGGTGCGGGTCGTTCGCGCCGCGCAGGCTCTCGGGATCGAGACCGTCCAGGCCTATTCGGAGGCCGACGCGGACATGCTCGCCGTCCGGCTCGCCGATAAGGCGGTCTGCGTCGGCCCGCCCCAGGCCGCCAAGTCCTATCTGAACGGCGCTGCGCTGATTGCGGCGGCCAAGGACGCGGGATGCGATGCGGTCCATCCGGGCTACGGGTTCCTGTCGGAAAACGCGGCTTTCGCCAACGCGGTGGAGGAAGCCGGCCTGATCTTCGTCGGACCTTCGGGCAAGACGATTGCGCGGATGGGCGACAAGGCCGCGGCGCGCGAAGCGGCCAAGGAAGCCGGCGTGCCGGTGGTGCCGGGCTCCGACGGGCTCGTCGCCGACGAGGAGGCTGCGGTCGAGGCGGCGCGGACGGTCGGCTATCCGGTGATGGTGAAGGCGGCCGCCGGCGGTGGCGGGCGCGGGATCCGGATTGCGGCCGACGAGGACGAACTGCGCCGGATTGCGCCCCAGGCCCGCGCCGAGGCCCAGGCGGCCTTCGGCGACGGCAGCCTCTATCTGGAGCGGGTGGTGAGCCAGCCGCGCCACATCGAGGTGCAGATCCTCGGCGACGGGCGCGATGCGATCCACTGCTTCGAGCGCGAATGCTCGCTGCAGCGCCGCCGCCAGAAGGTCTGGGAGGAGGCGCCCGCCGCCTGCCTGGACCCGGCGATGCGCGAGAAGATCTGTACGTCCGCCGCCGATCTCGCCCGCAGCGTCGCCTATCGCGGCGCCGGCACGGTGGAGTTCCTGTTCGACGAGGCCGCCGGCGAGTTCTTCTTCATCGAGATGAACACCCGCATCCAGGTCGAGCATCCGGTGACGGAGATGGTCACCGGGATCGATCTGGTCGCGGAGATGCTGAAGATCGCGGGCGGCGAAAAGCTGTCGTTCTCGCAGGACGACGTGACGCTCTCCGGCCATGCCATCGAGGTGCGCATCAACGCCGAAGACCCGGCGATGCAGTTCATGCCGTCGCCGGGCGTGGTGGAGAAGCTGGTGCTGCCGACCTCGGACGCGGTGCGTTTCGACACCATGCTCTACGAGGGCTACGCGATCCCGCCCTTCTACGACTCGCTTCTGGGCAAGCTGATCGTGCATGCGCCGACCCGCGACGCGGCGATCGACGCCATGGCGGCGGCGCTGGAGACGCTCACCATCGTCGGCCCGAAGACCACGATCGCGCTGCACAAGGCGCTCGCCCGGGACGACAGCGTCCGGGCCGGCGCCTTTCACACCCAGTTCCTGGAGCCCTGGCTTGAGGCCGCGCCGCTGGCCGCCGAGTGACCGAGACCCGACGTGGAGGAGGCTATGAAGACACGGTATTCGTTTGGGGGTGACGAGCACGTCTTCGTCGAAATGGACGAAGAGATGTCGCTCGAAGCCTTCTTCAAGGCGCTGTCGATGTCCAACGCGGTGCGCGACGCCGCCATCGACGGGGTCACCGAAATCTGCCCGGCCAACGCCAGCTTCCAGGTCAAGTTCGACCCGGACCGGATCAAGCCGGACGACATGATGGCCGAGATCAAGGCGCTGGAATCCCACGCGGAGAAGGCGGAGAAGCGGCTGAAGACCCGCATCGTGGAGTTCCCGGTCTACTATCAGGACCCGTGGACCCACGAGACGCTGATGCGGTTCCGCGACCGGCATCAGGACCCGAACGGCTCCGACCTCGACTACGCCGCGCGCATCAACGGCTTCGACACGGTCGCCGACTTCATCACGGCGCATCACTCGGCTCCGTGGTTCGTCTCGATGGTCGGGTTCGTGTCCGGCCTGCCGTTCCTCTACCAGCTGGTGGAGCGCAAGAAGCAGCTCGAAGTGCCGAAATATGTGCGTCCGCGCACCGACACGCCGAAGCAGACGGTCGGCTACGGCGGCTGCTTCTCCTGCATCTATTCCGTGCGCGGCGCCGGCGGCTACCAGATGTTCGGCATCACCCCGGTGACGATCTTCGATCCGAAGCAGGAGACCAGCTACCTCAAGGACTTCATGGTCTTCTTCAAGCCCGGCGACATCGTGAAGTTCTCGCCGATCGACCGGGACGAGTACGATTCCATCCTCGCCGAGGTCGAAGCCAATCGGTTCACCCCGAAGATCAAGGAGGTCGAATTCGACCTCGAAGCGTTCGAAGCCGATCACGACGGCACCAACGCCAAGCTGATGGGGGCGCTCAATGTCGGTTAAAGTCGTCAACCCCGGACTGTTCACCACCATTCAGGACCTGGGCCGGCCGGGCTATTTCCATCTCGGCATCCCGATCTCGGGCGGCATGGACCGGCTGGCGGTGCGCGCCGCCAACCTGCTCGTCGGCAACGACGAGGGCGCGGCCGTCCTGGAAAGCGCCTTCATGGGCCCGACGCTGGAGTTCGAATCCGACGCGACGGTTGCCGTCACCGGCGCCGACATTCCGCCCAAGGTGGACGGCGAGGAACAGCCGACCTGGACGGCGTTCAAGGTGAAGGCCGGGCAGGTGGTCTCGTTCGACTATCTGCGCGCCGGCGCCCGCGCCTACATCGCGATCTCCGGAGGCATCGCGGTGCCGTCCTATCTGGGCAGCCGCTCGACCTACCTGATCGGTGCGCTCGGCGGGGTCGACGGCCGCGCCGTCGGCATCGGCGACATGCTGCCGCTCGGCGATGGCAAGCCGGGCCGGGAAGGGCGTTCGGTTCCCGAGAAGCTCCGGCGCCTGCCGGGCAATCCGGCCGAGCTTCGGGTCCTGCCGGGCCTCTACTGGCGTCTTCTGACGGAAGAGGCCGGCCGCAACTTCTTCGAGGACGAGTGGAAGGTGGCGCCGGAAGCCGACCGCATGGGCGTGCGCTTCCGCGGTGGCCGCGAGATGAGCTTCGTGGAGCGCGAACAGCCGTTCGGCGCCGGCTCCGATCCCTCCAATATCGTCGACGGCTGCTACAGCTACGGCTCGGTTCAGGTGCCTGGCGGCAAGGAGCCGATCGTGCTCCACCGCGATGCCGTCTCGGGCGGTGGCTACTTCACCCTCGGCGCCGTGATTTCCGCGGACATGGATCTGATCGGCCAGCTCCAGCCGCACACGCCGACCCGCTTCGTCCCGGTCACCATGGACGAGGCTTTGACGGCCCGTGCCGATCGCACGCGCCTCTACCAGGAGCTCAAGAAAGAGCTCGCATAACCCAAAAAATCGATAAGCCGACCGGAGAGAAAACCATGACCATGAGACAGATGACCGCTGCCCTCGTGCTCGGCGCTGCCTTCGCGACCCCCGCGATGGCGGCCGACACCTGGTACCCCTACGAGGCCGAGGAGGTCACCCCGGCCTTCTCGACCGACGGCGAGACCAAGGCCGTCACCTACGAGCCGCTGGAAAAGGCCGAACAGGCCTGGAACCTGTGTGTCTCGTTCCCGCACATGAAGGACGCCTACTGGCTCGGCGTCGACTACGGCGTTGTGGAAGAGGCCAAGCGTCTCGGCGTGAAGGCCAACATCGTCGAGGCCGGCGGCTATACCGAGCTCACCAACCAGATCAACCAGATCGAGGACTGCGTTGCCGGCGGTGCCGACGCCGTCATCATCGGCGCGATCTCCTATGACGGCCTGAACAACCTGGTCGGCGAGTTGAAGGAGAAGGACATTCCGGTGATCGACGTGATCAACGGCATGTCGTCGCCGGATCTTTCGGCCAAGTCGCTGGTGTCTTTCTACACGATGGGCAACGAGGCCGGTAAGTACCTGGCCGCGCAGCATCCCGAAGGCGGCGAGAGCGCCGAGGTCGGGTGGTTCCCCGGACCGGCCGGCGCCGGCTGGGTGGAAGCCGCGCACCAAGGGTTCATGGACGCGGTGGAAGGCTCCGCGCTCACCGTGCTGGAGCCGCGCTACGGCGACACCGGGAAGGAAGCCCAGCAGCGGCTGGTGGAAGACGTGCTGCAGGCCAATCCCGACGTGAAGTACATCGCCGGCACGGCCGTGACCGCCGAAGCGGCCCAGGGCCTTCTGCGCGAGCGCGGCCTGATGGGCGACGTGGACATCGTCTCCTTCTACATGACCCCGGGCGTCTACCAGGGCATCGAGCGCGGCTTCATCGCCGCCGCCCCGGCCGACTCCATGGTCATTCAGGGCCGTATCGCCGTCGACCAGGCGGTCCGCATCCTGGAAGGCAAGGATTACGTGAAGCACGTCGGTCCGAAGATCTTCGTCGTCGACGAGGAGAACATCGGCGAGATCGCGCGCGAGAACATCCTCCCGCCGCAGGGCTTCAGCCCGGTCTTCTCGGTCGAATAAGCGACCTACGGCGGCCGGGGCCCAAGAGGGTCCCGGCCGCTGCGCGTTCACCCTTCCGTCCGCGGGGACCGAGCGACCATGACCGAGGCTTCCTCCGAGTTGCTGATCGAGGCCAGGGGCCTGACCAAGCGCTATCCCGGCGTCGTCGCGCTCGACAACGTGGACTTCGATCTGAGGGCCGGCGAAGTCCACGTGCTGTTCGGAGAGAACGGTGCGGGCAAGTCGACCCTGATCTCGATGATTGCAGGCGCCTCCGCGCCGTCCGACGGCGTGCTGACGGTCCGCGGCGAACCGGTGGAGTTCCGCTCCGTGGGCGATGCCCGGGAGAAGGGCATCTCCGCCGTCTTCCAGGAATTCTCGCTGGTGCCGACCATGTCGGTTGCCGAAAACATCTTCCTCGGCGACGAGCCCGGACACGGGCCGTTCAAGGATCTGGGCGCCATGCGCCGGCGCGCCCGGGAGCTGTTCGCCGAGCTGGAATTCGATATCGACCCCCGCGAGACGGTGGCGCGGCTGTCGCGCGCCCAGCAGCAGATGGTCGAGATCGCCAAGGCGTTCCACAGCGACGTCTCGATCCTGATCCTCGACGAGCCAACGGCGTCGCTGACGAACCACGAGGTCGACCACCTGTTCAAGGTGATCGCCAAGATGAAGGACCGCGGCGTCGGCATCATCTACATCTCCCACCGGGTGCAGGAATTCGCCCGCATCGCCGAGCGGGTGACCGTGCTGCGCGACGGCGCGAAGATCGGCACCGTCGATATCGGCGAGACGACAGAGGCGCGGCTGGTCGAGATGATGACCGGGCGCTCCATCGCCGAGATCTATCCGAAGATCGCCCGCAACCCGGGGCCGGTGGTGCTGAAGGTCGAGGACCTGCGCGCGCCGGGCGTGGAAGGCGTCAGCCTCGAGGTCCGTCCCGGCGAGGTGCTCGGCGTGGCCGGGCTGGTCGGGTCCGGCAAGTCGCGCTGCTTCCGGGCGCTGATGGGGCTGGAGAAGATCGAAGCCGGCCGGGTGACGCTCGACGGCGCCGACGTGACCGGCCACTCGACCCGGCAGATGATGGGGGCCGGGGTCTACTATCTGACCGCCGACCGCAAGGCCGAGGGTCTGCAGATGACCTTTTCGGTCCGCGAGAACCTGAGCCAGGGCGTCCTGCCCGGCGTGCGGGGCAGGCTCGGCTGGCTCCCCTGGCGCACGATCGGCAAGCGCGTCGAGGCGATCGCCGACCAGGTGGCGCTGCCGGAGACCTACCGGCCCCGCAAGGCGGCGCAGCTTTCCGGCGGTAACCAGCAGAAGACCCTGTTCGGCCGCGGCCTCGGCCAGGACTACGAGATCTACATCCTCGACGAGCCGACCGTCGGCGTCGACATGGGTGCGCGCTCGGAAATCTACCGGCTGATGCGCGACCTGACCGAGGCCGGAAAGGCCGTCATCGCGATTTCCTCCGATCTGCCGGAGGTCATGAATCTGGCCCACCGGCTCGTGGTCTTCTCCAAGGGGCGCATTGCCGCCGAACTCAGCGGAGAGGAGATCACCGAAGCCAACGTTCTGGGGCATTTCTTCGACGAACAAGGACAAGCCGCATGAGTGGATCCGCGACCGCAGGCCGTCAGGGCGACAGCCTGCCAGGTATCGTCCGGGTGTTCAGAAGCATCTTTCTGCGCCTCGGCGTGCTGCCGTTCTTCCTGGTGATCGCGATCGTGACGTTCTCGCTGCTCTCCGACAGGTTCCTGGCGGTGAACAACTTCATGAACGTCTTTCGCCAGTCGGTCTATCTGCTGCTGGTCTCCATGGGGCAGATGCTGGTGCTGATCACCGGCGGTTTCGACCTCTCCGTGGGCGCGGTGATCGCGCTGACTTCGGTGACCTCGGCGCTGGTCATGGTCGCGCTGATCGGGATGTTCCCCGACGCGGTCTGGCTGGTGATCTTCGCAGGCTGTCTGGCGGGCCTTCTGGCGGCGGCGGTCGTCGGCTTCGTCAACGGCGCGGGCGTTGCCTATTTCGGCGTCTCTCCCTTCATCATGACGCTCGGCGTCAGCTCCGTGGTCGCGGGCATCTCCCTGTTCCTGACCGGCGGCGTGCCGGTGTCGGGCATGCCTTTCGATTTCGGCAACGTGTTCGGCTTCGGCCGCGTCTGGGGGATCCCGGTTCCGGTCCTGATCGCGCTGGTGGCGATCGCGGCGATGTGGGTGCTGATGGACCGCACCCGGGTCGGTGCGCACATCTACGCCGTCGGCGGCAACGAGAAGGCGGCCAAGCTGTCGGCGATCGACACCAAGAAGACGCTGATCGTGGCCTACGGGCTGTGCGCGCTGATCGCGTCGCTGACGGGGCTCCTGCTGACGGCGCGGGTGGAAAGCGGCGAGGCAAATCTCGGCGGCACGATCGCGCTGGAATCGATCGCCGCCTGCGTGATCGCCGGCGTGTCGCTGCGCGGCGGCATCGGCCGGGTGGAGAATGTGGTGCTCGGCGCGATCTTCATCACCCTCGCCCAGAACGGCATGAACCTGGCGCAGGTGTCGTCCTACATGCAGATGGTGCTCCTCGGCGGGGTGCTGATCCTGGCCGTGGTGTTCGACCAGGTCCGCTACCGCATGATCATGGGGCGGGCATGAGCGCGCCGGCGCCGGACGGGGCGCCGCGCCTGCTGCTGCCCACCAGCCTGCCGGAGGCCGTCGCCCTTTTGGCGGAGACGCCGGAGGCGCGGCCGATGGCGGGCGCCACCTGGCTGATGCGGGCGCCGCTGAGGGGGGAGACCCATCCCCGGACCTATGTGGCGCTCGGACGGATCGCCGACCTGAAGACCATCGAAATCGGCGACGCCGAAATCCGGATCGGCGCCGGCGCGACCCATGCCGAGCTTGCGGCAGCGCTTGCGCCGCTGCCCGAATGCCGGGGCCTCGCCGACGCGGCCGGCCGGTCCGCGAACCGGGCGGTACGGGCCGTCGCCACGGTCGGCGGCAACATCGCGTCGGCGGGTTTCGCCGCGGCCGATCTGGTCCCCGCGCTTCTGGCCGCGGACGCCGAAATCGAGCTCGAAGGTCCGGACGGTGCGCGGCGGATCGGCTTCGAGGCCTTTCTGACAGACCGGGCGGCCCTCGCGCCGTCCACGCTGATTGCCCGGGTGGTGGTGCCGCGCGGGACCTGGCGATCGGCCCATGCGCGGCTGCCGCTCAGGGTTGCCGGCGACTATCCGGTCGCGATCGTCGACCTTCTCGCCGCGACCGACGCGGGAGGCCTGATCAGCCGGGCCGCGGTGGCAGTGGGATCGGTGGAGCCGGTCGCCCGGCGGTGGACGTCGCTGGAGGCGGCGCTGGTCGGCACGCCGCTCGATGCCGATGCGGCGGCGGAGATGGCGAAGGCGGCCGCCGGCGATTTCGAAGGCCGGGACGGGGCGGACGCGCCGGGACGCTACCGGGTCCAGGTGCTGCCCGCGCTCGTGCAGCGGGCCGTCGCGGCACTCGCCGCCCAGTCCTGAACCACGGAGGGATCCGATGAGCCTGCGTGTCGTCGTCAATCACGAAGAACGCACCGTGGCGTCCGCGCCGCTCACGCCGCTGTCCACGGTGCTGCGCGAGGAGTTCGCGCTGACCGGCACCAAGGAGGTGTGCGGGGAGGGGTTCTGCGGCGCCTGCACGGTCCTGGTGGACGGCGCGCCGGCGGTGTCGTGTCTGGTTCCGGTCGGGCTTGTGGAGGGGCGGCGCGTCGAGACGGTGGAATCCCTTGCGGTCGGCGAGGACCTCTCCGCGCTGCAGGCGGCGATGATCGAGACCGACGCCGTCCAGTGCGGCATGTGCTTTCCCGGCATCCTGATGACGCTGACCGGCTTCTTCAGCGAGCGGCCCGATGCGGACGAGGAGGAGATCCGCTCCGCGCTTGCAGGCAACATCTGCCGCTGCACCGGCTACGAGGCGATCGTGGAGGCGGCGCTGTCGATCCGCGGGGCAGGGGCGGCAGCGTCCGCGGTGGAGGCGGCATCATGAACAAGCCCGTGATCGGATCGGACCTGCCGCGCCGCGACGCCCGCGACAAGCTGAGGGGCCGCACCCGCTACACCATCGATCGCGGTGGCCTGGGCATGCTGCACGCCGCCGTCCGCCGGTCCGACGTCGCCTCGGCCCGGATCGTACGGGTGGACGTGGAGCCTGCCCGGCGGATGCCCGGGGTGCGCGCGATCGTGACGGCGGACGACGCGCCTGGACGCTACGGGCTCACGGTCGCCGACCACCCGCTGTTCGCCGTGGACCGCATCCGCTTCCATGGCGAGCCGATCGCCGCGGTGGCTGCGGAGACCCTTGCGCAGGCCCGCGCGGCGGCGGACGCCATCGTGGTGGAACTGGAGACGCTGCCGGCCGCAATCACCATGGAGCAGGCGCTCGCGCCGGACGCGCCGGAGATCCATCCGGACTGGCGCGACTACGAGGTGCTGTTTCCCGGCGGCAGGCGCTCCGGCAACGTGGCCTGGGAGGCGACCGTCGAGCGCGGCGACACCGATGCGGCGTTCGCCCGCGGCGATGTCACGATCGTGGAGAGCTGCTTCCGGTCCGGGCGACAGAACCAGACGCCGCTGGAGCCGCGCGCCTGCGTGGCGAGCTACGAGGACGGCCGCTTCTTCATCGAGACGTCGACCCAGGTGCCCTGGGCCGTGCGCGACACGACCGCCCGGCTTCTGGGGGTTCGGCCCTCGGACGTGCGGGTGACGGTCCCGGCGGTCGGCGGCGGCTTCGGGCTCAAGTTCGAGTTCGCGGTGGAGCCGTTCGCGGCGCTGCTGGCGCGGGCGTCGGGGCGGCCGGTACGTCTCGCCAACACGCGCCGGGAGGAGATGCAGACCGCGCTCTGCCGGGAAAACGCCGACATCCGCATCCGCTCCGCCGTGACACGGGACGGTGAGATCGTCGGGCGGGAGGCGGTGGTGCTGATGGATTGCGGCGCCTATGGCGGCGAACAGCCCTTCCTCACGACGATGACGGCCCACACGCTGGGCGGCAACTACAGGCTCGGCTCGGTGCGCCTGCTGAGCCGTGCCGTCTACACCAACACCGCCCCCACCGGCGCGTTCCGGGCCTGTAACGGCACCTACAACACGTTCGCGCTGGAGCGGCATACCGACGAGATCTGCGCGGCGATCGGCATGGATCCGATCGCCTTCCGGCGCCGCAACGTGATCGGCGACAAGGCGCTCGGCTCCACCGGCCAGGTGTTCGAGGGCGACGTGCTCGGCCCGATGCTGGACCGGATGGAGGAGATGACGGCGTCCCGCCCGAGCCAGCAGGCGCGGGCCGACGGGCGGCTCTACGGCCGGGCGACGGTGGTGGGCACCTGGTTCATCTTCGTCGGACCCTCGGCGGCGACCGTCAATCTCAACCCGGACGGCGGCGTGACGCTGGTGACGTCCGGCGTGGAGATCGGCTCCGGCTCGATGATGCAGTCGCTGCCGCAGATCGTGGCCGACTCCCTCGGCCTGACGCCCCAGGACGTGACGATCCGCGCCGCCGATACGGACGCGGCGGGCTACGATGTCGGTGTGGGCGGCGGTCGCCAGACCGTCTCGCTCGGCGTGGCGAGCACCAACGCCTGCATCGAGGTAAAGAAGAAGATCCTCCGGGTCGCCTCGGAGATGCTGGAAGCCGATCCGGCCGACCTGGTGCTGGAGGACGGTCACGTCTCCATCGTCGGCGTTCCCGAGCAGCGCGTCTCGGTACCGGCGGTCGCCGCGCGCGCCCAGGTGACCACGGGGCCGATCTCCGGCTCGGGCGCCTTCACGGCACCGGGGACGGCCGCAATGCCGGGCTGCGCGGCCGGTCACATGCTGGAGGCGCTGGACCTGCCGGTGTTCGCCGTCCACGACTGCGAGGTGGCCGTCGATCCGGCGACCGGACACGTGGAGGTCTTGAGCTACACCGTGGTCCAGGACGTCGGCCGGGCGATCAATCCGCGGGCCATCCGGGGCCAGATCCAGGGCGGGGTGGTGCAGGGGCTCGGCTACGCCCTTCACGAGGACGTCTCGATCGACGCCGAGGGCCGCATCCGCCAGGAGGGCTTCGAGACCTATCGCGTTCCCCTGGCCCAGGACGTGCTGGCGATCGACTGCCACCTCCACGAGGGCGCGCCGTCGATCGGCCCGCTCGGCGCCAAGGGGGCCGGCGAGGTGCCGATCCTGAACGTTGCCGCCGCGGTCGCCTGCGCGGTGTCGAATGCGACGGGCAAGTCGGTGGACACCATTCCGCTGACACCGCCGCGGGTTCTGGATCTCCTGACCGGCTATGACGGGCCGCAGGAGCATCATCACATCGCGAAGCAGTGGACGGACAACTGCCTCCCCGACGACGCCGTGTGCGTCGCGTAGGTCAGACCGGGCCCACCGCGGGCGGTCCGAAGGCCGCACCCGCGTCCTTGCGTGGGGGGACCCGGCCGGTTGAGAATGCCGGCCCGCCCGCGGCATTCGCCTGCGGGGACGGAGACCAATCAACGCGCAATAGGAGACTGCATTGAAGGCCATCACGCTTCAGGCGCCGGGCGGGCTCGACCGGCTAGTCGTTACCGAGATGGCGGACCCGGGCGATCCCGGTCCCGGCGAGATCCGGGTGCGCATCCATGCAAGCTCGCTGAACTTCCACGATCTCGGCGTGGTCAGCGGCCGCATGCCGACCGAGGACGGCCGGATCCCCATGTCCGACGGAGCGGGCGTGGTGGAGGCCGTGGGCGAGGGCGTCTCCGAATTCTCCGTCGGCGATCACGTGGTCTCGACCTTTTTTCCGCACTGGCTGGACGGGCCGGCCCGGATCGCCGACTTCACCACCACGCCCGGGGACGGGGTGGACGGCTACGCGCGGGAACTCGTGGTGCGCCCGGCAACATGGTTCACGAAGGCGCCGGACGGATACAGCCACGCGGAAGCCGCGACGCTGACCACGGCCGGCGTGACCGCCTGGCGGGCGCTGGTGGTCGACGGCGGGCTGAAGGCCGGCGACACGGTTCTGGTGCTGGGGACCGGGGGCGTCTCGATCTTCGCGCTTCAGATCGCCAAGGCCATGGGCGCGTCGGTCTTCGCGACCTCGTCGTCGGACGAGAAGCTGGAACGGCTGGCGGAGATGGGAGCCGACTACGGCATCAACTACCGCTCCCACGAGGACTGGGGCGAGCGGATCTGGGACTGGACCGGCGGGCGCGGGGTCGATCACGTGGTGGAGGTCGGCGGTCCGGCCACCCTCGGCCAGTCGATCGCAGCCGGCCGGATCGGAGCGCATCTCGCGCTGATCGGCGTGCTGACCGGCCGGGCCGGCGAAATCCCGACGGCCCGGCTGATGGCCAAGCAGCAGCGCCTGCAGGGCCTGATCGTCGGCAGCCGCACCCATCAGCTCGACTTCGTGCGGGCGCTGGAGGCGACCGACGTGCGGCCTGTCCTGGACCGGAGCTTCGCCCTCGACGACATCGCCGAGGCGTTCCGTCACGAGATCTCGGGGGCGCACTTCGGGAAGATCTGCCTGGAGTTCTGAACCGCCGGCGAATCGGTTTCAGGCGAGATCTATGAGTCTGGGTATGTTTCAGGGGGCGGCGGTGGTTCCGCCGGCCTCTATGCCTGAAGCCGATGATCGATTTTTCGGCAGCTGACCAAGATTTGGCTGTCGGCGCGGAAGCCCGGCGCAACGCGGCGGTGCAGCGGCCAGATACACTCATCTGCAGGAGTAGGCTAAACTGGAACAGGTCGGAAAAACGCCGCTTGTCCTCTTGCAGCCGGCCCCCGGGGGACGGATAATCCATCCAAATTCAAGAAATCCAAAACCATCCAGACGAGGCTGACAATGACCGGACCTTCGCTTTCCCGTCGCACCATGCTCCAGCTCTCCGGCGCGGGAGCCGCCACGCTCCTGATCCCGGGCGGGGTCGGACGCGTTCTGGCCCAGGACGGGTCGACCGTCACCATCGCCTACAACGTGAACCTGCCGTCCTTCGACCCGACCGTCGGCGCCTCCGCGGTGAACCCGACCATCCAGTCGATCTATCAGGCGGTGTTCGATCCCTATATCCGTCAGGCGCCGGACCTGGAGTTCGAGCCCGGCATCCTGACCGACTGGGGCTGGAACGAGGACAAGACCAAGATCCACATGACCGTGCGCGACGACGCGGTCTGGCACAACGGCGACAAGGTGACCCCCGAGGACGTGGTCTGGTCGCTCGAGCGCGCCGGCAACGAGAACACCGGAAACCCGATCCAGTTCGTCTGGTCGACGATCGGCAACTTCCAGATCGACGGCAACACCGTCACCGCCGACGTCAAGCAGTACCAGCCGGACCTGTTCAAGTGGATGGCGTTCCTGACCGGCTACGTGCTGCCGAAGAAATACTATGAGGAGGTCGGACCGGAGGGCTTCGAGGCGAAGCCGATCGGCTCGGGGCCTTACATGGTCGACACGTTCGAGCGCAACGCGTTCCTCCGGCTGAAGGCGAACCCGGACTACTGGGGCGGCAAGCCGGCCTTCGAGACGGTGATCTTCAAGTTCGTGCCGGACGCGACCAGCCGCGTCGCGGAGATCGAGTCGGGTGCGGCCGACGTGACGCTCGAGATTCCCTACGAGGAGTTCGACCGGCTGAAGGACAAGCCGGGCATCGTCGGCGAGACGATCCCGATCTCCGACATCGCGATGATCTTCATCAACGATATCGGGGTGATGAAGGACGAGAACGTCCGCCGCGCGGCCGCCATGTCGATCAACAAGAAGGCGATCGTCGACCGGCTCCTGCGTGGCTACGGCGTGCCCATCGACACGCTGCAGACGCCCGAGTACGACGCTTACGATCCCTCCATCACCGTGCCCTACGACCCGGACATGGCCAAGGAGCTCCTGGCCAAGAGCGGTTACTCGCCCGACAACCCGGTGAAATTCACCATCCAGACGACCCGCGGCTTCAAGCCGAAGGACTACGAGATGGTCCAGGCGATCGTCGGCATGTGGCGCCAGGTCGGCATCGAGGCGACCATCGAGGTCTACGAGATCGCCAAGCACTTCGAGCTGCGCGCGCGCGACGAGCTGGCCGAGGCCGCCTTCTACAACTGGGGCAATGCCATCGGCGACCCGTCGACCTCCACGGGCCACGCCATGTTCGGCCCCTCGCCGCATTCCGTCTGGGACGGCCAGGAGGTGTTCGACGCGATCGCGCCGCTCTGGGCCGAGAAGGACGAGGCCAAGCGCATCGAGGGCTGGAAGAAGGTCGACAAGCTCATCGCCGAGACCGGCGCGGTGATCCCGCTTCTGCAGTACGTGCAGCCCATCGTGCACGTGGACAGCGTGGCCGTCGTGCCCCAGGCGAACGGCATGCTTCTGCCTCAGAAGATGACGCCGGAAGGCTGATCGGGACGGCCGGTCCGGCGCCTGCTCCGTTCCCGGGGCGGGCGCCGCCGGCTTTCATCTGACGTGAAACGATAGGCGGGGGCGCGCGGGGCCGGATCGTCCGGCCCGTTGGGGCATGTCCCGTTCAAACAGCGGGTTTGAACGGAGGAGTCCTGCTCAAGCCATTGAAGCGGACGTCATTTCCCTCCGTTCGGATGATCCCGTCCGAGCGGAAAGGGCTCCCGTCGTGCGCCGCCGTGGACCTGTTTGGAGTTATCTGACGCATGGGCCGGACTGCCCTCTTACGTCGCCTGATCCTGGTGCCGCCGACCCTTCTCGGCGTCGCCGTCGTCGTGTTCGTGCTGCTTCGCGTGGTGCCGGGCGACCCCATCGCCATGATGATCCCGCCGGGGGCCGGCGAGGACGACATCGCACGGCTCCGCGCCCTCTACGGCCTCGACCAGTCGATCCCGGCCCAGTTCGTGGCCTGGCTCGGCAATCTCGTCGTCGGCGATTTCGGCACCTCCATCAGCCTGCGCCAGAGCGTGACCACCCTGATCCTCGGACGCCTGCCGGCGACCCTGGAACTGGTCGCGGTGGCGACCCTGATTGCGGTCGTCATCGGCGGCGTCCTCGCCCTGATCGGCGCGTTCTACCGCCGCCGCGCGGGCGAATGGGCGGTCGACGGGGTGATCGGCGTGGTGGTCGCCGTGCCGGACTTCCTGTGGGGGCTGATCCTGATCCTGATCTTCGGCGTGCTCTATCCGGTGCTGCCGATTTCGGGCCGCATCGATCCGCGCCTGCAGACCGATTTCATGACCCAGTTCTATGTGATCGAGGCGCTGCTGACGGGCCAGTTCACCGTGCTGCGCGGACTTCTGTCGCACATTCTGATGCCGGCGATCGCGCTGGCGCTGCCGCTGTCGGCGATCATCGCGCGGGTGCTGAAGGCGTCGCTCGGGGTCGCGGAAGGCGCGGAATACGCCCAGATGGCGCGGGCCCGCGGCTTCTCCCGGCGCACGGTGCTTCTGTCTGAGGCGCTGCCGAATGCGGCGATCCCGACGGTTACCCTGACCGGCGTGCAGTTCACCTTCCTGGTGGGCGGCACCGTGCTGATCGAGCGGATCTTCTCCTATGAGGGGATCGGCAACATGGCCGTGGACGCGGTCATCAACCGCGATCTGCCGCTGATCCAGGGCATCGTGCTGACTTTTGCCGTGCTGTTCATCGCCATCAATCTGGCGATCGACCTTCTCGTCACGTTCCTGAACCCGAGGCTCCGCCGTGGCTAATCCGGCTCCCGCCGCATCCCCCGCGCCGGCCGCGCCGCGCCGCGGGGCGCACCCGATCGACGCGCGCCTGATCGCAGGCCTGATCGTCGTCGGCGCGCTCGTCGTCGTCGCGGTCTTCGCGCCGCTTCTGGCCCCCCACGATCCGCTGGCACAGGACCTGCTCTATTCCATGCTGCCGCCCTCGTGGCAGTCCGGCGGCGAGCCGGGATACCTGCTGGGGACCGACAATCTCGGCCGCGATATCCTGTCCCGGCTGATCTACGCCACGCGCGTCGCGCTGACCGTCGCCTTCGTGGCCGCCACGCTCGCCGCGCTGATCGGATCGGCGCTGGGGCTCGCGGCCGGCTATTTCGGCGGCGTGGTCGATCAGGCGGTGTCGCGCCTGGTCGAGGTCTGGATGGCGTTTCCGCCGGTGCTGCTGGCCATTGTGCTCGCCGCCGTTCTGGGGGCGGGGCTCTCCTCGGTGATCGTCGCCATCGTGGTGGTGGACTGGACCCGCTTCGCCCGGGTGGTGCGGTCGGAGACGATGGTGGAGCGCGAGATGGAATATGTCGCCTCTGCGCGGACGCTGGGGCTCTCCGGGCCGTTCATCCTGGCCAAGGAGGTGCTGCTGAACGTGCTGCCGCTGATCATCACGCTGCTGTCGGTGGAGATGGGCATCGCCATCGTGGTCGAGGCGATCCTCTCCTTTGTCGGCCTGTCGGTCTCGACCGACTTCCCGACCTGGGGCGGGATGATCTCGGAGGGCCGCCAGGTGGTCTACCAGACGCCGTGGCTGCTCGGCCTGCCGATCGCCTGCATCATCGTGTCGGTGCTCGGCTTCAACCTCACGGGCGACGGCCTGCGCCACGCCCTCGATCCGGTGCAGCGGCGATGAGCACTCCGATCCTGACCGTCGACGACCTGATCGTCACCATCTCCAGCCAGCCGGTGCTGCGCGGCGTCTCGCTCAAGGTGATGCCGGGCGAGGTGCACGGGCTGGTCGGCGAATCCGGCGCCGGCAAGTCGACCATCGGCAAGGCCGTGCTCGGCCTCCTGCCGCGGACCGCAGCGATCCCGCACGGGTTCGTCATGTTCGACGGGGTCGACCTGCCGGGCATGGCGGAGCAGCGGCGGCGCCAGCTCCTGGCGAAGGAGATCGCGCTGATCCCCCAGGATCCGATGACCGCGCTCAACCCGGTCAAGCGGATCGGGGTGCAGATGACCTGGCCGCTGACCAGCCATCTCGGCATGAGCCGCAAGGACGCCCGGGAGCGTGCCCTGTCGCTCCTGAACGAGGTCGCGATCCGGGACGCCGAGAGCGTTCTGGAGCGCTATCCCCACGAGCTCTCCGGCGGCATGCGCCAGCGCGTGCTGATCGCGATGGCGTTCTCGACGACGCCGCGGCTGATCATCGCCGACGAGCCGACCACGGCGCTCGACGTGACGGTTCAGCGGCAGATCCTGTCGCTGATCCGCGACCTGCAGACCCGGCACGACGCGTCGGTCCTGTTCGTCACCCACGATCTGGGCGTGGTGGCCAAGGTCTGCGACCGGGTGACCGTGCTGCATGCTGGGCGGGTGCTGGAGCAGGGCGACTGCCGGCAGGTGATCGAGGCGCCGCAGCATCCCTACACCCAGGCGCTGTTGGGCGCGACGCCACGCTTCGACCGGCCGGGGGACACGCTGGCGCCGGTGCCGGCGGAACTCGCCGACCGGCTGTGGAGCGAGGCGGCCGCATGGGACGCCGACCGCCGGGAGGCCGCACGATGACAGAACCGACCCTGGTGTCCGCCAAGGGGTTGACCATCTCGCTGCCCGACCGGGGCAAGTCGCGGGTGTTCGGGCCGCCGCCGACCATCACCGTGGTCAAGGGCGTCGATCTGGAGATCCGGCGCGGCGCGGCGGTCGGACTGGTGGGCGAATCCGGCTCCGGCAAGACGACGCTGGGCCGGGCGCTGATCCGGTTGCTGCCGGTCGCTTCGGGGTCGCTGACCTTCGACGGCACCGACATCGCGCAGGCGGAAGAGGGGACGCTGCGCCCGCTGCGGCCGCGCATGCAGATGATCTTCCAGGACCCGATGTCGTCGCTCAATCCGCGGCTGAAGCTCGGGACGATCCTGACCCGGCCGTTCGAGGCCTTCAACGTGCCGTTCCCGGAAGCGACCCGGCGCGACACGGCGGCGAAGCTGCTCGATCTGGTCGGCCTGCCGACGGACTTCGTCGACCGATTTCCGCACGAGCTGTCCGGCGGCCAGCGGCAGCGGGTGGGCATCGCGCGCGCCATCGCGCTGGAGCCGGACTTCATCGTCGCCGACGAGATCGTGTCCGGTCTCGACGTGTCGACCCAAGCGCAGATCCTGCTGCTCCTGCGCGAGCTGCAGGCACGCATGGGGCTGACCCTGGTGTTCATCAGCCACGACCTGTCGGTGGTGCGGGCGCTCTGCGACGAACTGGTGGTGCTGCTCCACGGCGAGGTGGTCGAGGCGGGCCGTTGCGCGGACGTGTTCGCGGCCCCGCAGGCGGACTATACCCGCGCGCTTCTGGAGGCCGTGCCGCTTCCCGAAGTCGATCGCGGCTGGCTGGACACCGGCGCCGTCCGCGCCTGACGCGACGCGGACGGAGCAGGCACGCGCAAGGCGCCACCGGACGCCGGAACGGGCTTCGTTCCGCCGCGGTCCGGCGTGTGCTTAAAAAATATCCATTTGCATGGATCTTCAGTTCGCGACGGCGGGCTCAGTGGCCCGCCAGCGTGCGCGCGAGGGTGAAGCCGGAGCCGGCTCCGGTGCCACCGCCCGGCCAGGTCGAGGCGCCGATCAGATAGAGGCCTTTGACCGGCGTCTTGTGGTTGGCGTAGCCGGCGACGGGGCGGAACAGGAAGTTCTGAGAGAGGTGGTGGCTGCCGCCCAGGCTGTCGCCGCCGACCAGGTTCGGATTGCGCCGCTCCAGATCGGCCGGGCTTTCCACATAGCGCGCCAGGATCTTGTCCCGGGTGCCCGGCGCGTAGCGTTCCAGGATGGAGATCACCCGGTCGGCATAGGGTTCGGCCGCGTCGGCCCAGTCGCGGGCTGCGATTTCGCCGGCGGCGTCGCCCTTGATCTCGCCCGGCACCATGCGGACCTGGATCCAGAGCGTGTGCTGACCATCGGGCGCACGGGAGGGGTCAACGTTGGTCTGCTGGCCAACCACGAGCACCGGCTCTTTCGGCAGAAGGCCGGATTTGGCCTCGGAATAGGCGCGGGAGATCATCTCCAGATCCGGCGCCAGGTGGACGTACAGGAACTCTTTCAGCTCCGGGTCCGCCGACCAGTCCGGCAGGTCTGACATGGCCAGATGGACCATCATCGCGCCCGGCGCGTGACGGAACTTGCGGGCGCCGTCGTCGTAGCGCTTCTCGCCTGTGGTGCCGCCGGTGAGGCGGACGAGCGCGCTCGGCGTGACGCCGGCGATCACCGCGCGCTTTGCCTGGACGGTCTCTCCGCCGGTCAGCGTGATGCCGGTCGCCTTTCCGCCGCTGCTTGTGATTCCGGTGACCTCGGCGCCGGTCCTCACGGTGCCGCCGAGCTCCTCGATCCGGGCGACCATGGCCTTGACGATCGTGTCGGCGCCGCCCTGGCCGATGACCATGCCGAAGCTCTGGTCGGCCATGGATTCCAGGTAGGGGAAGAGGGCGCCGCCGGCGACGTCGGGTGCGAAGTCGAGGTGCATGCCCCAGGTCGCGAGCGCGGCCCGGATCTCCGGCGATTCGAAGTTCTCCTCGACGAATTCACGCGGGGAGGAGGCCAGCAGTCGCGCGGTGTCGAGGAGCCAGCGGGTGCCCTTCTTGCGCCACGCCTTTAAGCCGAGCCCGGCCATGGCGCGCCAGCTCATCGGCGAGCCGAGCAGGCCGAACAGATAGGGCGCGTCCTCGCCGAACTGCGCGACCATCGCGCGCCAGCGTTCGCCGTCCGCCGGAGAGAGGCGGGACGCCCGGGCGACGGTGGTCTCCAGATCCTTCGACAGGCCGAACCAGCGACCGTCGGGCATCGGTGAGGCGAAGCAGTTTTCGGCCGGCACGAAGGCGAGCCCGTGCTTCTGCAGCGCCTCGCCGTGGGCCTGGAAGAAGGCGGAGCCGCCGAACATGCCGAGATTGGTGGCGTAGAGGTCGTGTCGGAAGCCGGGAAGCGTCACTTCCTCGGTCCGGACCGCGCCGCCCGCGGTGTCGTTCCGCTCGAAGACACCGACCGACCAGCCCTTGCTCGCCATGTGGACGGCGGCTGCCAGGGCATTGTGGCCGGCGCCGACGAAAACCGCATCGAATTCCATTGTGTCGCGCACTCCTGTCGCCCCGTTCGCCCAAAGAGCGGGCAGTCTAATCAGCTGGTGAATTTACTTGCAAATACATAAATCGAGGTTAGTCTGGTTCCAAGGAACGGTTCCCTGGGCGACCATATCTAAGGAGTTGAGAATGACCGCGTCGGATGCACTTCAGAGTGTAGCGAGCATGCTCTTGTCGGGACAGGTCGAGGTCGTGGACCTGGCCGTGCCGCTGGGGCCGGACACGCCGCTCATCAAGCTTCCCGATCAGTTCGAGCAGACGCCGAAGATCGAGGTCACCCAGATCTCCCACTATGACGACCGCGGCCCGATGTGGTCCTGGTACTGGTACAAGCTCGGCGAGCATTCCGGCACCCACTTCGACGCCCCGGTCCACTGGGTCACCGGCAAGGACTACGAGGACGGCTTCACCGACAGCCTGCCGGCGCAGAGCTTCGTGGCGCCGGTGAACGTCATCGACTGCTCCAAGGAGACGGCCTCCGATCCGGACTTCCTGCTGACGGTCGATGGCATCAAGGCTTGGGAAGCCGAGCACGGCGAGATCGAGGCCGGCACCTGGGTGGTGATGCGCACCGACTGGTGGCCGCGCAACCGCAGCCAGGACGACTTCCTGAACGCCGACGAGAACGGCCCGCACTCCCCCGGACCGACGGCCGAGGCGATCCAGTACCTGATCGACAAGGACATCTGCGGCTGGGGCACGGAATGTGTCGGCACCGACGCCGGCGCGGCCGGCGGGTTCGAGCCGCCGTTCCCGGCCCACAACCTGCTGCACAAGAACAAGAAGCTCGGCCTGGCCAGCCTCGCGCACCTGGACAAGCTTCCGCCGAAGGGCGCGATCCTGATCGCCGCCCCGCTGAAGTTCGTGAAGGGCACCGGCAGCCCGATCCGCGCCCTCGCGCTGGTCCCCAAGGGCTGAGCGGCCCGGGCGACGCGAACGGAAACGGTGCGGGTGCAGCATGGCTGACGCGGACTACATCGTCGTCGGATCCGGCATCAACGGCCTGACCTGCGCCGCGCTTCTCGGCAAGCGCGGCAAGAAGGTGGTCGTGCTGGAGCGCGAGGACGTGGCCGGCGGCTGCATGCGCACCGACGAGATCACCGCGCCGGGCTACCGGCACGACGTGATGGCGGCGACGTTCGTGCTGTTCACGACGTCGCCGGCCTTCGGCAAGCTCGGCGAGGATCTGGCCCGGCACGGGCTGGAGTTCTGCAACTCCGAGCATCCGACCGCCGTCCTCCTGCCGGACGGCGACAGCCTCGTCTTCACCACGGACCGGGACGCCAACGCGGCGAGCTTCGATGCGCTGGCCAGTGGCGAGGGCGGCCGGCTGCGCGCCGAGATCGGCGTGGTGGAAAAGGACGCGGAGCTTCTGTTCGGCCTGCTCGGCGGCAGCCTGTGGAGCTGGACGACGGGCAAGCTCCTGTTCCGGGAGATGCGCCGGCGCGGCGCGCACGGGCTTGCGGCCCGCCTCGGCGAGGCGATGCGGTCCGGCCGCGCGTGGCTGGAGACGAGCTTCGAAAGCGACAAGGCGCGGGCCCTGTTCGCGCCCTGGGTGCTGCATGCCGGGCTCGGGCCGGAGACGGCCTTTTCCGGCGAGATGGCGCGGATCATCGCCTTCGCGCTCGAGGCGGCGGGTGCGCCGGTCGTGAAGGGCGGCTCGGGCGTGGCGCCGGCGGCGTTCACCAGCTTGATCGAAGAGCTTGGCGGCGAGGTGCGCACTGGCTGTGACGTCACCGAAATCGTCACCGACGGTGGCGCGGCGCGCGGCGTGCAGCTTGCCGACGGGACGCGGCTGACCGTGTCCGAGGGCGTGATCTGTTCGGTGACGCCGGATCAGCTCTACGGCCGGCTTCTGCCGGATACGGTGGTCGACGCGGACACGCGCCGGCGCACCGAAGCCTATCGCTACGGCAAGGGCGACATGCAGATCCACTACGCCCTGAAGAGCCCGCCCCGGTGGAAGACGCCGGGCCTCGACAAAGTGGCGCTGACCCACCTGACGCCAGGCCTCGACGGGGTGTCCAAGGCGGTCAACGAATGCGAGCGGGGCATGCTGCCGGAAACGCCGACGATCTGCGTCGGGCAGCCCCATGCGCTGGATCCCTCGCGGTGCCCGGAGGGCGCGGGGATCCTGTGGCTGCAGCTTCCCGAGGTGCCGCGCTCCATCAAGGGCGATGCGGCGGGGACGATCGAGACGCCGGCCGACGGCGCCTGGACGGAGACCGTGCGCGAGGCCTTCGCCGACCGGGTCGAGGCGATCCTGGCGAGCCATATCGAGGGCTTCGCCGAGAACGTGGTCGCGCGGCGGGTCTATTCGCCGGCCGACCTGGAAGCGATGAACATGAACCTGGTCGGCGGCGATCCCTATGGCGGCGCCGCGACGATCGACCAGTTCTTCATCTGGCGGCCGTTCTCCAATTCGGTGAATCACCGCACCCGGGTGAAGGGCCTCTATCACATCGGCGCCTCGACCCATCCGGGACCGGGTCTCGGCGGCGGCTCCGGTTTCGCGCTCGCCGAACGGCTGTGAGCGCGCGGGAGGGCCCGACACCAGAACCGTGACGGGGCGGACGCCCGCGGCGCGGGGACCGGACCGCAACCATGCTCCATGGCCGAAACGACAAGAGGACCTCTCGGGAGATCCGAAGATGCAGGAAACGCAGGATTTTCCGTTGGTTGAAGGAGACGTGGACCGTCCGCGCGATGCCGCGCCGCGCTCGCTCGGTCAGATCGGGCTCGACCATTTCGCTCCGTACCTGATCAACCGGATTTCCGCGCGCTGGAATGCCGACATGCTGGACCGGCTCAAGGAGTACGGTCTCTCCACTCTGGAGATGCGTGTGCTGGCGATCCTGTCGGTGATGCCGGACGTGACGATCAACGAGATCGCGGTCTTCGCGGTCACCGAGCAGAGTACCATGAGCCGGACGCTGCACGGACTGGAGGGACGGGGGCTCGTGACCATCCGCCGGCGCGAAGGCGATCAGCGGGTGCGCGAGGTCAACATGACTAAGGACGGCCGCGCCGCCTTCAACCAGGTCTGGCCGGAAATGCACGACTCGCTGAACCGCATGTTCGCCGGCTTCAGCGACACCGAATACGAGATGCTGATCATGCTCCTGACGCGGGTGCTCAGGAACATCCGGCATCACGATTTCTAGATCCGGACGCGGTCAGACCGGAGCCGATCGAACGGAACGGGTCTGCTCAAGTCATGGAATTCGGGGCCGTTCGGGCTCGATCAGCGGACGTCCGCCTGATCGCGCGGCTCCCAGCGGAGGGTGGAAGGATGAAGGCTCGGTTCTGGATGGCGGGTGTCGCCGGTCTCGTGGCGGCGGGCTTTGCGGTGACGGCTCCGGCGGCGGCCGACGGGCTGCCCGGCATGAAGGGGATGGATCATGTCGGCGTGACCGTGCCGGACATGGAGGAAGCGCTCGACTTCTTCGTAAACGTGATCGGCTGCGAGAAGGCGATGTCGTTCGGCCCGTTCCGCGACGACGAGGGCACGTTCATGACGGATCTGGTGAACGTGCACCCGCGGGCGGTGATCGACGAGATCGCGCTCGTCCGGTGCGGCAACGGAAGCAACATCGAGCTGTTCCAGTACCAGGCGCCGGATCAGGCGAGCGAGCCGCCGAAGAACAGCGACATCGGCGGCCATCACATCGCGTTCTACGTGGCCGACATCGACGCGGCCGCCGCCTATCTGCGCGAGCAGGGCGTGCGCACGATGATGGGGCCGGTGCCGATCGAGGAGGGGCCGGCCGCGGGGCAGTCGATCATGTACTTCCTCGCCCCCTGGGGCCTGCAGCTGGAGGCGATCTCCTATCCGCAGGGCATGGCCTACGAGAGCGAGGGCGGCCCGGTCCTGTGGTCGCCGCGCGACCAGGAATAGGGGTTTCGGGGGCGAAACCGATTGAAGCGATCCCGGTGGCGGCACTGAGAAGGTGGCCGTCCCGGACCGCAACAGACCAACGAGTAGGACCCGGTCCGCGCATCGGTGAACGGTGCGGCGGGTCTGCGTAACAGGAGCTTTCCATGGCTGAACGCTCGTTTGCAAAAGAAGTCCAGCAACTCCGCATCGGAGAGGGCGAAGAATTTCGCGGCGAGGGCATCCTTGCCGTCACCAAGGCGCTCCTGGAGTGCGGCGTCGGCTATGTCGGCGGCTATCAGGGGGCGCCGATCTCGCATCTGATGGACGTCCTGTCGGACGCCGAGGAGATCCTCGAAGAGCTCGGCGTGCACTTCGAGCAGTCCGGCTCGGAGGCGGTCGCCGGCGCGACGCTGGCCGCCTCGGTACACTATCCGATCCGCGGCGCGGTGACCTTCAAGTCGCCGGTGGGCACGAACGTCGCCTCCGACGCGCTGGCCAATCTGTCGTCCGGCGGCGTGACCGGCGGCGCGCTGATCATCATCGGCGAGGACTATGGCGAGGGCGCCTCCATCATGCAGGAGCGCACCCACGCCTTCGCCATGAAGTCGCAGCTCTGGCTGCTCGATCCCAGGCCGAACCTGGAGTCCATCGTCAAGTCGGTGCGCGACGGGTTCGAGCTGTCGGAGGCGTCGAACACGCCGGTCATGCTGGAGATGCGCATCCGCGCCTGCCACGTGCACGGCCGCTTCATCGCCAAGGACAATGTGCGTCCGACCATGTCGCTCGCTGACGCGCTGGAGAACCCCAAGCGGGACCTCAACCGCATCGTGCTGCCGCCGGCCTCGTTCCTGCACGAGAAGGAGAAGGTGGAGAGCCGCTGGCCGAACGCCGTCAACTTCATCAAGGAGCGCGGGCTCAACGAGTTCTTCGGCGGTGACGGCAAGATCGGCATCGTCCTGCAGGGCGGCATGTACAACGGCGTCATTCGGGCGCTGCAGCGGCTCGGCCTCGCCGACATCCGCGGCAACACCGAGGTGCCGCTCTACGTGCTGAACGTCACCTATCCGCTGATCGACGACGAGTTCCTCGACTTCGCCCGCGACAAGGACGCGGTGCTCGTCGTGGAGGAAGGCCAGCCGAACCATATCGAGCAGGCCTTCGGCGCTATGCTGCACAAGGCGGGCGTCGACACCAAGCTGTTCGGCAAGGACCCGTTCCCGATCGCCGGCGAGTACACCGGCACGGTCATGCTGGATTCCATCCGCGGCTTCCTGCTGGAAAACGCGCCGGGTCTTCTGACGGCCGCCGACCGGGCGCCGAACCGGCCGCAGACCGAGCTGCCGGATCTCTCCAAGACGGTGCCGCCGCGCCCGCCGGGCTTCTGCGTCGGCTGTCCGGAGCGGCCGATCTTCGCCGGCATGAAGCTGGTCCAGGAGGAGCTCGGCGAGCACCATGTCGCCGCCGACATCGGCTGCCACCTCTTTTCCATCATGCCGCCCTTCAACATCGGCGGCAGCACCATGGGCTACGGCCTCGGGCCGGCGTCGGCCTCCGCCTTCAACGTGAAGGCGAAGAAGCGGCCGATCTCGGTGATGGGCGACGGCGGCTTCTGGCACAACGGACTGTCCACCGGCGTGACCAATGCCGTGTTCAACAAGCATGACGGCGTCATCCTGATCGTCGACAACTACTATTCGGCGGCGACCGGCGGACAGGACATTCCGTCTTCGCGGGCCGACAACAAGTCGCGCTCGACCGCCCATCCGATCACCGAAGCGGTGAAGGGCGTCGGCGCGAAATGGGTGCGCCAGATCGACCGCACCTATGACGTGACCAAGGTGCGCGACACCTTCCGCGAGGCGCTGACCACCGACGAGAAGGGGCCAAAGATCATCGTCGCCTCGTCGGAATGCATGCTGAACCGGCAGCGCCGCGAGAAGCCGCAGCTGGCCAAGGCCATTTCCGGCGGCGAGCGGGTGGTGAAGCCGAAGTTCGGGGTCGACGAGGACGTCTGCACTGGCGATCACGCCTGCATGCGGCTGTCGGGCTGTCCGTCCCTGTCGGTGAAGGAGCTGGACGACCCGCTGCGCGACGATCCGGTCGCCTCGATCGACCAGAACTGCGTCGGCTGCGGCAACTGCGGCGAGGTCGCCGACGCGGCCGTGCTGTGCCCGTCCTTCTACCGGGCCGACGTGGTCCACAACCCGACCGCCTGGGACAAGCGCATGGCCGGTATCCGCCGGCGCGTCTCCTCCTGGCTTCAGAAGCGGCGCGATTCCCGCCGTCTCGTGTTCGCGGCGGAAGGCGCGTGAGTTCGATGGATGCGATCGCGGAACCCTCGGCCGGCCGGGTGCCGGACCGGGATCAGGTCATCAAGCTGGCCATCCTCGCCGTCGGCGGACAGGGCGGCGGCGTCATCACCAGCTGGATCGTCGATCTGGCCGAGCGCAACGGCTGGTACGCCCAGTCGACGTCGGTGCCCGGCGTCGCCCAGCGCACCGGCGCGACGGTCTACTATGTGGAGATGGTGCCGGAGGGCGAGGGGACACCCGTCCTCGGCATGATGCCGGCGCCCGGCGACGTGGACGTGGTGCTCGCTTCGGAACTGATGGAGGCGGGTCGGGCGATCCAGCGCGGCTTCGTCTCGCCCGATCGCACGACGCTGATCTTCTCCACCGACCGCACCCTGGCGGTGTCGGAAAAGATCGTCCCCGGCGACGGCATCGCCGATGCCCTTCCGGTGATGGAGGCGGCGAAAGAGGTCGCGAAGGACGTGCGGGCCGCGCGTCTGGAGCAACTGGCGCTGCAGAACGGCAGCGTGATCTCCGCGAGCCTGTTCGGGGCGCTGGCCGGCTCCGGCGTGCTGCCGTTCGCACGGGAGTCGTTCGAGCAGACCATCGAGGCGAGCGGACGCGGCGTGAAGGCGAGCCTGAGGGCGTTCGCTGCCGGATTCGATGCGGTCCAGGTACGGGACGGCATCGTCGAGGAGACCCCGGCCGTCGATGCGCCGGACATCATCGAACCGAAGCCGGCCGGCCCGGTCGTTGCCGGCCCGGAGAAGATGCGGCGCGCCTGGCAGGCGCTGCTCGACCGTATCCACGCGGAGTTTCCGCAAGCCGCCCACGGGATGCTTCTGCCCGGTCTGAAGAAAGTCGTCGACTTCCAGGACGTGAAGTATGGCGAGGAGTATCTGAACCGGCTGACGAAGGTCCTGGAGGTCGACAAGGCGGCCGGCGGCGAGGGCGAGGGCTACGACTTCACGGCAACGGCGGCCAAGTATGTGGCCAACGCCATGGCCTATGACGACGTGATCCGTGTGGCCGACCTGAAGACAAGGGGCAGCCGGTTCGAGCGCGTGAACGCCGAAGTGCGCGCCACGCCCGAGCAGCTCGTCGAGATCACCGAGTTCATGCATCCGCGCCTGGAAGAGATCTGCGGGATCCTGCCTGCCTCGCTCGGAAGGGGCATCCTGGCCCGGGAAGGTCTGTCGAAGCGGCTCGACCGGCTCATCAACAAGGGCCGGCGGGTGCGCACCGACACGATCCGCGGCTTCGTCACGCTCTATGCGATCGGCAGCCTGCGCGGCTACCGGCGGCGGACGCTACGCCACCAGATCGAGGTCGCGCATCTGGAGGAGTGGCTCAAGCTCGCCTGCGATACGGTTCGCGACGACTATCAGCTCGGCGTGGAAGTGCTCAGGGCGCGCCGGCTGATCAAGGGCTACAGCGACACCCACGTGCGCGGCGAGGCCAAGTTCGACCGGGTGCTGTCGGCGGTTCCGCTCCTGAAGGGGCGGGAGGATGCGGCGACCTGGCTGCACCGGCTGATCGACGCGGCGCTGAAGGACGAGAAGGGCACCATGCTCGACGGGGCCCTGAAGACGATCCGAACGTTGTGAGGCTGGTCCCGTCCGACCGGGTGCGGTCTGGACGGGAACGGCTCAGATCTCGGAAGACATCAATCCGCTCAGGCGTTCGCGTCTGAGCGGATTTTTTACGTCCGGGGCACCAGGGCGAGGACGCGCAGCGGGCTTCCGCTGCCCTTGCGGATCTTCAGCGGCGGGCAGATGAGGACCGCGCCCTGGGGCGGCAGCCGGTCGAGATTGGCCAGGCACTGCAGGCCATAGCGGTTGGCCCCGTGCATGTAGAAATGGCACGGATAGGGGGGCTTCAGATGGGCCGCCTGGCCGGCGTCGGTGCCAATGGTCTCCGTGCCGAAGCCGAGCACGTCGCGCTCCTCGATGAGAAAACGCACGCAGTCCGGATTCGGCCCCGGCGAATGCTGGCCATCGGCATCGTAGTTCTGGAAATCGGACGGATCGGTGCGCTCCGACCAGTCGGTCCGCATCAGCACCCAGGCTCTGGGAGGGATCGGGCCGTGGGCCGCTTCCCAGGCCTTCACGAACTCGACGGTCAGGAGAAAGTCCGGGTCCTGCCGGGCCTCCGCGCTGCAGTCGATCACGCAGGCCGGACCGACGAAGTTCTGCGGTGGGATGGTGTCGGTGGTGTTGTCGGGCAGGTTGCGCCCCGACACCCAGTGGATCGGCGCGTCGAAATGGGTGCCGGTGTGCTCGCCGCAGGAGAAGTTGTTCCAGTACCAGGAGGCGCCGCGCTCGTCGTAGCGCGAGATTTCCTCCATGCGGAACGGCGCGGACTGGCCGAACTCCGGCGGCAGCGAGATGCGCGGCATGTCCGGCGCGAGCGTCTGGGTCAGGTCGACGACCTCGACGCTGCCTGTGGCCAGATCGGAGACCAGGGCTGCTAGGGATCCAAGGTCGGACGTCGTCATGCCGTCAGCTCCAGTTCCAGCACCTTGGGATCGGCGCGCCAGCGCTCGTACCAGTCGCGGGCGATCGGATCGGGAAACAGGTCCTCCAGCCCGTCTTCCAGGGCGCGGACGATGTCGGCGGCCAGCCGGCGCGGGGCCACCTTCGGCGGCAGCTCGGTCTGGTTCCAGGCCTCGTCGACCGGACCGGGGAATACGTTCAGCACGCGCAGCCCGGCCGGCCGGAACTCGGCCCTGAGGCACTGCGCGAGCGACAGGGCGGCCGCCTTGGAGGCGGAGAAGGTGCCCTGAGCCGGATAGTTGGCGAGCGCGAACACGGACAGGACGTTGACCCACGCGACCGCGTTGGTGGGGATTTCCGCGGCCCGCGCGCTCATTGCCGGACCGAACGCCTGGGACAGCCGCAGCAGGCCGAGATAGTTGACCTCCATCTCCGCGCGCGCCGTCTCCACGCCGCGCCGGGACAGGGCGGAATGGGTGCGGTGGAACTCGGCGGTGTTGATGAGGATGTCGACCTTGCCGCCGATCTGGCCCGCGAGCGTGTCGACCGACTGGGTGTCGGTCACGTCGAGCGGAAGCAGCGTCACCTGCGGGACGGCCGACAGCGCCTCGAAGCCCGGGGCGGCCTTCCAGGGTTCGCTGGCGCCAACCCAGACCGTTTCGGCGCCGGCCTCGGCAGCGGCGATCGCCATGGCCTGGCCGATCTCCGACGTGCCATCGGTGATCAGCACGTTGCGGCCCTTCGGCGAATTGGTGAGCTCCCGGATCAGCGGATCGTCGGTCATGTCGATGATGTCCTCTTGGGGGAGGGCGACGAGCACGGCGCGGCCGGCCCGGTCGAGATAAGGCCGCACCTGGACCCGGGCCGGCGGCTCGGCGCAGCCTCCGTGCAGGTAGGCGACCACGCTGACGCCGCAGTCGAGCCGGACGAGGCCGGTGCGCCAGGGTGCGCGCTCGCGGAAATAGGTCTCGTAGGGCTTGCGGACGCAGGTTTCAGCCTGGAGCGTGCCGGCGCCGTCGCGTTCGCGCCATTCGAGCCGGTCGGAGAGGCAGTGGCGGCAGGCCTCGCGGGCCGGATACTGGATGGCGCCGCAGTCCAGGCATTCCTGGAGCGCGAGCCGTCCGGTCGCGGCCGCGGCGGTCAGGCCGAGGGCGAACCGGCTGCGCGTGACCGGCGGCGTCGTCGGCCGGCGCGGAGGAAGGACGGGGTTTCGGTGGGGTCGGTGATCCATGGTCATGCCGCCAGAAGGGCCGCGCCGGTGGACAGGCCCCGGTCGTAGTTGATCATGCCGAAGCCGCTGACGAGGCCGATCCCGGCGTCCGGAACCGGCGTGCCGACGGTCTGGCCGGTGAGCTGGCGGATGGTCTCGACGATGCCGAGAAAGCCGCCGGCGCCGCCGGCCTGGCCGACCGAGAGCTGGCCGCCGGACGTGTTGATCGGGAAGCTGCCGGAGGCGGTAAGGTCGTGGCCGGCGAGAAAGTCCTTGGCCTCGCCCTTGCCGCAGAAGCCGAGATCCTCGACCTGCAGGAAGATGATCACCGGATAGTCGTCATAGGCCTGAACGAAATCGACGGCGTCGTGGGTGACGCCGGCCTGGGCGAACAGCTCGTCCCGGTCGACGACCCAGCCGCCGCGCTCCTGGACCGGATCGTCGGGGAAGGCGTTATGGCGTTCGATCGCCCCGAGCAGGCGCGCGAAGGGCAGGCCCTGGGCGCGGGCGGTCTCCTCATGCATGACGAGAAAGGCCTCGGCTCCAGCGCAGGGCATGACGCAGTCATAGAGCCGGATCGGATCGGCGATCAGCGGGCTGTTGACGTACTGGTCGAGGGTCAGCGGCTTGGAGAAAAGCGCCTGGGGGTTGCCGAGCGCGTTGGCCCGCTGGGCGACGCAGACCCGGCCGAAGTCGGCGACTTCCGCCCCATAGGTGCGCATGTAGTTGTCGGTCAGAAGCGCGACGCTGGCGTTGGGGCCGCCCGATCCGTACGGGTAGACGGCGTCCTGGCCGAACTGGCTGAAGGAGGCGGTGCCGCGGCGGAAGGAATCGGTCTGGTTGGTGTCGCCGGCGACGCAGGCGACGATCTCGGCGTCGCCCACCTGCACGGCCCGGGCCGCCCGGCGCAGCGCGATCAGGCCGCTCGCGCCCCCGAAGGTGACGTTGTCGACCCAGCGCGGCTCGAACCCCAGATGCTCGACCACGCCGATCGCGCTGTCGGGCGCCAGCGACATGCTGGTCACGCACATGCCGTCGATGGCGTGCTTGGCAAAGCCGGTCTCGGCCACCAGCGCACGCATCGCCCGGCCCAGGAACCAGTGGGAGCTCCGGGTGGAAAAGCGCTCGTAGGGAACGGTGACCGGCGCGGCCAGTACCACCCCGTCATATCCGAGCCGGCGGCGTGTCACGGGGCGGCCTTCCGCATTGTCTGCTTGCGCTCGCGCAGATCGTGGCAGTCGTCCGCCTTATCGGGAGCGGAGGCGAGATCGCCGAGGTCGGTCTTGCGCACCTTCTGGGTCGACGTGGTCGGCAGCGACGGCCGGAAGGCGACGTAGCCGGGCAGCTTGTAGTAGGCGAGCCGGTCTGCGCAGTGGGCGAAGACGGCGTCGGCCAGCGCGGCGTCGCCCTTGCCCTCCTTCGGCACGACCACGGCCAGCACCTCTTCGCCGCGCAGCGGGTCGAGAACGGCGATCACCGCGACCTGGGAGACGCCGGGATGGCTGGCGATGGCACCTTCGACCTCGACGGCGGCGATGTTCTCGCCGGAGCGGCGGATGATGTTCTTCTTGCGATCGACGAAATGGAGCGCGCCGTCCGCGCCGCGCCGCATGACGTCGCCGGTGCGCAGCCAGCCGCCGGCCCAGATCTCCCGGGTTGCCGCCTCGTTCTTCAGATAGCCGGAGAAGAAGCGCCGGGTGGGGTCTGCGCCGCGGGCGCGCAGCACCAGTTCGCCCGGTTCGCCGGGCAGCGCATCGCGTCCCTCGTCGTCGAGAAGGCGGATCTCCATCGGCGGCCCGGGCCGGTCCGCGCGGCCCAGGCAGCGTTCGCCGACGTGGCGGGGTTCCTCGGACGCGCACAGGATGCCGGCGCCGCCGGTTTCCGTCATCGCCCAGCCCTCCAGCAGCGGCACGCCGAAGCGCGCCTCGAAGGCGGCGTGGTGATCGGGGTGGACGCCGCCGCCCATTCCGAAGCGCAGCGAGTGGTCCCGGTCGGTGTCGGCCGGCGGGATCGCCAGGAGGATGGCCGGCATCACGCCGAGATAGTGGAAGCAGGTGGCGCCGGTCTCGCGCGCCATGTCCCACCAGGAGCGCGGATGGAAGCGGTCGACGATGATCTGGGCGCCGCCGGAGGCGAGCATGCCCATGAACGAGTTGCCCATGGCGTTCACGTGGAAGGTGGGCAGCGGCGTCATCAGCCGCTCCACGCCCTCGCGCAGCGAGATGTGGCCGCGCTGGGCGCAGTACCATTCCGCCCAGCCATGGAAATAGCCGTTGGTGAGGATGCAGCCCTTGGGCCGGCCGGTGGTCCCGGAGGTGTAGATCAGCGCGCACTCGGCGGCGGTCGGATCGGCGGGCGCGGAGCCGGCGGGTGTCGCGGCGGAAGGGAAGGTGGCGGCATCCTCCGGCACCAGGCTGACGGGCAGGCCTTCAGCCCCCTCCGACGCCTGCGCCGCCCGGGAGGGGAGGTGGACCAGAAGCGTGCTGTCGCTGTGTTCCAGCAGGAAGTGGAGTTCGTCGGCGGTGTAGTCCGGATTGACCGGCACCACGCTGGCGCCGATCGAATTCAGCGCAAGCCAGTGGAGGAAATGGGCGGGCCGGTTCTCCAGGAGAAGCGCCACCCGGTGGCCTGGCCCGTAGCCGGCCGCGCGGTAGCGATCGGCAAGGGCGTCGACCCGGTGCAGCGTCCCGCCATAGCTCAGCGCCGGCTCGTCCAGCCCCCACAGCGTCCGCACCGCCTGGGGGAGGACGAGCAGGTCGTTCTCCGGATAGCGGGCGGCCTGGGCCTTGAGGAGCGCGTAGACGCTGCCCGGTCCATCCGACTGTTCACCACCGCATTGACTTTGCGGCCCTGTTGCGACTTGCTCCGCTGTCATCTCGCCCGATGCTTTGAAGTTGTTGGAAGGCTGAATCCCGGATGGCCGGAAGTAAGAGCGCGAAATCGGAAAGTAAGCAGGTCGCCAACGCGCCCGAGGGCGCCGACTACGAGGCGAAGCTGGCCGAATTCGAATATGCGATCTGGCACCTCGGCGCCGCGTTCGCGCGCTGGCGGCGCGACTGCCTGGCGTCGGTCTCCGACATTTCGCTCTCCAGCACGGAGGCCTCGATCCTGCACGCCGTCCACATGAACGGCACGGCGAAGGGGCTGATGGAGATCGGCCGGCTGCTGCACCGCGACGACATGACGAACATCCAGTACGGGCTGAAGAAGCTCGGCCAGCTTGGTCTGATCGAGAAGCAGGGCCGCTCGCGCAAGAGCATGACGTATGCTGTGTCTGAGCACGGCGACGAGATCATCCAGGCCTATCTCGACCAGCGCCGGGCGGTTCTCCTGAGATTGTTCCAGCAGGTGGCGCCGGCCCCGGACGATCTCACGAACCTGATCATGCAGATGCACGTGATGATCGGCATCTACGACCAGTCCGGCGATCTCATCATGAACCGTCAGCCCTGACATGGCGCCTACTGCATCCTGTAGCCGCCGTTGACGTCGATGGTGGCGCCGGTGATCCAGCGCGCCGCGTCGCCGGCGAGATAGCGGACCGCGCCCGCGACGTCCTCGGCGGTTCCGACGCGCCCGAGCGGGATGCGCGCTTCAAGGCCCGGAACCGCGTCCGGATCCATTGCCCGCTCGAACATGCCCGTGCGCACCGGGCCGGCGGCGATGCAGTTGACCGTGATGCCCTGGTCGGCGCACTGGCGGGCGGCGATCTTGGTGAGGCCGAGAATGGCGGCCTTGGAAGCCACGTAGGCGGGATCTCCGCGATAGCCGCCGAGCTGGCCGGCGGCGGAGGACAGGGTGATGATGCGCCCGTCGTCGACCGGCGTCTCCCGCCGGCGGCGCAGAAAGGCGCGCATGCACAGGAACGTGCCGCGCGAATTCACGGCGTTGACCCGGTCCCACTGCTCCGGCGAGATGTCGGCAAGATCGGTGGAGATGCCGGGGCCGCCGCCCATGATGCCGGCACACAGAACCAGAATGGCGACGGGGCCGAGAGCCGCTTCCGCGGCTGTGAACGCTGCGTCCACCGAGGCTTCGTCGGCGACGTCCATGACGACCGTCTCGACCGTCGCGCCGGCGGCGATCAGCTCGGATTTGCCGCGCTCCAGACCGTCTCGATCCACATCGGCCAGCACGATCCGGCAGCCGTCGGCGGCGAGCGCGTGCGCTGAGGCGAGGCCGATGCCGCCGGCCGCTCCCGTCACCAATGCCACGCGCGTCTCGCTCGACTGCACGGTCCGACGCCCTCAATTTTCCGGTTCGATCTCTTTTCGGAATATTGCAAAAATTTACCGGACAAAATACCCTTCTCAAAAATTAAATTGTGGTTTGAAAGCCGCAGACGTCGCTGTTCGGGCCAACTGCCGGAACAGGCTTGGAAAAATCGGGTCGGCGACGGTTTCCTGCCCGGCCCGCCACAGAGGAGACAGCAGATGTTCCGCAGCATGAAGACGACCGGCCTGGTCGCGATGGCTCTCGCCGTCGGCGCGATGGGTGCCCCGGTCCAGGCCCAGGACGGCGTTTCGCTGAACGTGCAGAGCGCCTGGCCGCTGACCCTGCCGGCGAGCGGGCGCGACGCGCAGCATTTCGCCGACGCGATCAACGAAGCCTCTGGCGGCAACGTCGAGGTCGAGCTTTACGGCGCCGGCAAGCTGGTGCCGTCGCTGGAGATCTTCGACGCAGTGCAGCGCGGCACCCTCGACGCCGGCTACACCAGCCCGCTCTATGTCGCCGGCAAGTTCCCGGCCGTGCAGCTGTTCGGCGGCGTGCCGTTCGGACCGGACGCGTTCGAGTATCTCGGCTGGATTTACAACGGCGGCGGCCTCGACATCTGGCGCGAGATCTACGCCGAGCAGGGCGTGGTGACCGTGCCCTGCGGCCTGATGGATTCCGAAGCGGGCGGCTGGTACAAGAAGCCGATCGAGACCGCGGCCGATCTGGAGGGCATGAAGCTGCGCTTCGCCGGTCTGGCCGGCGAAGTGATGAAGAAGATGGGCGCCTCCGTCGTGCTTCTGGCCGGCGGCGACATCTATCCCAACCTCGAGCGCGGCGTGATCGACGGCACCGAGTTCTCCATGCCCGCCATCGATGCCAGCGTCGGCTTCGACGACGTCGCCAAAAACTACTACCTGCCGGGCTGGCACCAGCCGGCGGCGATCAACGAGCTCATCATCAACAAGGCGAAGTGGGACTCCATGAGCGAGGCCCAGCGCAAGCTGATCGAGCTGACCTGCCGCGAGACCATGCTGTGGGGCGTCACCTCCACGATGACGGAGAACGCCGAAGCGGTTGCAGCCTTCAAGGAGAACGGCGTGGAGATCCGCGAGTTCTCGCCCGAGCTGCTGGCGGCCTTCAAGGAGAAGACCGACGAGGTGATGCAGGAGCAGGCCGCCGACGACGAGAACTTCAAGCGCGTCTGGGACTCCCTGCAGGCCTACCGCGACCAGAACGCGGCCTGGGTCGAGGTCCGGACCGACTGATTGTCCCGAGTGGATAAGGGATCGGCAGCACGCGCCATGAACGACACGCTTTACGGTATCGCCCGGACGATCGACCGGATCACGGTTCCCGTGGGGCGTGCCACCGCGCTCGTGCTGCCGATCCTGATGCTCGTCATCATCCTGAACGTCGTGCTGCGCTACGGCTTCGGGCTCGGGCTCGTCGAGCTCGAGGAGCTGCAGTGGCACCTGAACGCGCTGATCGTGCTCGGGTGCATGGCCTTCGCCTATCGCGACGACGTTCATGTCCGCGTGGACCTGTTCCACGCGAAGTTTTCTCCCCTGCGCAAGGCCGTCGTCGAGTTCTTCGGCGGCCTCGTCCTCCTGATGCCGTTCGTCATCGGGATCGGGTGGTTTGCCTGGGGAACCTTCACCTATTCCCTGTCCATCGGTGAGGGCTCGCCCATGCCCAGCGGGCTGCCGGCGCGCTACGTCATCAAGTTCTGCATGTTCGCGGGCTTCGCGCTTCTCGGTCTGCAGGGCATCGCCCAGATGTGCCGCGCGCTCCTGACGATGCGCGGGGCCGGTTCCTCCTACCCGCCGGTGTCCCGTTGACCCAGGACGTCATCTTCGTCGCCCTCATGTTCGCCGCATTCGCGGCGGGCCTGTTCGCGGGCTTTCCCGTCGCCTTCGTCCTCGGCGGCGTCGGCGTGCTGTTCGCGCTTCTGGGCGACCTCCTGCCGATGCTCGGCATCAAGGTGCTGGCCGGCTCCAACTTCATCGCCTTCGCTTCCGACCGGATCTTCGGCACCTTGTCGAACTACTCGCTCGTGCCGATGGCGATGTTCGTGTTCATGGGGCTGATGCTGGAGCGCTCCGGCGTGGCCGACCGGCTTCTCGTCGCGATGGGCCGGATGATGCGGCGCCTGCCGGGCGGGCTCGGCCTCGCGGTCGTGGCGATCGGGCTGGTGCTGGCGGCCTCGACCGGCATCATCGGCGCCTCGGTAGTGCTTCTGGCCACCGTCGCGCTGCCGGTGCTGCGCCGCGCCAACTACAGCATGCCGCTCGGGCTCGGCACCGTGGCGGCGTCCGGCTGTCTCGGCATCCTGGTGCCGCCGTCGATCATGCTGATCGTCATGGGCGACCAGCTGCGCCTGTCGGTCGGCGACCTGTTCATGGCCGCAATCCTGCCCGGCGCGCTGCTGGCCTTCCTCTACGCCGTCTACATCGTCGTGCTGTGCGCGATCCGCCCGGAGCTGGCGCCGCCCCAGAAGGTCGATCCGGACGAGGACACCGCCAGCGCGGTCCTCGACCTGGTGCGGGCGCTGGTCCCGCCGGTTCTCCTGATGACGGCGGTGCTCGGCTCGATCTTCCTCGGCATCGCCTCGCCGACGGAGGCCTCGGGCGTCGGAGCGCTGGGCGCCACGCTTTTGGCCGCCGCCGACCGTCAGCTCACCTGGCAGACGCTCAAGGACGTCAGCTACGGCACAGGCAAGACCACGGCCTTCCTGTTCGCGCTGATCTTCGGCGCGAGCTGCTTCTCCGTGGTGCTGCGCGGCTACGGCGGCGACGAGGTGATCGAGGGCGCGATACAGGGCCTGCCGCTGCCGCCCCAGGCGGTTCTGGGCGTGGTGCTGCTGGTGGTGTTCCTGCTCGGCTTCGTGCTCGACTGGATGGAGATCGTGCTGATCATCGCGCCGCTCACGGTTCCGGTGGTGGTGTCGCTCGGCTTCGATCCGCTGTGGGTCGCCGTCCTGATCGCGATCTGCCTGCAGACCTCGTTCCTGACGCCGCCGGTGGGCATGGCGCTGTTCTACGTGAAGAGCTCCGCGCCACCCGACGTGACGACGCTGCAGATCTATCGCGGCATCGTCCCGTTCGTGCTGCTGCAGCTTCTGGGGCTGCTCCTGGTCTGGCTGATCCCGGACATTGCGCTCAAGCTGCCGAGCCTGTCCTACTGACGCAGCGTTGGTCCGCCCGACGGGATGATGCTCAGATCCGGACGGTGCCGGCGTGGCCCACGGCTGCGTCTGCGCCGCCAGCCTCCATCTGCTGACCGAGCGCTGTAAGCACCCTGGCCACGATGCCATCGGCATCGAGGCCGGCGCGGGCGTACATCGCCTTCGGGCTGTCCTGATCGATGAACAGGTCGGGCAGGGTCATCGTCCGTACGCGAAGGCCCTTGTCGAGGAAGCCGTCGTCGGACAGCGCCTGCAGGACATGGCTGCCGAAGCCGCCGACCGCGCCTTCCTCGATCGTCACCAGAACCTCGTGATTGCGGGCAAGCTGACGGATGAGGTCGCGGTCGAGCGGCTTGGCGAACCGGGCGTCGGCGACGGTCGTGGACAGGCCGTAGCCGGCGAGCCGATCGGCAGCGGTGAGCGCCTCGCCGAGGCGGGTGCCGAGCGACAGAAGCGCCACCTGGCTGCCTTCCCGCACGATCCGGCCGCGGCCGATCTCGAGCGGCACACCGGCTTCCGGCAGGGTCACGCCGATGCCTTCGCCGCGCGGATAGCGGAACGCGGACGGCCGGTCGTCGATGGCGGCGGCGGTCGCCACCATGTGGACCAGCTCCGCCTCGTCGGCGGCCGCCATGACCACCATGTTCGGCAGGCAGCCGAGATAGGCGAGGTCGAACGCACCGGCGTGGGTCGCGCCGTCGGCGCCCACGAGCCCCGCCCGGTCGATGGCGAAGCGGACCGGCAGCGATTGCAGCGCGACGTCGTGCACCACCTGATCGTAGGCGCGCTGCAGGAAGGTGGAGT